>NZ_JBCGCS010000002.1:197392-514074 GCF_038594925.1 Achromobacter sp. JD-1 | reverse complement strand
TGAACTGCTCGTCGTACTTTGCCATGCAAAAAACCCCCGAAGGATGGATCAAAGTCCAACTTTCGGGGGTCAGTTCATCGCCGAGGGTTTTTTTTCGTCTAGCGGCCTTGGCCTTGCGGCTTACATCCCGCATTTATATCGACCGTTTGTCGGCAGGGCTGCGACAGGCAAAAAAAAACCGCCCGCTTTTATGCGGGCGGTTTTTTTGGGGTTGCGGCTTAGTGGCGCGTTTCGACTTGAACCAGCGGTTCAGTCGATACGGCTGCAACCGGCTTGCGTTCACGGCCCAGACGGGTAGGCGTGTGTGCCGCGGCGATGCGCAACTGGGTTTGGGCGTGACGGTCCGGATCGGTTTCCACCCATTTCAGACCGGCGGCGTTGACCACGTCGTGCAGGGCTTGAGCCTTGGCCGACGGCGCCGTTGCGGGCATCACGATGGGTTGGGCATCGGCGGCTGGCGCGGGTGCCGCCACAACGGGTTCAACCGCGGCGGCTTGCACCGGCTGCTCGGCGGGGGCTTGAACCGGAGCAGCGGCTTCCACGGCGACCGGTTGGGTCACTTGAGGAGCCGTTTGCACAGGCAGCGTCACCGGTTCGACGGCGGCTTGCTCCGGCTCGGCCTTGACGGCTTCGGCGGGCGTTTCCGCTGCGCTGGTGACAGGTGTCGTTGCCGACGTTTCAACCGGGGCTGCAGCAGCGGTATCAACGGTGGCTTCAGCCGGGGTTTGGGCCGGGGGTTCAACCGGAGTTGTGACCGGAGCCGCAACCTGAGTCCCTGCGGGGGCAGCAACGGGAGCGTCAACCCGTGCTTCAACCTTGGCCGTTTCAACCGGCTGGGCTTCAACGACCTGGGCTTCCGTCACCTTGGTTTCGACGGCTTGCGTCGGCGCCGTGGCGACAGGGGCGGCTTCGATCGTGGCAGCCGGAGCGGAGGCTACCGGGGCCGTCGTCACTGCGGGAACCGCGGCATTGTCGGCTTGGTCGGCGGATTCATCATCCGAGCCTTCGTCCTGTTGCTCGTCGCTACCGGCCAGGCCTGCTTCGTCCTGGCTGCGGCGGCCACGACGGCTACGGCGGCGGCGGCGCTTGCGTTCCGGGTCGGCTGCACCTTCGGCACCTTCGGCCATGGGGATGCCGTCAGCGGTTTGCTCTGCGGTGTCAGCGGCGTCGGTCGAGGCGTTGGCGGCGGGCTTGGTGTCGGGTAGGGCGGTCGCGACGGACTGCGCCAGCGCGGCTACCATGCTTTCCTGTTCGCTCATCGGCGCGTCGGACTGCCCCTCTTCACGGCGGTTGCGGCCACGGCCACGGCGGCGGTTACGGCCAGCGCCGGCGTCGTCGCCATTGGCCTGGTCAGCCTGGTCGGGGCGGTTGGACGCCAGGGCGGCTTGCGCTACCTGGCCGTCGCGGTCGCCACGGGCTTCGTTGCGGTTACCGCGATCGCCACGTTCGCCGCGCTCGCCTTCACCGCGACGGTTGCCGCGAGAGTGGTGACGGCCGCCTTCGCTGGCTTCCGCGCCTTCGCCACGCGATTCGCCACGGCGGTTGTTGCGGTTGCGGTCCGAACCATGGCGTTCGCCACGGCGTTCCTGGCCGTCATGGCCAGTGCGGCCCTTGCCGCGGCCGGAGGCGGTGCGCTTGGCGCTGTCTTCCGTGGTGGCGGGGGCCGGCTTGGCGGCTTCGGAGCCACCGGTCAGCCAGCCGACCAGGCGCTTGAACAAGCTTCCCAGGCCACCGGTGGCGGCCGGAGCGGCGGGGGCGGCGGCAGGAGCGGCGGGCGTGGAAACCGGGGCGGGTTGCGAGGGCGTAATGCCCTTGACCAGCGCTTCCGGGCGAGCCTTGATCTCGCTTTCGCGCGGCTGCCAGGGGGCATCCGTGGCGGGCGCTTCAACCAGTTCGAAGCTGGTCTTCAGCTCTTCCAGTCGCGGATCATCGTGGCGCAGGCGCTCGATGTGATGGTGCGGTGTTTCCAGATGCTTGTTCGGGATCAGCATCAGGTTGACCTTCAGGCGGGCTTCCATCTTGGTGATGTCGGCGCGCTTTTCGTTCAGAAGGTAGGTGGCGACATCCACCGGCACCTGGGCGTGGACCGCCGCGGTGTTTTCCTTCATCGCTTCTTCTTGCAGCAGGCGCAACACGTGCAGGGCGCTGGATTCGGCATCGCGGATCACGCCCGTGCCGTTGCAACGCGGGCAAGTGATGTGCGAGCCTTCGTTCAGGGCGGGGCGCAGGCGCTGGCGCGACAGTTCCATCAGGCCAAAGCGCGAAATCTTGCCCATTTGCACGCGGGCGCGGTCGAAATGAAGGGCATCACGCAGGCGCTGTTCAACGGCGCGCTGGTTCTTGCTGTCTTCCATGTCGATGAAGTCGATGACGATCAGGCCGCCCAAGTCGCGCAAGCGCAACTGGCGGGCCACTTCGTCGGCCGCTTCGGAGTTGGTGCGCAGTGCGGTTTCCTCGATGTCGGCGCCGCGCGTGGAGCGCGCGGAGTTCACGTCGACGGAAACCAGCGCTTCGGTGTGGTCGATCACGATGGCGCCGCCCGAGGGCAGTTGCACCGTGCGCGAATACGCCGTTTCAATCTGGTGTTCGATCTGGAAGCGCGAGAACAGCGGGATGTCGTCACGGTAGCGTTTGACGCGCTGGACATTGTCCGGCATCACCACGCTCATGAAGGCGGTGGCCTGGTCGGCGATCTCGTCGGTATCGATCAGGATCTCGCCGATTTCGGGCGAGAAATAATCGCGGATGGCCCGGATGACCAGGCTGGATTCCAGATAGATGAGGATCGGCGCGGAGTTGTCGCGGGCAGCGCCGTCAATGGCGGTCCACAGCTGCAACAGGTAGGACAAGTCCCACTGGAGCTCTTCGACGTTGCGGCCGATGCCGGCGGTGCGAGCAATGATGCTCATACCCTGGGGCAGATCAAGCTGCTCCATGGTGTCGCGCAGTTCCTGGCGGTCTTCACCCTCAACGCGGCGCGAAACGCCACCGCCACGGGGGTTGTTGGGCATCAGAACCAGGTAGCGGCCAGCCAGCGAGATGAACGTGGTCAGGGCTGCGCCCTTGTTGCCGCGCTCTTCCTTTTCGACCTGAACGATCAGTTCCTGGCCTTCGCGCAGCGCATCCTGGATGCGGGCGCTACGGACGTCGACGCCTTCCTTGAAGAAGCTGCGAGCCACTTCCTTGAAGGGCAGAAAGCCGTGACGGTCTTCACCGTAGTTGACGAAGCAAGCTTCCAGGCCGGGTTCGATCCGGGTAATGACACCTTTGTAGATGTTGCCTTTGCGTTGTTCGCGGCCGGCAGTCTCGATGTCGAGGTCGATGAGTTTTTGCCCATCAACGATAGCGACGCGTAATTCTTCCTGATGCGTCGCATTGAACAGCATGCGCTTCATGAGAGGGTTTCTCCGTTGTCATGACGCGCCGATATCGGCGCGTGACCTCGGGTCACTCGGGCTGCGGCTGAAGCGGGCAAGAAATGCGGACCGTACCTGGGCGGCGCCCAGGCGTATCCGCCGCGGGTCAGGCGGGCACGTCGTGCCGTGGGGCACGGGGTTCTGTCAGCAGGAGGGTCAGCTTCACTGAATGTGGTTTGACGGAAAAATTGCTGTGAACGGCAGTTGCGGTCGGATTGGTTGCCTACACGCAGCTGGTGCTTTAAATATGCGACGATTCTTGCAGTGCTTCAGAGCCGCTTGCGGCATGCAACGGACCTGCTGGGACAGCGGGCAAAGTGAATGCCACACCACTATCCGGCAGGGCGCGGTTGCGCCGGCGACCAAGAGACCCAGGGGTTGAATCAGCAGGCAGTACAATGGCGGCCCGCGCGCTCGACGGAGTTGCGTACTTGTTTGCATCTCTACGCCAGGCGGCTAGTTCAGCCCCTTAAGGCTGTCCCGATTATATGTCGCTTTCCGCAATGCGCAAAGAAACTTCCTCCCCCATATCCCCCTCTAAAGCCGCCCCCGCCGTCCGTATGGTGGAGGTCGATGGCGAACACGCCGGCCAGCGTCTGGACAACTTCCTGATGCGCTTGTGCAAGGGCGTTCCCAAAACGCATATCTATAAAGCCATCCGTGGCGGCGAAGTGCGCGTAAACAAGGGACGTATCTCGGTCGACTACCGCATCGTCGAAGGCGACATCGTCCGCATTCCGCCCTTGCATTTGCCTGATCCGGGCAAGCCCCGCCCCGTGCCGGGCGCGGAATTTCCGATCGTGTTCGAAGACGATGCGCTGCTGGTCGTGGACAAGCCGGCCGGTGTCGCGGTGCATGGCGGCAGCGGCGTGTCTTTCGGCGTCATCGAACAACTGCGCGCGGCGCGGCCGGACGCCAAGTTTCTTGAACTGGTGCATCGCCTGGACCGGGAAACGTCCGGGCTGCTCATGGTGGCCAAGAAGCGCAGCGCCTTGCTGGCCCTGCACGCCATGCTGCGTGAAGGCAAGGGCGACAAGCATTACCTGGCCCTGGTCGAAGGCGACTGGGTGAACGACCGTCAGCACATCAAGCTGGGCTTGTCCAAATGGACGACGCAGTCCGGCGAGCGCCGCGTCAAGGTGGACCCCGATGGCCAGACCGCGCACACCATCATCACGCTCAAACAGCGTTTCGGCCGTTACAGTCTGGTCGACGCGGAACTGCGCACGGGTCGTACCCATCAAATTCGGGTGCACTTGGCGGCCAGCGGCTTTCCCATCGTGGGCGACGATAAATACGGCCATGACGACGTGCGCGCTGAATTCTCGCGGATGGGGTTTGGTCGGATGTTCCTGCACGCGCATCAATTGACCTTGGCCCATCCGGTCACGGGCGAGCCGATGACGCTGACGGCCGAGCTGCCCCCTGCCTGCCAAAAATTACTGAAACAACTGGAGTCGGTCTGATTATGTCGTCGTATTCGCTGGTTGTTTTTGATTGGGATGGCACCCTGATGGACTCCACGCACAGCATCGTGGCCGCCATCCAAGGCGCCTGCCGCGACCTGGAACTGGCGGTGCCCTCGACGTCCGAGGCAAGCTGGGTGATTGGTCTGTCCCTGGAAAGCGCATTGCGTCGCGCCGTGCCGGAACTGACACAGGCCATGATGCCGCGCTTCCTGGAACGCTATCGCACGCACTATCTGCTGCGCGATCCCGAACTACGCCTGTTCGACGGCATTCCTGAGCTGCTGACCGAACTGGCCGGCCAGAATGTGCGCCTGGCCGTGGCGACCGGCAAAAGTCGGGTTGGCCTGACCCGCGCCCTGGCCGCGACCGGTCTGGGGCCCCTGTTTGACGCCACCCGCACGGCCGATGAAACCTTCAGCAAGCCGCACCCCGCCATGTTGCATGAGCTGATGCAGGAACTGGACGTGGAGCCTGACCGTGTGGTGATGGTGGGCGACACTTCGCACGACCTGCAGATGGCGGTCAATGCGGGGGTGCATGGGCTCGGGGTGACATATGGCGCCCACACCGTAAAGGAGCTTGAGGGTTGCGCGCCCCAGGCCGTGCTGGATAGTGTGCCGCTCGTGCGCGATTGGCTATTGCCCCGCGTGTCGGCAAGCGCCTGATTGGCGTATGGCCAGGGTGGATGGCCTGAAGGCGGGCCGGGAACGTCTGTCAGCGCCACGGGTCAATCTGAATATGCCCAGCCGCTGGCGTGCCGCCGCGGAATATCATGGGGCGGCGCAACGTCTATGTGTTGCGCAGGGTGCTGCCATGGCTGGACTGTGCCAAACCGGAGACCACGATGTTGATACGCAAGCCCGACGATATTCTTCCGTCCGAAATCACCGATGAGGCGGTTTGGCGTTCGCGCCGCGAATTGATGCTGCGCGCCGGAATGACGGCGGCTGCCGTGGGCCTGTCCGGCTGGGCCTCTCGTAGCGCCTTCGCGCAGGACGCCGGGGCCTTGGTCGGCAAGTCGAACGCCGCTCTCAGCGTGATGGATAAGCAAACCTCGCTGGATGACATCACCTCCTACAACAACTACTACGAATTCGGGCTCGATAAAGGCGATCCTGCCGCCAAGGCTGGCAAATTGCAGACCCGGCCCTGGAGCGTTAGCGTCGAGGGTGAGGTCGGCAAGCCGCGTACGTTCACCATCGAAGAACTGCTCAAGCTGGCGCCGATGGAAGACCGCGTCTATCGCCTGCGTTGCGTCGAAGGCTGGTCCATGGTGATCCCCTGGGTGGGTTATTCGGTGTCGGAACTGCTCAAGCAGGTCGAACCCACGGGCAACGCCAAATATGTGGAATTCGTGACAGCGGTGCAGCGCGAGAACATGCCTGGCGTGCGCGCCGGCGTCCTGGACTGGCCGTATGTGGAAGCGCTGCGCATCGATGAGGCCATGAACCCGCTGGCCATGCTGGTGTTCGGCCTGTATGGCAAGGTCTTGCCCAACCAGAACGGCGCGCCCTTGCGGCTGGCCGTGCCATGGAAGTACGGCTTCAAATCGGCCAAGTCCCTGGTGAAGATCCGCTTGGTGGAAAAAATGCCGGTGTCGTCCTGGGTCAAGGCGGCGCCGCAGGAATATGGCTTTTACGCCAATGTGAACCCCAATGTGCCGCATCCCCGCTGGAGCCAGGCAACCGAGCGCCGCATTGGTGAGGGCGGGCTGTTCACGCCCAAGCGCAAAACCCTGATGTTCAATGGCTATGGCGAGCAGGTGGCCTCCCTTTATCAGGGCATGGACCTGAAAGCGAATTATTGACCGCGCCATGTCCGAGGCCTCGACCCAGTCCGTGTCCGCGTCTCCCCGCAAGGCGCAGCTTTCCGCAAAGACCGTGGGGCGCTTCAAGCCGCTGTTGTTTCTGCTGGGCTTGTTGCCGTTCGCGCGGTGGCTGTGGCTGGGTTTCAACGACGGGCTGACCGCGAACCCGGTTGAGTTCCTGACCCGCTCGTCCGGCACCTGGACGCTTGTCTGTCTGCTGGTCACGTTGTCCATCACGCCGTTGCGCCGCCTGACCGGGCAGCCCGCGCTGGTGCGCGTGCGGCGCATGTGCGGTCTGTTTGCCTTCTTTTACGGCGCCATGCATTTCATGGCCTGGGTGTGGTGGGACCGCGGTCTGGATCCCGCCTCGATGTTGCAGGATATTGGCGAGCGGCCCTTTATTACCGTGGGGTTTGCCGCCTTTGTGCTGATGACGGCGCTGGCGGCCACGTCCACGCAGTGGGCCATGCGCCGGCTTGGCAAGCGCTGGCAGCAGTTGCACCGCGCCGTCTACGCCATCGGCTTGCTTGCGGTGCTGCACTTTTGGTGGCACAAGGCCGGCAAGAACGATTTCACCGAACCCATCTTGTATGCGGCAGTGCTGGCTTTGCTGCTGGGCTGGCGGATTGTGGCTTGGTGGCGGCGCAGGGGCTAACGTAGCCAACGCCAGCGATAGGTCCGGCTACTGATACGGCTGCACAGTTACAGCATCGCCAGCATGATGGCGGCGGTTTCCGCGTCTGGCTGGCCGTCGTGCACAGCGGGCCGGTAATGCATCTGGAACGCCGCCAGTGTGTTGATGGTGGCCCGATCCAGCACGCCGTCCTGCGGGCAGGCATAGCCCAGGCGTTGCAATTGCTTCTGAAACCAGGCCACATCGGGGACGCCTACAGCCTGCAGGCGCGCCAGATGCTCGGCTGCCCCGGTTTCGTCGTACCAGCGTCCGATGCCCGCTTCGGCTAGCGCCTTCCAGGGGAATAGCGGTCCGGGGTCCACTTTGCGTTGCGGCGCGATGTCGCTATGGCCCACCACGTTCTCGGGGGCGATGCCATGGCGTTGGATAAGGTCGCGCAGCAGAATGGTCAGCGCGCGCAGTTGGCGTTCGTTGTAGGCATGCCAGACCGGCTTGCCGTCAGGGCCTTCGGTCCGGCCCGGGTTGACGATTTCGATGCCGATCGACGTGCTGTTCATGGCGATGTTGCCGTACCAGGAACTGGCGCCCGCATGCCATGCGGCACGATTTTCGTCCACAAGGCGGTAGGTGCGGCCTGAGTCGGCAATCAGGTAGTGCGAGCTGACCTTGCCGCGCGACAGCAGCTTGATGGATGTGGCGTCGCCAACGCTGGTGTAGTGCAGGATGATGCTGCGCACGCGGCTTGCTTGGCTGACGGCGGTGATAGAGGTGTCCAGATCCAGCCCGGCGGGGCCGCGCGAGGCGCAGCCAGCCAGCACTGCCGTGGCCAGCAGGGTGGTAATAAGGCGTAGCATCGATCAGCGGGCCAGGTAGAGGAACAGCGTGGGGAGTTTGTCCAGTTGGGGCGCCGGCAGTTTTTTCCAGTCGGCGATGGTGTGCGTTACCACCCATTCGTCCGCAGTGGTAACGGAGCGCGCCACGCACAGCTTGGTGTCGCCTTTCAGGCTGGACAGCAGCGTAGCGAACATGGCCGCGTTGCGGTAGGGCGTTTCGATCAGCAACTGAGTCTGGTTGTGCATGGCGGAATGCTGCTCCCAGGCCTTCAGTTGCTTGGCGCGCTCGGCGGCATCCACCGGGGCGTAACCATGGAAGGCGAAGCGCTGCCCGTCCAGGCCGCTGGCCATGAGGCCAAGCAGGATGGACGAGGGGCCGACCCAGGGTTTGACCGGTATTCCCAGGCGATGGGCGGCGTCGACGACTTTGGCGCCCGGGTCGGCGACGGCCGGGCAGCCGGCCTCGGATACCAGGCCGATCTCCGCCCCTTTCTTCACCGGCGCCAACCAGGCGTCGATCTGGCCGGCGTCGATTTTGTCGGTCAGGGTGTGTATGGTGATTTCCTGCAGCGGGCGCGTGGTGCCGACCTGTTTGAGAAAGGCGCGCGCGGTCTTGGCATTTTCGGCGATGTAGGTGTCCAGCCGCCCGGCCAGGGCGCGCACGTCGGCCGGCAGCCAGCGTTCGGGTGGGGCGTCGCCCAGGCTGACGGGAATCAGGTGCAGGGCGCCGTTCATGTCGACGCGCCCGGTGCGTTAAGCGGGTCCAGCCCGAACTGCGCCAGCATGCGCGTCAGCGCGATCAACGGCAGCCCGATAATGGCGGTCGGGTCATCGCTCTGGATGCTTTCCATCAGGGCGATGCCCAGGCTTTCCGCCTTGGCGCTGCCTGCGGTATCGTAAGGTTCCTCGGCGCGCAGGTAGGCGTCGATGGCGGCGTCCGGCAATTGGCGGAAACGGCAGAGCGTAACGATGTCCGCTTTTTCCACGCGCTGGCCATCCGTGACCGCCAGCGCGCTGTGAAATGCCACCGTTTGCCCCGACAGCGCGCGTAATTGCGCTTGAGCGTGGGGAAAATCCCCCGGTTTGCCGATAGGCTGGCCGTCAACGGTGGCCACCTGATCCGACCCGATGACGATGCTGCCCGGGTGCTTGGCCGCGACCGCCATGGCCTTGGCAATTGATAGCCGCAACGCCAGCGCTTCGGGCGTTTCCCCAGGCTGTGGCGTTTCGTCTACATCGGGGGAAATGGCGGTAAAGGGCAGACGCAGGCGCGACAGCAATTCTTTGCGGTAACGCGAGCTGGACGCGAGGATCAGGCTAGGCTTTGAGAGCATGCGGTATTTGACGGTTAAGCGTAAGTCGCAGTATTATCTAACGTTTTGCGGGATTTTTGCAGCGGCTGCTGAAAGTGGAAGGCTGAAAGCCGGAGCTGAAAAAGCCAAAGCAAATGCTGAAAGCCGAAGTCCCGTGAATGCAAAGGATTGATCATCAAGCGCATCGATGCATTCGCATTTGCCCATAGTGGCAAGGAAGCGCAAGGCACCATACCTCTTGTGCGGTTTACGCGCGCGGTTGAAGGGTTACCCGAACAACCGCTGGGCGAGGCCGGGCTTGTGACGTGGTCCGTGCGCGGTGAGGTGGGTAAGTCGGGGCTGTTGCTTGGCCGGCCGCTTCTGCATGTTCATGTGCAAGCGAATCCGGTGCTGGTGTGCCAGCGGTGCAATGCGCCGTTCGTATACCCGATCGATAGCGAAGTCCTCTTGCAGCTGGTTAAGTCTGAATCCGATCTTGATGATGGTTTTACCAACGGTGATGTCACCGACGGTTATGCCGGCAGCGAAGACGAAGACGAAGAAGGAAATGGTTTTGTGTCCAACCAACCTGAGAAGGTGGTGGGGTCGCATCATTTTGATCTGCTGGCCCAGATCGAAGATGAGCTCATTCTGAGCGTTCCGTATGTGCCCAAGCATGAAGTATGCCCGGGCGCGCAGGCCAACGTCAGCGAAGTTCCTGAAGAACCCGCTGTCAAGCGTCCGTCGCCGTTTGCGGTGCTGGAACAACTGAAGCACAAAGATTGAGATCAACATCGGGCCGCATCGCGTACAATGCGCCCCGTTTCTAGGAGTCATCATGGCCGTTCAACAAAACAAGAAGTCCCCCTCCAAGCGCGGTATGCACCGTTCGCACGATTTTCTGGTTGCTCCGTCGACCGCCATCGAGCCGAACACCGGTGAAACGCACCTGCGCCACCACATCAGCCCCAACGGCTTCTATCGTGGCCGCAAGGTCCTGAAGACCAAGGCCGACGAATAAGGCCCCCGGGCCGAACTCGTACTCGGACCAATTCGGCTGAGCGCTGATACCTGGCACCCGTGATACGCATCGCCATAGACTGTATGGGCGGAGACTTCGGTCTGCCCGTCACGATTCCGGCTGCGATCGAGTTCGCCCGGCAATTTCCGGATACCCGGCTGTTGCTGGTCGGGCTTCCCGACGCGATCGAAGCGGCGCTCTCGGAGCACCGCGACGTTGCGCGCGATCGTATGGAAATCGTGGCGGCTTCTGAAGTCGTCACCATGGACGACCCGGTCGAGGTCGCCCTGCGCCGCAAAAAAGACTCCTCCATGCGCCTGGCCGCCCAGTCCGTCAAGGACGGGCGCGCCGACGCCTGCGTTTCCGCGGGCAATACGGGTGCGTGGATGGCCATTTCACGCTATGTGCTCAAGACGCTGGACGGCATCGACCGCCCCGCGATCGCCACGTCCATTCCGAATCAGACGGGTCGCGCCACCACGGTGCTGGACCTGGGCGCGAATGTGGACTGCACGGCCGAGCACCTTCTGCAATTCGCCATCATGGGCGCCGCGCTGTCGCAGGCGGTGGACCATCGTGAGAACCCCACCGTGGGCTTGCTCAACATCGGCGAAGAAGTCATCAAGGGCAATGAAGTCGTCAAGGAAGCCGCCGAGCTTCTGCGCGGCAGCCCCTTGAATTTCTACGGCAACGTGGAAGGCAACGACATCTTCAAGGGTACGGTCGACGTCGTCGTCTGCGATGGCTTTGTCGGCAACGTCGTGCTCAAGTCCGTCGAAGGGCTGGCGAAGATGCTGTCCAGCATCATTCACGAAGAGTTCAAACGCAATATTTTCACGTTGCTGGCCGGGGCTATTGCCAAACCCGTGCTGAACCGTTTGCGCAACCGTGTCGACAACCGCCGCTATAACGGCGCCGCGTTGTTGGGCCTGCGCGGCGTGGTCATCAAGAGCCACGGTTCCGCGGATGTCTACGCCTACGGTTTTGCGTTGCAGCGCGCCCGTGAAGCCGTAGTGAGTAAACTGCTGGAGCGCACCGCTCAGACGGTCGCTCAGATTACCAAGCGCGTTCAGTCGGAAGAGGGCGCCGCAACGCCTCCCGCGAACGTGGCTGGGGACACCGCTTGATGGATACCGCAATGAAATATTCCGCAATCGCGGGCACCGGCAGCTTCTTGCCGGAACGCGTGGTTTCGAATGACGAACTGGCAGCGGAACTGGCGACGCGCGATATCGCCACGTCCGATGAATGGATCGTTGAGCGCACGGGCATCCGTCAGCGCCACCTTGCCGAGCGCGGCGTCACGACCAGCCAGCTTGCCACCGAGGCGTCGCGCCGTGCGCTGGCCGACGCGGGCGTTGAAGCGTCCGATGTCGACCTGATCATCGTCGCTACCTCCACCCCCGACTTCGTCTTTCCCAGCACCGCTTGCCTGGTGCAGGCCAATCTGGGCGCCAAGGGCTCGGCGGCGTTCGACGTGCAGGCCGTGTGCAGCGGCTTTGTGTATGCGTTGACCACGGCCGACAGCTTCATTCGCGCCGGTCGCGCCCGTTGCGCGCTGGTGATCGGCGCTGAAGTGTTCTCGCGCATCCTGGACTGGAACGACCGCAGCACCTGCGTGCTGTTCGGCGATGGTGCGGGCGCCGTGGTGCTGAAAGCATCCGACGAGCCGGGCATCATGGCCGCGCAGCTGCATGCCGACGGCAGCCAGATGAAGATCCTGAGCGCCGCGGGTAACGTGGCCTACGGCGACGTCACGGGCGACCCGTTCCTGCGCATGGATGGCCAGGCCGTCTTCAAGCAGGCCGTCACCGTGCTGGACCGTTCGGCGCGCGACACGTGCGCGGAAGCCGGTGTTGAGCTCGCGGATGTCGACTGGCTGATTCCTCACCAGGCCAACGTACGCATCCTGAATTTCCTGGCACGCAAACTGGCCGTGCCGGTCGACAAAGTCGTCATCACTGTTGATAGTCACGCCAACACCTCGGCGGCCAGCGTGCCGCTGGCGCTGGATGCCGCGCGCCGCGATGGCCGCGTCAAGCCGGGGCAGCTCATCCTGATGCAAGGCGTGGGTGGCGGATTCACCTGGGGCTCGGTACTGGCCCGCATGTAAGCGCGCGTCCTGGCGGGTGGCGCGACGAGCGCTGCCGCCGAACGGGCGCCCGACATTCCACACAGACACTGAATCAATCCAACCGGTTAATCATGAAAATTGCTTTTGTCTTTCCCGGCCAAGGGTCGCAGGCTGTCGGCATGCTGGATGCCTGGTCGGGCGTTGCTGCTGTTACGGACGCCGTGGCGCGTGCCTCCGAGGCTCTGGGTCAGGACCTGGGTGCCCTGATCGCGCAAGGTCCGGCCGAACAACTGAACCTGACCACGAACACGCAGCCGGCCATGTTGACGGCCGGCGTGGCGTTCTATGCTGCCTGGACGGCCGCTGGTGGCCGCAAGCCCGACGTCGTGGCTGGTCATAGCCTGGGTGAGTATGCCGCGTTGACCGCGGCCGGCTCGCTCATGCTTGAAGACGCTGTGCGCCTGGTGCGCGTGCGCGCTGACGCCATGCAGGCCGCCGTGCCGGTCGGCACGGGCGCCATGGCCGCCATTCTGGGCCTGGACGACGATGCCGTGCGCGCCGCATGTGCCGCCGCCGCTCAAGGCGAAGTCGTCGAAGCCGTGAACTTCAATGCGCCCGCGCAGGTCGTGATCGCCGGCCACAAAGCCGCCGTCGAACGTGCGTGCGACCTGGCCAAGGCCGCGGGCGCCAAGCGCGCATTGCTGCTGCCTGTGTCGGCGCCGTTCCACTCCAGTCTGCTCAAGCCTGCCGCCGATGTGCTGGCTGCCGCGCTGGCGAACGCAACGGTCTTGGCGCCGCAAATCCAGGTCATCAACAACGTTGACGTGGCTTCCCCCTCGGAACCCGAGGCAATCCGGGATGCGCTGGTGCGTCAGGCATGGCATCCTGTGCGCTGGGTTGAAACCCTGCGCGCCATGAAGGCGCAAGGCGTCACGCACGTTATCGAATGCGGTCCCGGCAAGGTGCTGGCCGGCTTGACCAAGCGCATTGATCCCGAACTTACTGGCCTGGCCATTACCGACCCCGCTTCACTTGAAGCCGCGTTGGCCGTCGTTAACGGAAATTGAAGACATGGACAATTCGATCGAACTGCAAGGCAAGATCGCGCTGGTGACCGGCGCCACCCGGGGCATCGGCCGCGCCATCGCCCAGGAATTGGCCGCGCGCGGCGCTACCGTGGTCGGCACCGCCACCACGGAATCCGGCGCAGCCGCCATTACCGAAGCCCTGGCGCCGTTTGGTGGCCGTGGCGTGGTGCTCAACGTGACCGACGCCGAAGCTTGCGACGCCTTGATCGACGCGCTGGCCAAGGATGGCGGCGGCCCGCACATCCTGGTCAACAATGCCGGCATCACGCGCGATACGCTCGCGATGCGCATGAAAGACGATGATTGGTCCGCGGTGCTGGACACGAATCTGACTTCCGTATTCCGCCTGTCGCGCGCCGTGATGCGCAGCATGATGAAGGCCCGTTGGGGCCGCATCATCAACGTGACCTCGGTGGTCGGTTCCAGCGGCAACGCGGGCCAGGCCAACTACGCCGCCGCGAAAGCGGGTGTGTCGGGCATGTCACGTGCGCTGGCCCGTGAGTTGGGTAGCCGCAACATCACCGTGAACTGCGTCGCGCCCGGCTTCATCGACACGGACATGACGCGCGCGCTGGCCGAAAGCCAGACCACGGCGCTGCTGCAACAGATTCCGCTGGGTCGTCTGGGTTCGCCCGAAGACATCGCCCATGCGGTGGCCTTTTTGTCCGGGCCGCAAGCGGGTTACATTACCGGCACCACCCTGCACGTCAACGGCGGGATGTACATGCAATAAATCACGAATTGCGCGCCAGGCGGCCCAGGCCGCCGCGCCTTCGTCGGGCAACCGGCTTGGGTAGCACGCAGTTCAACCGGAAACGCCGCATACCGGTATTCCTGTGCCCCCAACGGGCGACAGAACAAGTGCGCGGTGTTATTTTTGTCACGGCCAGGCGTTGCTTTCCTCTACGCTTGGCTATAATTCGCGGGATTTTTCCCAATTGGAGATCTGCATGGAAAGCATCGAACAGCGCGTCAAGAAGATCGTCGCTGAACAACTTGGCGTCAACGAAGCCGAGATCAAGAACGAATCCTCCTTCCTTGACGACCTCGGTGCCGATTCGCTCGACATGGTCGAACTGGTCATGGCGCTCGAAGACGAATTCGAGACCGAGATCCCCGACGAAGAGGCCGAAAAGATCACTACCGTGCAACAAGCGATTGACTACATCAATTCGCACGGTAAGCAGTAAGCTCGACTTTATATCCTTCCGGTTGCCCTACTTTCGGGGCCAGCCGGGAAACGGGGCGGTTTCAGGAATTTGCCGTGTGGTACGCGTGGGGAAGGGCGTCGTAAAGCCCGACCCGCTTTCGCGTGGGCCACACGTGCAGCGCATCCCGAAAACCGCCTTTCTTTTGTCTGTTTGAGGAGTCATCCGTGAAGCGACGTGTCGTCATCACCGGCCTGGGTATCGTTTCTCCCGTTGGAAACGACCTGACCACCGCTTGGGACAATATCGTCAACGGACGTTCTGGCATCAGCCGCATCACCCGTTTCGATCCCTCGGCCATCACCACGCACATTGCTGGCGAAGTCAAAGACTTCGACATCAGCACCTATATCTCGAGCAAAGAAGCCCGCCAGATGGATACCTTCATCCATTACGGCCTGGCCGCCGGGATGCAGGCATGGCGTGACAGCGGCCTGGAAGTCACCGACGCCAATGCCGAGCGCATTGGCGTGATCGTGGGCTCCGGCATCGGCGGTTTGCCGCGCATTGAAGAAACCCAGGTCGAATACATGGCCAAGGGGCCGCGACGGATTTCTCCGTTCTTCGTGCCGGGTTCGCTGATTAACCTGATCTCCGGTCATTTGTCCATTGCCTATGGCATGAAGGGCCCCAGCTACGCCGTTGTTTCGGCCTGCACGACCGGCCTGCATTGCATCGGCGACGCCGCGCGCCTGATCGAATACGGTGACGCGGACGTCATGGTCGCTGGTGGTGCGGAATCGACCGTGTCGCCGCTGGGTATCGGCGGTTTTGCCGCCATGCGCGCCTTGTCGACTCGCAACGATGATCCTCAGACGGCTTCGCGTCCCTGGGATCGTGACCGCGACGGCTTCGTCCTGGGCGAAGGCGCCGGCGTTCTGGTGCTGGAAGAGTACGAGCACGCCAAGAAGCGCGGCGCGCGCATCTATGGCGAACTGGCCGGTTACGGCATGAGCTCGGACGCGCATCACATCACGGCTCCGGACAAGGACGGCCCGCGCCGAGGCGTTATCAACGCGCTGCGCAACGGCGGCCTGAACGCGGACGACATCCAGTATGTCAACGCGCACGGCACGTCCACCCCCTTGGGCGACAAGAACGAAACCGACGCGCTGAAGCTGGCTTTCGGCGATCACGCCAAGAAGCTGGTGGTCAATTCGACCAAGTCCATGACCGGGCACTTGCTCGGTGCGGCTGGCGGCATCGAGGCGGTGTTCACGACCTTGGCCGTGTACAACCAGGTTTCGCCTCCCACCATCAACATCTTCAATCAAGATCCGGAATGCGATCTCGACTACTGCGCGAACGAAGCGCGGCAGATGAAGATTGAAGTCGGCCTTTCCAACTCGTTCGGCTTCGGCGGCACCAACGGCTCGATGGCCGTTCGCCGGGTCTGATTTGGAAGGCTCCGACGCAGGGCGCTGGTCGTTTCGTGTGCCCATCGGGCGGCCGACCGGCGTCCCTGTGCTGTGTTGCTTGGCCGTTGTTGTCGCGGCCGGCTGCGTCTTGATGGCGTCGTCCTGGCATGGCACGGTGGCGGTGGCCGTGGCAGTAGCGATTGCGCTGCTGTCCATCCCGGCCTGGCTGTTACACTCTGCACGGAGCGGACCGTCCCCAGTATCGGCGTTGCGCACGACGGCTGGGGCAGGGCGCTGGCAGGTTCACCAGCCACAAGGCTGGCAAGACGCGCGGTTGTTGGATCGCCAACGCGGCCCTCGCTGGCTTACGCTTATTTTGCAGCCCTTGCCCACCGGGAGTACCGTCTTTACAAATAGCACAATCACCCTGACCGTCTGGCAGCGGACGTTGCACCCCGAGTCCTGGCGGCGCCTTTGCCTGCTGACGGGCACGGCGCGGCACGCTCGTCCAGCGGCACGTAGCCGGGAGACGTCATGAGCGAGCGCGAAGTCGACGCTGAGTTGGTCGCGCGCGTTCAACGAGGCGACAAGAAGGCCTTCGATCTTCTGGTGCTCAAGTACCAGCGCAAGATCCTGCGCCTGTTGGCCCGGATGATCCGCGACCCCTCGGAGATCGAGGACGTAGCTCAGGAAGCATTCATCAAGGCGTATCGGGCCTTGCCCCAATTTCGGGGGGATAGCGCCTTCTACACCTGGTTGTACCGGATCGCCATCAATACGGCGCGCAACTGGCTGGCCTCACAAGGCCGTCGTCCCAGTGCGCCCAATGCGATAGAAACGGAAGACGGTGAAACTTTTAACGAAACCGACAACCTAACCGACATAAGCACGCCGGAATCCATGGTTGCCAGCCGCGAAATCGCCGAAACGGTGAACGCGGCCATCGAGGAATTGCCCGAAGAGTTGCGCACCGCAATTGTCCTGCGTGAAATCGAAGGTATGAGTTACGAAGACATCGCCCAGAGCATGGATTGCCCCATTGGTACGGTGCGCTCCCGCATTTTTCGTGCGCGTGAGGCCATTGCGACCAAATTGCGTCCATTGCTAGGCACCGATGCCGAGCGTCGCTGGTAAGGAGTGGCAGTCATGCAAACAGCAGCCAAGTCCGTTGAGATCGCCGAGGCCTCCTGGGAGGAATCGGTTTCCGCCTGGATGGACGGAGAAGATTCCGACGATATTCTTTCCAGTCTGTTGTCCAAGGAAGGACGTCAGACCTGGGACACCTATCATTTGATCGGTGATTCTCTACGTAATGCCGATCTGGCATTGACGCCTAGCGCTGCATTCCAGTCGCGACTGGCCCGTGCGCTTGATGCGGAGCTGCCTATCGTGGCGGCGCCGCGGCGCCGTTCGCCGCTGCGGGTCGGGCTTTCAGGCCTGGCCGTAGCGGCGGCCGTGGCCACGGTTGCCTGGGTGGCGCAACCCTACCTGAGCGGCACGCCGGCCACGGAAGTTCGTGTCCTGGCCGACGCCAGTGGCACGCCCACTGCTGTCTCCGCCGCCGATGACGCCGGCCTGCGCGACTATCTCGAGGCCCATCGCCAGATGGCGGGTCCCAGCGCGGTGCGGCAAGTCTCGTTCGAAGCCGGAGCCGGACGTTGATGGCGCTGGCGTTACCCACACGTTGGCCGCGCGCAGCTTCCTGGAACGCGCACCGCGCGGGATGGTTTGCCGCTACGCTTCTGACCGCTTTCCTGTCTGCCCATGAGCCGGCACGCGCGTCCGACACCGCCGCCCCGGCCTCGGACGACGTCGTCCAACTGTTGACGCGCATCCAGCAGGCCGCGCGCAAGCAGGACTACGCGGGCGTCTTCATGTATCAGCAGGGCGAAATGATTCAGTCCTCGCGACTGGTGCACGTTTTGGACGGCACCGGCGAGCGCGAGCGCCTGGAAATCCTCGACGGCCAGCCGCGTGAATACCTGCGTCACAACGATGATGTGCAGTGTCTGATCCCCGAACGTAAGACCGTTCTGATCGAACGTCGGCGGGGTGATCGTTTTCCCGGCTTGTTGCTGGGCGATCCGGCCAATCTTGCCGAGCACTACAAAATTCGCACCGAGTCCAAGCTGCATCGGGTGGCGGGTCGCGAATGCCGCTTGATCACGATCGAGCCGCTGGACAAGCTGCGCTATGGCTACCGCCTTTGCGCCGACGTTGAAACCAATCTGCTGCTTAAGGCGCAGACCTTGAATGCGGCCCGAGGCGTGGTCGAGCAAGTGTCTTTCACGTCGGTTCGCATGGGTTCGGAAGTTGATCCGCAACAACTGAGTTCGCGGTGGAGCACGCGCGACTGGAAAGTGCTGGAATCTTCCATGACGCCGGTGGACCTGGCAGCCCAGGGCTGGCGCATTCCCGCACCCAAGGGTTTCAAGGTGATCATGCAGGTGTCACGGTCGATGGGACGCGCCGGCGCGGTCAGCCAGATGGTGCTGTCCGACGGCTTGGCGGCCATTTCGGTTTTCATTGAGCCTTATGACAGCGAGCGGGGGCATCATCCTCCGCTGGGCGCCGCGCAGCGCGGGGCCATCACGGTGTACGGCACGCGCATTGCTGATTTCTGGCTGACGGCCATGGGCGAGGTACCCGTGGAGACGCTGGAACAATTGGCGGAAGCGACAGAATACGTGCCGGCCGCCGGGTCCAAGTGATTGACGCCCAAGCCACAGGCAGCAAGCAGCAACTTCGGAGTAATTTATGAAAGCAATGACGGTGTCGAACGCTTTTTTCCGGCGCTTTCTGGTGGCCGTGACGGCAGGGGTACTTATGTCCGCCGCCTACGTGCCCGCTTCGGTGGCGCAGACACCCACGGTGGCGTTGCCCGACTTCACGGGCATTGTCGAAAAGGCCGACCCGGCTGTAGTGAACATCCGCACGACGGCCACTGTGCCGGTGCGCGGGCCGGGTCCCGGCGGCGGCAGCGATCCCTATGAGCTGTTTCGTTGGTTCTTTGGCCCCGACATCCAGCCGCCCGGCGGCGGGCAAGTGCCGACGCCACGCCCGCGCCCCCAGCCTGAAGAGCGCACGGTACCGCGCGGCGTGGGATCGGGCTTTTTCGTGTCCGACGACGGCTATATCCTGACCAACAATCACGTCGTGGTGGATGCAACGGATATTTACGTCACCTTGACCGACGGCCGTGAATTCAAGGCCAAGGTCATCGGCACCGATGAACGCACCGACGTGGCGTTGATCAAGATTGAAGCCAAGGACATGGTGCCTCTTGTCATTGGCGACCCCAAAAAGCTGAAGAAAGGCCAGTGGGTGCTGGCGATCGGCTCTCCGTTCGGTTTGGACTCCACCGTGACCTCGGGCATTGTCAGCGCGATAGGCCGCGATACCGGCGAGTACCTGCCGTTCATCCAGACGGACGTTGCCGTCAATCCGGGCAACTCGGGCGGGCCCTTGATCAACCTGGATGGCGAGGTCGTGGGTATCAATTCCCAGATCATTTCGCGCAGCGGCGGTTTCATGGGTATTTCCCTGGCCATCCCGATCGACGAAGCGATGCGCGTGGTGGACCAGTTGCGTACCACCGGCAAGGTGACGCGCGGACGGGTCGGCGTGCAGATTGGCGAAGTGGGCAAGGACGTGGCTGAAGCCATTGGGCTGCCCAAGGCTGAAGGCGCGCTGGTCAGCAGCGTTGAAGTCGACGGCCCCGCCGAACAGGCGGGCGTGCAGCCGGGCGACGTGATCCTGAAGTTCAACAATGAAGCCATCAAGCGCTGGTCCGACCTGCCGCGCATCGTGGGTGAAACCAAGCCCGGCACGCGCGCCGACATGCAAGTGTGGCGCAAGGGCAAGAGCCTGACGCTGTCAGTCAAGGTGGGCGAGATCCCGACTGAAAAGGCGGCTTCGGCAGGCAAGAAGGTTGCCCCCGAGCCGGAAGTCACCAATGCGCTGGGTCTGGGCGTGGTGGACGTGCCGGGCGACATGCAGAAGAAGCTGCGTATCAAGGGCGGTGTCCAGGTGAAGGTGGCCGAAGGCGCAGCCAGCAAGGCCGGCCTGCAGGAAGGCGACATTGTGTTGGCTTTGAACGACACCGACGTGACCGGCGCCAAGCAGTTCGGCGAGCTCGTGGCCAAGCTGGACAAGAGCCGCGCCGTGGGTCTGCTGGTTCGCCGAGGCGACCAGACGCAATGGGTTGCGGTGCCTGCATTGAAGTAGGGCGGGTGGCCCCGGTGGGGCGCCCTTTTTGCCTGGCTGCGGGCCGCGGCAGAAAAAAAATGCCCAAGACCAGCTAAAATGGCTGGTTGCCGCAAGAGGGGGCGCTTGGCGCCCCCTCGTTTTGCCCGGGTTTCGGTTTCGGGCTTGTCCCGGGATTCCGGGTTTTGCCCGCCGATGCCCCTCTCTCGTCAGCCGTGCCTTCTCCGGCGGCGGTGTCTTCCGGCCTGGTGCCGAGTGTTCCGTCCCTTATAATTTCAAGCATGCAGCATATTCGCAACTTCTCCATCATTGCCCACATCGATCATGGCAAATCGACCTTGGCCGATCGCTTGATCCAGCGCTGCGGCGGATTGGCGGCTCGCGAAATGTCGGCGCAGGTGCTCGATTCCATGGAAATCGAACGCGAGCGCGGTATTACCATCAAGGCCCAGACCGCCGCCCTGCAGTACAAGGCGAATGACGGCAAGGTCTACAACCTGAACCTGATCGACACCCCGGGGCACGTGGACTTTTCCTACGAAGTCAGCCGTTCGCTGTCGGCGTGCGAGGGCGCCCTGCTGGTGGTGGACGCCTCGCAGGGTGTGGAAGCGCAGACCGTCGCCAACTGCTACACCGCTATTGAACTGGGCGTGGAAGTGGTGCCCGTGCTGAACAAGATGGACCTGCCGCAGGCAGATCCCGAAGGCGCGCGCCAGGAAGTGGAAGATGTGATCGGCATCGATGCATCTGAAGCGGTGTTGGCCAGCGCCAAGACGGGCATGGGCATCGACGAAATCCTGGAAACCATCGTTGCGCGTGTGCCGGCGCCCAAGGGCGATCCCGAGGCGCCGCTGCAAGCCCTGATCATCGACTCGTGGTTCGATAACTACGTGGGCGTGGTCATGCTGGTGCGCATCGTGAATGGTGTCCTCAAGCCCAAGGACAAGATTCTGCTGATGGCCTCCGGCGCCACCCACCTGTGCGAGCAGACCGGCGTGTTCACGCCGAAGTCGCAGCCGCGTCCGCATCTGTCCGCGGGCGAAGTGGGTTTCATCATCGCCGGCATCAAGCAGTTGGAAGACGCCAAGGTTGGCGACACGGTCACGCTGGCCAACAAGCCGGCGCCGTCCGCGCTGCCCGGCTTCAAGGAAGTGAAGCCGCAGGTGTTCGCCGGTTTGTATCCGGTGGAAAGCTCTGAATATGACCAACTGCGCGATTCGCTCGACAAGCTCAAGCTGAACGACGCCGCGCTGATGTTCGAACCCGAAGTGTCGCAGGCGCTGGGCTTTGGCTTCCGCTGCGGCTTCCTGGGCTTGTTGCACATGGAGATCGTGCAAGAGCGCCTGGAGCGTGAATTCGACATGGACATCATCACCACCGCGCCGTCGGTGGTGTACGAAGTCGAGCAGCGCGATGGTTCCGTGATTACCGTGGAAAGCCCGTCGCGCATGCCCGAAGTGGGCAAGATCCAGGACATTCGCGAACCCATCGTGAAGGTCACGCTGTTCATGCCGCAGGACTATGTCGGCCCGGTGATGACGCTGTGCAACAACAAGCGCGGTTCGCAGGTCAACATGAGCTATCACGGCCGCCAGGTGCACCTGGTGTACGAGATTCCGCTGGCCGAAATCGTGCTCGACTTCTTCGACAAGCTGAAGTCGGTGTCGCGCGGCTACGCCTCGATGGACTACGAATTCCTGGAATATCGCTCGGCCGACGTGGTGCGGGTGGACCTGCTCATCAACAACGACCGGGTCGATGCACTGGCCGTGATCGTTCACCGCAGCAACGCGCGCCATCGCGCCCGTGACGTGGTCACGCGCATGCGTGGACTGATTCCCCGCCAGATGTTCGACGTGGTCATCCAGGCCGCCATCGGCGCCGAAATCATCGCGCGCGAAAACGTGAAGGCGTTGCGCAAGAACGTGCTGGCCAAGTGCTACGGCGGCGACATCTCGCGCAAGAAAAAGCTGCTTGAAAAGCAGAAGGCCGGCAAGAAGCGCATGAAGCAGGTGGGTAGCGTTGAGATTCCGCAGGAGGCGTTCCTGGCCATCCTGCAAGTGGAAGACAAGTAGAACCAAAAGAAGGCGGTTAGCTGATGAGTTGGAACTTTGCCCTGATCCTGTTTGTTCTGCTGGTCTTGACCGGCATTATCTGGGTGCTTGATCTAGCGGTGCTACGGCGTGGCCGTGAAGCACGGGCCCAAGCGGCAATGGCGCAGTACGACGCGGCCCTGATCGGCGATGCGCAGGAAGCCGAACGCCTGCGCCGCGAAGCCGGCGACGTGGCGCGGCGCGTGCCGTGGTGGATCGAATACGCGGTCAGCTTTTTTCCCGTCATTCTGTTCGTATTCATGCTGCGTTCGTTCGTGGTCGAGCCGTTCCGGATTCCGTCGGGTTCGATGCTGCCCACGCTGCAGTCTGGCGACCTGATCCTGGTGAACAAATTCAGCTATGGCCTGCGCCTGCCTGTGATCGACAAGAAGGTGATTGATATTGGCGAACCCAAGCGCGGCGACGTGTTTGTGTTCCGCTATCCCGTAGATCCGGACGTGGACTACATCAAGCGCGTGGTGGGTTTGCCGGGTGACGAAATTGCCTACCTGGACAAAAAACTGTATGTCAATGGCGAACTGGTGCCCCATGTGCGCGCCGGAGACTACTTCGAACCCGATCGTGTTTCGTATATTGCGCAATATAAAGAGAAATTAGGCGACGTTGAGCACCAAATCCTGCTAGATGAGAAAAAACCGCAGGATTACGCTCCCATGTGGCAATTTCCTCACCGTGAAAACTGCCAATACAGCCGCAATGGGGTACGCTGCAAAGTACCCGAAGGCAGTTATTTCGCCATGGGTGATAATCGGGACAACAGCGCGGACAGCCGGTACTGGGGCTTCGTACCTGAAGCCAACATCGTCGGACGCGCGTTCTTCATCTGGATGAATTTCAGCGATCTCAGCCGCATTGGCCGGTTCAACTGATTATGTCGCTAGCCACGCTAGAAAACCGCCTGGATCACCACTTCGGTGATCCAGCCTTGCTTGAACAGGCACTGACGCATCGCAGTCATGGTGCGCGCCACAACGAGCGCTTGGAATTCCTTGGGGATTCCGTGCTGAACTTCGTCGTTGCGGCCATGCTGTTCGAGCGTTATTCGAAAATTGACGAAGGCGATCTGTCGCGGCTGCGGGCCAATCTGGTCAAGCAGGCCTCGCTGGCGGATATCGCCCAGCGCCTGGAGCTCTCGCAGTATCTGCGCCTGGGCGAAGGTGAATTGAAAAGCGGCGGGTTCCGCCGGCCATCCATTCTTGCCGACACGGTCGAGGCGCTGTTCGGCGCCGTCTTTCTGGACGCGGGCTTTGAGGCCGCGCGCCGCGTGATCGTGCGCCAGTACCAGCCGGTGCTGGCGTCGGTTGACCCCAAAACGCTGGGCAAGGACGCCAAGACCTTGCTGCAGGAATTCCTGCAGGGCCGCAAGCTGGCGCTGCCGCTGTACACGGTGGTGGCCACGCATGGCGCGGCCCACAGCCAGCAGTTCGAAGTCGAGTGCGCCATCCCGGCGCTCGAGATCAAGGTTACGGCGCCTGGCGCCAGCCGCCGCGCCGCCGAGCAATCAGCGGCCAAGCTGGCCTTGGAAGCCGCGCTGGCCATCAGCCCGGCCACCAAGGCTGCCCGCAAGTCGGGCAAGGCGCGCAAAACCGCGCAATTGTCGCTGCCCGTGGCAGTGGCTCAAGAGACTAAATGAGCGATACCCCTTTTCGTACCGGCTTTGTTGCCATTGTTGGCCGCCCCAATGTGGGCAAGTCCACGCTGACCAACGCCCTGATCGGTTCCAAGATCTCCATCGTGTCGCGCAAGGCGCAGACCACGCGCCACCGCATCCATGGTGTGTTGACGCGCGAACACGAGCAGTTCGTCTTCGTTGATACCCCCGGGTTCCAGACGCGCCATGGTGGCGCCATGAACCGCATGATGAACCGCGTGGTGACGCAGGCCCTGGCTGACGTCGACGTGGTGGTGCATGTGGTCGAGGCCGGCAAGTGGTCTGAGGGCGACGCCAAGTTGCTGCCGCTCTTGCCCAACCCGGAACGCACCATCTTGGTTGTCTCGAAGATCGACGCGCTGAAAAACCGCGACGACCTGTTTGCCTTCGTTTCCAAGATCATGGCGCTGCATCCGTTTGGCGCCGTGGTGCCCGTCAGCGCCACCAAGAACCAGCAACTGGATCAGTTGCTGGAAGAAATTGCCACGCGCTTGCCGGAAGGCGAGGCAATGTTCGAAGAAGACACCCTGACCGACCGCCCCATGCGCTTCATTGCGGCCGAACTGGTGCGCGAAAAGATCTTCCGCCTGGTCGGCGACGAACTGCCCTACGGCTGTACCGTCGTCATCGAGCAATGGGAAGAGACCGACAAAGGCGCCAGCATCAACGCCTGCGTGGTGGTCGAGCGCGACAGCCACAAGCCCATACTCTTGGGCACGGGCGGCATGCACATGAAGCGCATCGCCACGGAGGCGCGGCAGGACATCGCCAAGCTGCTGGACAAGCCGGTGCACCTTGAGGTCTACATCAAGGTGCGCAAGGGGTGGTCCGACCGCGAGGGTGCGCTCCGCGATTTGGGCTATGAGTAGACGGGCGCCTCGCGTCCAGGATCGCCCGGGCTTTATGCTGCACGCCACCGCGTGGCGTGAGACCTCCCTTATTGTTCAGACTTTTTCCCGCGATCATGGCTGTGTGGCCATGGTCGCCAAGGGCGCCAAGCGCCCTTACTCGGTGCTGAGGCCCGTGTTGTCGGCCTTTCAGCCCTTGCTGCTGTCCTGGACCGGCAACGGCGAAGTCAAGACGCTGACGCGCGCCGAAATCGCGGGCATCCGGCCCTTGACCGGCACCGCGCTGATGTCCGCCTGGTACATGAACGAACTCTTGTTGCGCCTGCTGCCTCGCGAAGACGCCCACCCCTTGCTGTTCGACGCCTACGACATGGCGTTGCAGCAGTTGTCCAACGGCACGCGCGCCGCGGGGGCGTTGCGCCGCTTTGAATGGACCTTGCTGCGCGAAACCGGTTATGGCGTGGACGAAGCCGCCCCGGATTTCGAAGACACCACCATTGAACCCGCGCTGCGCCGCGATTTGCGCGAGCGCCTGGCCGAAATTCTTGCCGGCCGCCCGCTGTCCACCCGGCGCGTCCTGATGGACTTGCAGCGCGTCTGAGCGTGCTGCGCGCAGCCGATGACCTTCACACTGAAACAGGTCGAGACGTTCCGCACCGTATACGAAACGGAAAGCGTGACCGCTGCCGCCCGGCGCCTGGATGTGTCGCCCGCGACGGTCAGCGCCACCTTGGCCGCGTTGGAAGCCAGCATTGAGCTACGCCTGTTCGAGCGCGTGCGTCAGCGGATGCAGCGCACGCCCGAGGCCACCTTGTTGTACGAGGAAATCCGCCGCTTGAACGTGGGGCTGGAAAGCCTGGGACGCAAAATCCGTGCGATTCGGGGCGCCGCGCAGCCGCGCCTGCGCATTGGTTGCATCCATGCGTATGGCGGCACTCTTGTCAGTGACGCGATCTCGCGGTTTCGCACGCGCTATCCCGACATGCCGCTGTATCTGCAGATTCGAGACTCCAACACCTTGCGTGACATGGTGGTGTCGGGCGAACTCGATCTGGCGGTGGTGGCTGACGAATCAGAGCTCGAAGGTCTGTTGGGGCACCGGCTGGCCAGCCTGCGTGCCGTGGCGGTGTTTCCCGCCAGCCATGCGCTTGCGCGCCTGGAACGCGTGGATTTCACGCATCTTGTGGATGCGGACGTGATTGCCCTGAACGCGGAGGATGGTTCGCGCAAGCGCCTGGATTCGCTGTTGTTGCAGGCGGGGCTAAGCCTGAAGGTGGCCATCGAAACCCCGTACTCCAGCACCGTGTGCCAACTGGCGCTGGACGGGCACGGGATCGGCATTGCCAACCCGGCCACCGCCGTGGGGAGGGAGGCAGCCGGCCTTTGCTACCGTCCGCTGACCGCACCCGTGCATTTTGAATGCCATATGATCTTGCACGGTAGCCGACCCTTGTCCGAGGCCGGCAAGTTCTGGGCCACCTGTCTGCGCGGCGTGCTGGCCCCGCTGGTGGATCGCTTCGGCGTGTGAGGTGGTCGGGCGGTCAGGCGGTGATGCGGTAAGGCAGTAAGGCAGTAGGGGCCGCAGAGGTTGCGGGCCAGGTCCCGCTCAGCCCCGGCGACCGTCCGAAGTCAGCATCAGCACCACCGACGATTCGGCATCCAATACGCCCGAGCGCCGCAGCTTGGCCACCGCCGCCAGCGCGGCGGCCGACGATAGCTCGGTGCTGATGCCTCTGCGGTCCAGAAGTTGCTGCGCCTGGGCCGCGGCCTTATCGTCAATTTCAACAGGCGTGCCGCCCGACCGCGACAAAGCTTCCAGGGATTGCAGCGTGCAGGTTCCACCCGCAATGGAGTACTGCGCCGTTGCCGCGTCCCACAAGCCGCGCGCGTCTCCGCTGGCCTGGGCCTGCGACAAGCGCGCATGGGGTTCAATGGCGTGCAGGCGCGGCAAGCGTTGAATGCGGCCGCTTTGCAGCAGGTGCTGCCAACCCAGGAAGATGCCCCACAGCAGATCGCCGCGCGCGGTGGGCACGATGATGTCGGTCGGCGTGCCGCAGCGGTCCAGGATTTCAGCGGCAATGGGCTTGTAGCCTTCCACGCCATAAGGGTGGGTGCCAACGGGCGGATTCAGGTAATTGGTGCCCGCGAATGCGCCCTGGTTACGGCACAGGTCTTCGACGTATGGCCAGCGGGCTAGGCTGTCTTCAAAGGCGCTGAGTCTTGCCCCGAAGCGCTGCATGGCTTCGCGCTGCAAGGGCGGGCAGTTTCGGGTGATGGCGATGTCGGCCTGCAAGCCGGCGGCCGCGCAATAGGCGGCGATCGACACGCCGGCGTTGCCGCTGGAGGCCGCGGCCACGCGGGTTGCGCCAGCCAGTCGTGCCCGAGACACCAACTGGGCCGCCATGCGGTCCTTGTGGCTGCCGGTGGGGTTGGCGGCCTCACATTTGAGCCAAAGCTGGCCGATGCTTTCGGCCACGGCCAGATCCGATGCATCAAGGCAAGGTGTGTCGCCTTCGCCCAGCGTGATGGGCGCCAGGACCGGCAAGGGCATGGTGTTGCCGCCGCTGGAAGGTTCGTAGACGCATTCCAGCGTGGCGGGGTGGCCAGCGGCCAGGCAATGGGGGCAGCCTTCGGGATAGTCGCCGGGCGCCCACAGGCGGGTGCAGCGGATACAACGTAGGCCGGACAATCCAGGGTTCATCTGCATGGTCAGTACTTTGACGCGAGGAATTCAAGGGGAAGGGCGGGTGCGACTTGCAGCAGGCAGTCGCCGTCGTCACACCGGGCGATGGCGCGCAAGCACACGACCGTGCCCGCTTGAGGGCTATGCAAGGGGCGCATGGGCGTGTCGGGGCGGGCGGGTTCGATCAGGCGAGCAATCTGCTGGCCCGCTGTGACGGACTGCCCCAGTTCAACGCTGGGCACGAATACGCCGGATTCGCCTGCCCAAAGGGTGGCGGCGGGGGCCTCCAGGTCATAAAGCAGAGTGTCCGGATTGCGGGGGCGTGGTTGGCTGGGCAACAGGCCCAGCTCTCCCAGGCAACCGAGCAGGCCGTCGCGGCAGCGTTCGACCAGAGCGCTGTTGGTTTCTCTGCCGCCGCCGATTTCGGCGCTAAGGCGCAACACGCGGTGGCGGCTGGCCGCGGCCGGCATGGAGCCCGCTTCATTGCCGCGAAAGAACACGCAATGCGGCAGGCCGAACGCGCGCGCCAGGGCGGGCAGGCGCTCGTCGTAGGCGTCGCTGCCGTAGCGCGTGATCACGGACGATGGCAGATAACGCAGGGACGCGCCACCGCTGTGGACGTCGACCATGGCTTGCACGTGGGGCAGCAGACGCGTTTCGAGGGCGGCCGCCACGCTTTCGGTGTAGCCGCGCGCGGGGGCGCCCAGGAAGGCGCGGTTCAGGTTGCCGCCATCGGCGGGCGACAGTCGTGTGCCGGCCAGCGATGCCTCTGCGTTGACGGCGGGCAGCAAATAGACCGTGCCCCGTTGCAGTACGTTGGGCAGGTGATGCCACAAATCCAGAATGGCGGCCTGGCCTTCCCATTCGTCGCCATGCACGCCCGCCATCAGGGCCACGGCGGGGCCAGGGCCGGCGTCGACCCGCAACATGGGAATGGTGATGCGGCGATAGGCCGAGTCATTGGTTGCGGCGGCAACGGAGAAGTCTTCCCGGCTTACCTGGATCATGTGGCGCCTCCGGCTGGGGGGCTTGCCGCAGGCGCGCCCGTGGACGTCAATCCAGCGTGGCGGCCTTGATGATGTTTTCCCATTTGGGCAGTTCCTTGCGAATTTGGGTTTGTACGTCCTGCGGGGTGCCGCCCAGCGGCGCTTGCGAACGGCTGCGCAGTTCTTTTGCGACATGTTCCGATTGCAGCGCCTGGTTCATCGCGGCATTCAGGCGGTTGATGACGGCTGGCGGCGTACCGGCGGGAGCGATCAGCGCGCTCCAGGCTGACTGTTCATAGTCGGGGTAGCCCTGTTCGGCCACCGTCGGCACATCGGGATTGGATGCAGCGCGCGACCGTGTTGTGACGGCCAGCGCGCGCAGGCGGCCATCCTTCAGGTTGCCGATCAGCGGAGGCAGGTTTTCCATCATGGCGTCCACATGGCCACCGAGCAGGTCGGAGAGCTGCGCGGCCGTCGCCTTGTAGGGAATCTGGCGCACGGCGGCGCCGGTCTGGGCAATGAAAAGCTTCACGCCGACCTCGCTGGTCGTGCCTGGGTCGGCCGATGTCATCGTCATGCGGTCGGGCTGGGCGCGGCTGGCCTCGATGAAGCTTTTCAGGTCGCGATAGGGTGACGCGGCATTCACCACGATGACGTTGGGCGTCTCGGCCACCAGGCCGATGGGCGTCACGTCACGGTCCAGGTCGTAAAGCTGCTGTTTGAACAGAAACCGATGCAGCACCAACGTGCCGACGTGGGCGTAGCCGATGGTATAGCCGTCGGCCGGGGCGCGAACCACCGCCTGGGTGCCGATGCGGCCCCCGGCTCCGACGCGGTTTTCCACCACGACTGGCTGACCAAGCTGACGGCTCATCTCCTGGCCGATCAGGCGCGCGGTAATGTCCGCATTGCCGCCCGCCGCGGCAGGCACGATCAAGGTGATTGCGCGTTCCGGATAGTCGGCGTGCGCGGACGTGGCGCTAAGGCAAAGCAGCAAGGCGGCAAGGCAGGCAGAGCGTTTCATGACGATTCCCCAGGCGTTGAGAGCTGCGTCATTGTGCGGCGGCCGCCCGAAGAATCCGTTTGTCTTAATAATATGGATGTTTGGAAAAACCTAACGCTTGTCGTCCTTTCTTGCATCGGCCTGTTTTCCCAGCGCATAGCCGACCGCCGCTGCGCCCAGCGCCACGGCCGCGCCCAACAGCGCGATCAACGCCGCGCCGTGGCCCAGCATGTCCACCCCTGCCTTGACCCAACCGCTGGCGGCGTCGCCGCCGCGGTAGACCACAGTGTCGATGACGCTCTTGGTCTTGTATTTGTCTTCGGGCGGAACCGCCGTAAACAGCATTTCGCGCCCGGGTCTGATGAAGGCGTATTCGCCGGCCCGGCGCAGGACCATTGCCGCGGCCAACACGCCAAAGACAGGGAACGCGGCCAACGCCAGGAATGACAGCCCTACGGCCAGGGGCACCGCGGTCAACAGAAAGCGCAGCCCCAGGCGCGCGGCCACGCGGCCAGTGATAAAAACTTGCGACAGCAGCGCCAGCGTCTGCACGGTGAAGTCCAGCGCGCTGAATACGCGGATGCGCTGCGTGGTGTCGGGGAACGAGTCAGCCACCAGCCGCGCCTGCTCCATGTACAGAAAGGTGTTGAGGGTAGCCAGCAGCACCACCAGCAACGAAATGCCAAGCAGATAGCGAGACCGGAAAATACGCGAAATGCCGGCCAGCACGGCACCTTCAATGGGCTGCTTGATGTCCTGCTGGCTGACGTCCGTACGCGTGGCGGCGCGCCATCGCAACAGCCATTGCTTCAGCGGCAACGTCGCCGCGAGCAGCAGCGCCGACAGCAGCAGCAGGCCCGCCGGACCAAGCGCGCCCGCCAGCAACGCGCCCAGCAGTGGACCGCACAGCCCGCCCGCGCTGGCGCCGGCGGCAATCAAGGCGAACAGGCGCTTGGCCGACTCCATGCGGAACACATCGGCCATCAGGCTCCAGGCGATGGAAACCACGAACAGATTGAAGACCGACAGCCATACATAGAACGCGCGCGCCGCCCAGACGCTGCCCGGTTGCAGATGCAGCAGCATGGCAAAGCCCGCCATGGTCAGGGCAAACAGGCCGTAGACCCAGGTCAGCAGCGTTGAGCGCGGCACGCGCGAGGACAAGACGCCAAACACCGGCACCACCGCCAGGGTGGCGAAGAAGGTGGCGGTGAAGAGCCATTGCAGTTGGTTCACACCCGCCTGGATCCCCATGGTTTCGCGGATGGGCCGCAGCATGAAATAGCCGCAAAACAGGAAGAAAAAGAAGGCGAAGCCGCAGGCTGCTGGCGCTATTTCCTCTTCATGAATGCCCAAGGCGCGCGCAATGCGGCCAGGCAGGAGGCCAAGGCCGGCAGCGGCCATGGCTTATGCCAGCAGGGCGGCGATGCGGTCGCGCATGGCCGCGTCGGGTTGCGGCCCGAACCCGGCCAGTGCGTTGTCCGCCATGTTCTTGGGTTTGGAGGTGGCGGGAATGACGGCGGTGACCGCCGGATGCCCGATGATGAATTTCAGGAAAATCTGCGCCCAGGAGGTGCAGCCGATGTCGGCTGCCAAACCGGGCAGGGCACGACCCCTGACCTGGCGAAACAGGGCGCCGTCCTGGAAGGGGCGGTTGATCAGCACTGCGACACCGTTGGCCTGGCAAGCCGGCAGCAGGCGCTTTTCAGCGTTGCGCGCGCCCACTGATAGATTGATCTGAAGAAAGTCGGGTTTTTCGCGTTCGACCAGTTCGGTCAGTTCGTCGTGGGCATGGTCCAGGTAGTGAGTGATGCCGACGTAACGGATGACGCCTTGCTGCTTCAGGTTGCGCAGCAGGCCCAGTTGATTGCGGGTGTCGATCAGGTTGTGGATCTGGATAAGGTCGAGTTTGTCGCGGCCCAGGTACTTTTGTGATGCGCGAATTTGCTCCATGGCGGCGTCGTGACCACGCGCGCCGATCTTGGTCGCCAGGAAGTACCGGCTGCCTTCGTCGCCCTGGCGCGCCAGCAGCGCTCCCACAACCGCCTCGGCCTGGCCGTAGCTGGGCGCGGTGTCGATCAGCGTGCCGCCCGCTTTGGCGAAGGTGTCCAGCACCTGCGCCAAGGGCTGCATGGCTGCTGCGTCATCGGGCGAGGTGTTGAAGGTGTCGGCAGTGCCCAGGCCGATGACGGGTATCTGTTCCTTCGTAGACGGAATGGAGCGCTTCAGCATGGCTTGCTTGGCGCTCAGGGCCTGGACGGCGCCCGCGGGTCCCAGCAAGGTGGCGCAGGCGGCGGTTTGGAGGAAGCGGCGGCGATCGTGCATGGGAGCGCTCCAAAGAAAAAGGCCTACATGCGAATGTAGGCCTTCAGTACTGAACTTGCGGGGCGCGATTACTCGCGGTTACCGCCGAAGATGCCCAGCAGCATCAGCAGGTTCGAGAAGACGTTGTAGACGTCCAGATAGATGGCCAGGGTGGCGGACACGTAGTTGGTTTCACCCCCATTGACCACGCGCTGCAGGTCAACCAGCATGAACGCCGAGAACACCAGGATGGCCATGACCGAGATGGTCAGCATCAGTGCGGGCATTTGCAGGAAGATGTTGGCCAGCGCTGCAACCAGGATCACGACCGCGCCGATGAACAGGAATTTCTGCATCCCGGACAGGTCGCGCTTGATGGTGGTGGCCAGTGTGGCCATCGTGCCGAACACGATCGCCGTGCCGCCGAATGCCGTCATGACAAGCTGCGAACCGTTGCTGAAGCCCATCACGAAGCCAAGCAGGCGCGACAGCATGATGCCCATGAAGAACGTGAAGGCCAGCAGCAGCACCACGCCCATCGAGTTGTTCTTGTTTTTCTCGATGGCGAACATCATGCCGAAGGCGCCCACCAGGAACACGATCGCGGAAAGGCCGGGGCTGGCGCCCATGACACGGTTGATTCCCGTGTAGAGGCCGACCGCCGCGCCCAGCACCGTGGGAATCAGCGAAAGGGCCAAGAGCCAATACGTATTGCGCAGCACCTGATTGCGCGCGACCTCGCCCGGCGCGCCAGCGACCGAGCCGGAACGGTTAAAAGGGGACGGACGATATTCGTTCATGGAGAACTCCTGTATGCGCCAAAAATAATTGCCTAGTAGGCTTAGAGGGGAAGGATACCTTACAGTTCCCTGAAGAATCCAGTTTTTGGAAGATTTAGACCCGCGGCCAGACTCCCTGTTTACCCAGGGCGGACCTCGTTCAATACCCGGGAAACGATACCCGGTAATTCGGCATCCATGCGCGTTTGGATCTGTTCAACGGCATCGGCCAGCGCGCGGCGCATCAATTGTTCGACCTCGGCTTGCAGTCGGGCGCTCAATACCGTTGCATCTGGCTGCGCCACGGTGGTTTGCGCGGCGGCGGCATGAACCGCTGCCGGGGCCTCGTCCACGTCCCAGTCCTGGCCATGGCCATCGGCGATGTCCGTCAGCAAAGGAAACGCATCGTCGGCGTCGGCGGCGGGGGCGTCGTCAGCCAATTCGGTCAGCACGGGGGGAACGCGGCCTTCAGTCTCAAGGGGCGGGCGCGGCGCGTAGAGCGTCGGTTCGGCCCGCTGGGTCAGTGTGGGGATGCCGGTGTCGTTGGAGCGAGAGGGCATGAGGGCTCCCAAGTATCAAAAACCCGCGGCGGGGACGATGCCCGCCGGGATGGATTGGGCTGGTCAGCCGCCGGTGGCTTGGCGGCTGAGGTCGTGGCTTAGCGGCGTGTGGCCCGCATTCTGATAGACGCGCCAGCGCTGTCGGGCGGCTTGCTTGTCGTCCGGGTCATCGGACACGATTTCAAGCAGGCGCTCGAAGGTGTCGAAGCCGGGCGGGCAATCGTTGTCCAGATTCAGCAGCCACAGCGGGGCGGCGTCCGCGCCCGCTGCGGCCTGGGCCGCCTGCTGCGGGTCTCCCGCCGTCAACACCACCGGCGTTTCGGGCGCCAGCGGGTCGTTGGCCAGCACGTGCGGCACGAACGAGGTGTCGTCAAAGGCCCACAGCATGCGGTCGAACGCGGCCAGCCGCGAACCGTCTTTACAGTACACCACCAGCCGCTGCCCTGCCAAAAAGCGCTTGCGCACCACCTGGCAGGCCATGCGCAAGCGGTCGGGCGCGCCGAAGGCGAAGTCGATCCGCGTCATGCCCGGTTCCGTTGCAAGCGCTTCAAACCTGGTCCAGCAGATATTGCATCAGCAGGGGCACGGGGCGGCCGGTGGCGCCCTTGTCCTTGCCGCCGCGCCAGGCGGTGCCGGCGATGTCCAGGTGGGCCCACGGGTAGGCCTTGGCGAAGCGCGACAGGAAGCACGCCGCGGTCACCGCGCCGGCCGGGGGGCCGCCGATGTTGGCCAGGTCGGCGAAGTTGGACTTCAGTTGTTCCTGGTAGGCGTCGTCCATCGGCATGCGCCACGCGGTGTCCAGCGACTTGCGGCCAGCCGTGGCCAAGGCCTCGGCCAGCGCGTCGTCTTTCGAGAACAAGCCGCTGTTGACGTGGCCCAGGGCCACAACGCAAGCGCCGGTCAGCGTGGCGATGTCGATCACGGCCGACGGCTTGAAGCGTTCGGCGTAGGTCAGGGCGTCGCACAGGACCAGGCGGCCTTCGGCGTCGGTGTTCAGGATCTCGATGGTCAGGCCGGCCATGCTGGTAACGACGTCGCCGGGCTTGTTGGCGGTGCCGCTCGGCAGGTTCTCGCAAGCGGGGATCAGGCCGACCACGTCCAGCGGCAGCTCAAGTTCGGCCAGGGCGCGAAACGATCCCAGCACGCTGGCGGCGCCGCACATGTCGTACTTCATTTCGTCCATGGTGGCGGCGGGCTTGAGCGAGATGCCGCCGGCGTCGAAGGTGATGCCCTTGCCAACCAGCACGATCGGGCCCTGAGCGCCTTTCGCGCCTTTCTTGGCGGTCTTGGCGCCGGCGTGGCGCAGCACGATGAAGCGCAGCGCTTCGGCGGAACCGCGCGCGACCGACAGGAAGGAACCCATGCCCAGCGCCTCGACCTGCTTGCGGTCCAGCACTTCGACCTTCAGGGATTTGAATTCGCGCGCCAGGCGCTTGGCGGTGTCGCCCAGGTAGGTGGGGGTGCAGATATTGCCGGGCAGGTTGCCCAGCGTGCGGGTCAGTTCCATGCCGTTGGCAATGGCGGCACCTTCGCGCAGGCCTTTCTGGGCCTGAGCCGCGTCGGCGCGCTCGACCACCTGGACGATCTTCTTGAGCTTGGGGCGGGCGTCGCGGTCGGGTTTGCCGAAGCTTGCGTCGTAGTGATAAGTGGCGGCGCCGGCCGCAATGGCGGCGCTGCGGGCGCGGGCAATGATGGCGACGTCGGCGACAGGGTTGGCGGCCAGCGTGGACACGCCTTCCGTCAGTTGGGCGCCCACGCAGACCGAGGCGAACGCCTGTTCGGCCGATGCGTGAACGCGGGCCGAATATTCTTCCTGCTTGCCCAGACCCACCAGCACCACACGCTGGGCGGTCACGCCGGGCAGCGTGCGCAGTGTCAACGTGGAGCCTGCGCGGCCGCGGAACTCGGTCTTGAGCACGGCGCGCACGGCGCCGTTGGAAGCGCGGTCGATGATGTCCGCGGCGGGGCTCAACACGCCATCCGCGTACACCCCGACAGCCAGGGCGGCGGTTTTAACCTGGTGCAGGGAAGCGGTGGTCTGTGTGCTAAATTCCATGAGGGTTTCCCGTGTGCGTCTGTGTATGATGCGGTCGATTATCCCGCATATTCTCCCATGTCTCTATTTAAACGCTCTGTCGTCAGCGAGATCACCAGTCACGCTGGCGTTGTCTTTTCCACGTTGCTCGTCGTGTGGCTCAGCGTGCTTCTCGTGCGCCTGCTCGGTGAAGCGGCGGGGGGCAACATCGGAGCCGACGTCGTGGTGGTGCTGGCCGCGCTGTCCACCATCACCGCCTTGCCGACCATTCTGGCCGTGTCCATTTTCATCGCGGTGCTGACGACCGTCACGCGCAATTACCGCGAATCCGAAATGGTGGTGTGGTTTGCCAGCGGCCTGTCGCTGGCCGACTGGCTACGGCCCGTGCTGCGCGTGGCCATTCCCGTGGCCCTGGCGGTGGCCGGCTTGACGCTGGTGGCCGCGCCGTGGGCCTACCGGCAGATTGGCGAATACCACGAACGGTTCGAGCAGCGTTCCGACCTGTCCAAAGTGACGGCCGGGCAGTTCGCGGAATCGTCCGGCGGCAGCCGCGTGTTCTTCTCGGAAGACCCGGTCAAGCCCACCGACGAATTGGGCAACGTGTTCGCGCGTGAAACCGGGCCTGAATGGTTGAGCGTGCTGACGGCTAGCAGCGCGCACAGCGAAACCCTGCCCAATGGCGACCGCTTCCTGGTGCTGGGCGAAGGCCATCGCTATGACCTCAAGCCGGGTACGCCTGAAATCCGCCTGGTGCACTTCGAAAAGTACGGTTTGCGCCTGGAAAGCAAGGCGGGTGAAGACCCCATCGGCGAAGCCCGCGCCGCAGCCGAGCGCTCGTCGAAGGCGCGCGCCACCATGCAACTGATCGCGGATGACACCGACAGCAGTTGGTCGCAGGTCATGTGGCGCATTTCGTTGCCGCTGGCCGCGCTCAACCTGGCGCTGCTGGCCATTCCCCTGGGGGCGGTGAACCCGCGCCTGGGGCGTTCGGGAGATTTGCTGATTGCCGGCCTGGTGGGCTTGCTTTACATGAACATGATCAACCTGTCGCGCGCCTGGATTTCCAACGGCAAGCTCAGCTTTGGCGTGGGGGTGTGGGCAATCCATGGCGTGGTGGCCTTGCTGACCGTGTTTCTGCTGATGCGCCGTCTGCGGGTCAAGGCGCCCAAGAGCGCGACCCCGGCTTAAGGCCGGGCAAGACGCCGAAAAAGCAAGATGCAAGGGGCCGGTTTCCGGTCCCTTTGCTTTATGGCGGGTACTTCACCGAGGCGGGTACTTCATCACGGCAGGTACTTCATCGTGCCGCGCTTGCCCGCCAGCAGGTCGGCGTTCTTCAGCACCGACTTGCGGATGAATTCCCACAGGGCCGTCACGCGCTTGAGCTTGCGCAGGTCTTCGTGGCAGTACATCCAGAAAGAACGGGTGATCTCCACTTCCTTTTCCAGCACGGGCTTCAAGCGTGGATCCTGCGCGGCAATGAAGCAGGGCAGGATCGCCAACGACTGCCCTTGCAGCGCCGCATGGTATTGCGCCACCACGCTGGTGCTGCGCAAGACCACATTGCTGGCGGGCAGCAGGTCTTCCAGGTAGCGCAGTCGTTCGCTGAACAGCAGTTCGTCCACATAGCCGATGAAGGTGTGCTGGGCCAGATCCGCGCGCGTGGCAATCGGCGGGTGGCGCGCCAGATACCCCGGCGTTCCGTATAGCCGCAAGGTGTAATCGCACAGCTTGCTGCACACATAGGGGCCGCGCTGCGGGCGTTCGATGGTGATGGCCAGGTCGGCCTCGCGCTTTGACAGGCTGACAAAGCGCGGCACGGGCAGGATGTCCAGGGTGATGTGCGGATAGCGGCGCTGGAAGTCGGCGGCCAGCGGCGTTAGCACATAGCTGCCGAACCCCTCGGTGGCGCCGATACGCACATGCCCCGACAAGGCCTGGCCGATGCCTGACAGGTTTTCGCGGGCGGTATGCACGGTGCTTTCCATCTGCTCGGCATGCACGAAAAGGCGCTGGCCGTCGTCCGTCAGCATGAAGCCCGCGCTGCGGGACTTTTCAAACAGCAAGGTGTCCAGCTCTGCCTCCAGCGCACGAATGCGGCGCGACACCGTGGTGTGTTCCACCCCCAGCTTGCGCGCGGCGGCGCTGACCCGCTGCGTTCGGGCGACTTCCAGGAAGTACCGCAGGCTATCCCAATCCAACACGATTTCGCTCTCCGCAGGCCCTTCGCCAACAGGGGCGCGAGGCAATTTTCTTATTGTGCATGAATGCACAAGGAATGTGCATTTCTGGTGTTGCTTGTTGATTTTCACACATCTACACTGGGTCGGCTGGCCTCGGGGAATGCCCCCGGGAGCCGCAGGCCGCAAAGACGGCATATCGCTACGACTCAGCGCATAACACTCAGGAGACAAATCCATGAAATTGCACGCACGCGGGCTGGCCGCAGGCTTGTGTCTGGGCGCTTTATTGGTAAGCCAGGCGCAGGCGGCCGACAAGCCGCCAGTGAAGATCGGCATTCTGACGGATATGTCCGGCACCTATGCCGGGATGGGCGGGCCGGGTTCGGTGGCGGCGGCGCAATTGGCCATCGACGACTGCCTGGCCGCGGAATGCAAGGGCATGAAGATCGAACTGGTGTCCGCCGACAACCAGAACAAGGCGGACGTGGGTGCGGCGAAAGCGCGTGAATGGTTTGACCGCGATGGCGTGACGGCCATTGCCGACCTGACCAATTCGGCCGTGGCGCTGGCGGTGCAGGGCATTGCGCGCGAGAAGAACAAAGTGGTGATGTTCTCGGGTCCGGCCACCACGGCGCTGACCAACAAGGAATGCTCGCCCGTTGGCTTCCATTGGATGTTCGACACGTATTCGCAGTCCGCGGGCGGCGCCAAGGCCACCGTGCGGGCAGGCGGTAAGTCCTGGTACTTCATCACCGTGGACTATGCGTTCGGGCATTCGCTGGAAGCGGACACGGCCAAGGCGGTGAAGGCGCTGGGCGGTACGGTTGCCGGCAACGTTCGGCATCCCTTGAACGCGCCGGATTTTGCGTCGTACCTGTTGCAGGCGCAAAGTTCGAAGGCGCAGGTCGTGGCGCTGGCCAACGGTGGCCAGGACACCGTCAACGCGGTCAAGCAGGCGCGTGAATTCGGCATTGTTGAAGGCGGGCAGCGCCTGGTGTCCTTGTTGATCTTCCTGTCGGACCTGCGTGCCTTGGGCCTGGAAAACGCGCAAGGCCTGTCGTATGTGGACGGTTTTTACTGGGACTACGACGATGCATCGCGCCAATGGGCCGCGCGTTTCGAAAAGGCCTTCCGTGGCCTGAAGCCCACGATGACGCAGGCGGGCGTGTATTCCAGCGTGCTGCATTATCTGCGCGCGACGGCTGCCGCCGGCAGCACCGACGGCAAGGTGGTGGCCGACAAAATGCGTGAAATGCCCATCAAGGACCCGATCATGCGCAATGCATCGATCCGCCCCGATGGCCGCGTGATCCACGACATGTACCTGTATGAAGTGAAGAAGCCCGCGGAATCCAAGGGCGGCTGGGACTATTCCAAGCTGATCGCCACCATTCCGGCGGCCGAAGCCTTCCAGCCCCTGGCCGACTCAAGTTGCCCGCTGGTGAAGAAATAAGCCCGGCGCGCCGGCTTGGGCCCCTGTCCGGCCGGCGCACCGCAAGATCCAAGAACGCGGATTCCATCCGCATCGTCTACGCAGTGTGAGGAGCATCAAATGAGTGAAGTCCCCCGCGTTCCGCTATTGATCGGCGGCAAGCTCGTGCAGTCCAAATCCACCGAATGGCGCGACGTGATCAACCCCGCCACCCAGGAGGTCGTTGCCAAGGTGCCGTTCGCCACGCGCGAAGAGCTGGACCTGGCCGTCTCCAACGCCAAGGAAGCCTTCAAGACCTGGCGCAACAGCGGGCAGGGCACGCGGATGCGCGTCATGCTGAAGTTCCAGGAACTGCTGCGCGCCAACACCGGCAAGCTGGCCGAGATGATTACGCGTGAACATGGCAAGACGCTGCCCGACGCCGAAGGCGAAATCGGGCGCGGCCTGGAAGTGGTTGAACACGCCTGCTCGATCGCCAACCTGCAACTGGGTGAGTACGCCGAAAACGCCGCGTCCGGCATCGACGTCTACACCCTGATCCAGCCGCTGGGTGTTTGCGCGGGTATCACCGCGTTCAACTTCCCGGTGATGCTGCCTTGCTTCATGTTCCCGATTGCCGTGGCTTGCGGCAACAGCTTCGTGCTCAAGCCGTCTGAACAGGATCCGACCGCGTCGCTGTTCCTGGCCCAATTGGCGCTGGAAGCCGGCCTGCCCCCGGGCGTGCTGAACGTGGTGCATGGCGGCCCTGACACGGCCAACGGCCTGTGCGAACACCCCGACATCAAGGCGGTGTCGTTCATTGGTTCGACCCGCGTGGGCACCGAGATCTACAACCGCGCATCGGCCGCGGGCAAGCGTTGCCAGTCGATGATGGGCGCCAAGAACCATTGCGTGATCCTGCCGGACGCGGATCCCGAAGTGGCGTTGAACCAACTGGTGGGCGCGGCTTTCGGCGCCGCCGGCCAGCGCTGCATGGCCTCGTCGGTGGCCGTGCTGGTGGGCGATGCCCGCAACTGGCTGCCCGATTTCGTCGAGCGCTCGAAGAAGCTCAAGGTCAATTCCGGCACGGACCGCGAAGCCGACCTGGGCCCGCTGGTGTCGCCCAATGCCAAGAAGCGCGTGGAAAGCCTGATCCAGAAGGGCGTGGACGAAGGCGCCAAGCTGCTGCTGGATGGCCGCAACCTGAAGGTGTCGGGCTTTGAGCAAGGCAACTTCGTGGGCCCGACGATTTTTGACGGCGTCAATGAAGACATGACCATCTATACCGAAGAAATTTTCGGACCGGTCTTGTGCTGCGTGGGTGTGGAAACGCTGGAAGACGCGGTGGCCTTCATCAACCGCAATCCCAACGGCAACGGCGTTGCGCTGTTCACGCAGGATGGCGGCGCGGCGCGCTATTTCCAGAACAACATCGATGTGGGCCAGGTCGGCATCAACGTGCCGATTCCCGTGCCGGTGGCTTGGTTCAGCTTCACGGGTTCGCGCGGCTCCAAGCTGGGCGACTTGGGCCCCAACGGCAAGCAGGCCGTGCAGTTCTGGACGCAGACCAAGACGGTTACCGCCCGCTGGTCGGCTCACGCCAAGACGGTGAACACCACGATCTCGATGCGCTGAAAGGAGGGACGCCTTGCTCCTAAGCTTATACAAATAAGTCATATAGTGAGGCGTCCTTATTACTTATAATTGGCCGATCTATCAGGGGCCAATTCAATGAACCTCCAGCAATTTCGTTTTGTGCGTGAAACCATCCGGCGCGACTTCAACCTGACCGAAGCCGCCCGGATGCTCTATACCTCGCAGCCTGGAGTTTCCAAGGCCATCATCGAATTCGAAGACGAGCTGGGCATCAAGATCTTCGAACGCCACGGCAAGCGCATCAAGGGCCTGACCAAGCCCGGCTTGGCGGTATCGCAAGTGATCGACCGCATCATGCGCGAAGTCGACAACCTGAAAAAAGTCAGCGATGAATTCGCCCGGCGCGACGAGGGCGGCCTGGTCATCGCCTGCACCCACACTCAAGCACGCTACCTCTTGCCCCGCGTGATCCCCGCGTTCCGCAAGCAATTTCCCAAAGTACATTTGTCGCTGGCTGAAGGCAGCCCGGCGCAACTGGCGGAAATGGTCTTGCATGAGCAGGCCGATCTGGCGCTGGCGACCGAGTCGCTGGCGCTGACGCCGGGCCTGGCCACCTTGCCCGTCTATGCCTGGGAACACACCGTGGTGGTGCGCCCGGACCATCCGCTGGCGGAATTGACGTCCAGCGCCGCCAAGCGCCTGTCGCTGGCGCAACTGGCGGAACACCCCATCGTGACCTATGACCGCGCGTTCACGGGCCGCAGCACCATCGACGAGGTATTCGCCAACCAGGGCATCCACCCCGACATCGTGCTGGAAGCCATTGATGCCGACGTGATCAAGACCTACGTGGATGTAGGGCTGGGTATCGGCATCATCGCCGGCGTGGCCTATGACCCGCGTCGCGACTCGAACCTGGTCGGCCTGCCGGTGGGGCATCTGTTCGGCACGCACACGACGCGCGTGGGCGTGAAATCGGGCGTGTTCCTGCGCGACTACGTCTACACGTTCCTGGAAATGTTGGCGCCCTCGCTAACGCGAGCGGTCGTGTCCGCTGCCGTGCAAGGCGTGCCGAAATAGGCTTGATACCCGGTTGCGATCCAATCAGCGCGGCGTCTTCGGACGCCGCGTTTTTTTTGCGCCGGCGGGCGGGGCCGACATGGCGCGACCAGCCGTACAGCCGCGAGTTCCCTGGCCGATAGCAAATCTCACTATCCCCTGGGACAAGCTCATATAAATAATTAAATAAGAACCGATCTCATTTAAGTTGACTAAAAAATAGGAATCATTATCATTACATCCAGGCTCAACGACCAGTGAGGTTCATCATGACGGCAGGACTCAGTGCAGTAGTGGTTGGGGCAGATCGACTGGGTAATATTCCGGATCTGCTCAAAGGACACAACATTTCGATCACGCATCACATCAGCGGCCGTGATCCCTCGCATCAGAAGAAAACGCTGCAATTGCCTTCGGGCACGCAACTGGTCATTTTGCTGACCGACTTCCTGGGCCACAACGTCATGAAGACCTTTCGCAACGCCGCGCAGCGTGGCGGCATCCGGGTCGTGGCTTGTCGCCGTTCGGTATGCAGCATGCAGCAAGCCCTGCAGCAGTGTGGTCTGTGCTCACGTGCGGGCACCGTGCACTGAATCCGTAGCTTGTCGCTGGACCATAAGAACTGGGGAGGCCGAAACGGCCTGTGGCCTTGAGGCCGCGAAGAGCAATCAAAAACGCCGTCAGGCCAAAGTCTGACGGCGTTTTGCTTTTGGGGGATGGCGTTCCGGCAGCCGCTTGTGCGAGCATGCCGAAAGCAGCGCGATCAGTTGGCGGCGCGGGCCGATGCCATCAGCGTGTTGTCAAGGCGGCGAGCGCCGTTGTAGCGCTTGGACCAGTAGGCCATGGTCATGCTTTCCACGCGCACGACGCCACCGGCGCTGGGCGAGTGTACGAAGCGGTCGTCGCCCAGGTAAATGCCCACGTGCGAATAGCGGCGGCCCATGGTGTTGAAGAAGACCAAGTCGCCGGCTTTCAATTCGTTCTTGGCGACCGAGACGCCTTGCCGGGCCATTTCGGCGGCGTTGCGCGGCAGTTTCAAACCCAGGGAGCGTTCAGCGGAGTACGAGACCAAGCCGCTGCAATCAAAACCGGTTTCAGGAGAGCTGCCGCCGAAGCGGTAGCGGATGCCCAGGTAGTTCAGGGCTTCGCTGACCATGGCGTTGTCGCCGCTATTGGCGCCGGCGTTGCCGGCACTGCGGCCTTGGCGATCGCGCTTGAATTTTTGCGTCACCAGCATGCCGATGGGGTCATCGGCGGTGGCGACCCATTCCATTTCGTACGGATCAATCTCGGACGTATGGGCGGTTGACTTTTGCCCGGTGCCTGCACAACCTGCCAGACTCGCTACACATGCCATCAGCGCGAGCGTATGCAGACCGCGCTTTGCCTGGCCAGTGGATGAATAGAATCGCGCGAGTATGGAGTGTCGATGCATTCGCCTGGGATGACCTGCTTTTTCACAGCAAAAAGCACGGAATTAGCCGTGGATTGGGCCGAAATGTCAGCAGAATCAACAATTATCTACAACTTCGCGGGCATTCTACCAAACTTTTATTACTAATCAGTGCCAGATCAGTAACGTTCCGTGCCGCGTGGAAATTTGGAAGAATATTTTTGACTTGTGGCAAGCCTCGTGCAAGGTTTGCCTACCAAAATGACCGAAAGATTCGCAAGAAATCAATCCGCCTTAAGGCGTACGAACAATACCAGGAGACACAAATGCAAAAAACTCGGGATTTCCATTACAGATCATTGCATGACCGGGATGCCTTCTGGCGTGAGGAGGCGGGACGCATCCATTGGGATACGCCTTTTCAGTCTGTCCTGGATTTCTCTCGGCCGCCATTCGCCAAGTGGTTCGTGGGCGGAACGACCAATCTTTGCTACAACGCGGTCGACCGCTGGTTGCCGACCCAGGGCGATCAACCCGCGCTGATCTGGGTGTCCGCCGAGGTGGAACAAGAACGCGTCTACACCCGGCAAGACGTATACGAAGAAGTCAACGCGGCTGCCGCCATGCTTAAGGAACTGGGGGTGGGGCGCGGTGACCGCGTGCTGCTGTACATGCCGATGGTGCCGGAAGCCGTGTTCACGATGCTGGCCTGCGCCCGGATCGGCGCAGTGCATTCGGTGGTGTTTGGCGGATTTGCGTCCGTCAACCTGGCCCAGCGCATCGACGACGCCGCGCCCAAGGTTGTGGTGTGCACCGACGGCGGGTCGCGCGGCGGCAAGGTGGTGCCGTACAAGCCGTTGTTGGACAAGGCCTTGAGCCTGGCGAAGTCGCCGCCCGTCTCGGTGGTGGTGTTTGATCGCGGCCTGGCGCCGTTCGAACCCGTGGCCGGACGCGATCTGGATTACGCCACCTTGCGCGCGCGCCACCACGGCGCCCGGGTGCCGGTGCAATGGCTGGAATCGTCCGAGCCCAGCTACATCCTTTACACGTCCGGCACCACTGGCAAGCCCAAGGGCGTGCAGCGCGACACGGGCGGCTATGCGGTCGCGCTGGCGTCGTCCATGGAATACCTGTTCAACGGCCGCGCGGGCGATACGTTCTTTTGCACCAGCGACATCGGCTGGGTGGTCGGCCATTCCTATATTGTTTATGGCCCCTTGATCGGTGGGCAGGCCACGGTGCTGTATGAAGGCACGCCGGTGCGTCCCGATGGCGCCATTCTGTGGAAGCTGGTGGAGCAGTTTGGTGTGAATACCCTGTTCTCCGCGCCCACCGCCGTGCGAGTGCTCAAGCGGCAGGACCCCGCGCTGCTCAAGCGCCATGACCTGTCCAGCCTGCGCGCGGTATATCTGGCCGGTGAACCCTTGGACGAGCCGACCGCCACCTGGATTTCAGAGGGGCTGGGCAAGCCCATCATCGACAACTACTGGCAGACCGAATCCGGCTGGCCGATCCTGTCCGCGCAGCCGGGGGTTGAGAACGTGCCGACCCGATTCGGCAGTCCTTCATTTCCTGTCTACGGCTTTGACGCGCGCATCGTCAGCGAGGCCACGGGCGAAGATCTGGGGGCCGACGAAAAGGGCGTGGTCGCGATTGTGCCGCCGCTGCCCCCGGGCGCCATGTCCACGATCTGGGGCGACGACGCGCGCTTCGTACAGACGTATTTCACGTCGATTCCCGGACGGCAGGTGTATTCCACGTTCGACTGGGGGCGGGTGGATGCCGATGGTTATTGGTTCATCCTGGGCCGTACCGACGACGTGATCAACGTGGCCGGCCACCGGCTTGGCACGCGAGAGATCGAGGAATCCGTCAACAGCCACAGCGGAATTGCCGAATGCGCGGTGGTGGGCGTGGCGGATGCCTTGAAGGGCCAGGTGGCCATGGCGTTCGCCGTGTTGAAGAATCCCGCCGGAGCCGAGACGCCCGACGGGGCAAAGCAGCTGGAAGGCGATATCATGCGGCTGGTGGAAGATCAGCTGGGAGCGGTGGCAAGACCCGCCAGGATCCGGTTTGTGGGCGCATTGCCCAAGACCCGTTCGGGCAAGGTGTTGCGCCGTGCGATCGTCGCAGTATGCGAAGGCCGCGATCCCGGAGACCTGACGACCATTGAAGACCCATCCGCCCTGGAACAGATCAAGGAGTCGTTGCAATGAATACCAAACCCGTGCTGAGCGCCGAAGACGTCAAGAAGATCCTCGCCGCGGCCGAAGCACACGCCGTGCAGAACAAGTGGGCCGTGACCATCTCGGTGGTCGATGACGGCGGCCACCTGCTTGGCATGCTGCGTCTGGATGACGCGGCCCCCATCTCGGCGCACATCGCGCCCGCCAAGGCCAAGACCGCCGCGCTGGGCCGCCGCGAATCGCGTATCTACGAAGAGATGATCAACAATGGCCGCGTGTCGTTCCTGTCGGCGCCGCTGATCGAAGGCATGCTGGAAGGCGGCGTGCCGGTCACCGTCAACGGCCATGTGGTGGGCGCCGTCGGCGTGTCGGGCGTGAAGTCGACCGAAGACGTGCTGATCGCGCAAGCGGGCATTGCCGCGCTGGGCCTGTGAGCCAGACGCAATTGCCGGAACCGCCCGCGGGCGGTTCCATGCCTGAAGTCGGGGCAGGGGGCGCGAGCCCTCTGAACCCCGGCGTGGCTAAACGCGAAGTCTGGGCCTGGGCCATGTACGACTTCGCGAATTCCGGCTACACCACCGTCATTCTCACGGCGGTGTTCAGCACCTATTTTGTTGGCGTGGTCGGCGGGCGCGCCCCGTGGGCCACGCTGGCCTGGACGGCGGCGCTGTCGCTGTCCTACCTGCTCATCATGCTGACGATGCCCACGCTGGGCGCGCGCGCCGACGCCAGCGGCAGCAAGCGTCGTCTGCTGTATTCCAGCACCATCGGCTGCGTGGCCGCCACCTTGGTGCTGACGCAGGCCGGCCCCGGCGACGTGTGGCTGGCGCTGGCCGCCATTGTGGTGTCCAACTATTGCTACTGCGTGGGGGAATCCGTGGTGGCGGCATTCCTGCCCGAGCTTGCCCGCCCGGCCGCGCTGGGCCGCGTATCGGGCTGGGGCTGGAGCTTCGGTTATTGCGGCGGCATGCTGACGCTGGGCTTGTCGCTGGTGGTGGTGACATCGGCCGAAGGCCGTGGCATGACGGCGGAACATTTCGTGCCCTGGGTCATCGTCGTCACCTGCACGGTGTTCGCGTTGGCGGCGCTGCCGTCGTTCTTTCTGCTGAAAGAGCGCGCGCGGCCGCAGGCGGTCAAGCCACAAGCGCTGCACATGTTGAAGCGCCTGGCCTACGCCTGGCGCGAAACCGGCCAGCACTTTCCCGAATTTCGCCGCTTGCTGATGTGCATTGCCTGCTATCAGGCGGGTATATCGGTCGTCATTACGCTGGCCGCTGTTTACGCCTCCGAAGTCATGGGGTTCACCACGCCGCAGATCATGCTGCTGGTGTTCACGGTGAATATCGGCGCCGCCGTGGGAGCGTTCTCGTTCGGTTATGTGCAAGACCGCATCGGCCACAAGCCGGCGCTGGCCATCACCTTGTGCGGCTGGATCGTGATGGTGCTGGTGGCGTATTCGGCCGTGACGGCGCCGGTGTTCTGGGTGGCCGCCACGTTGGCGGGGCTATGCATGGGCACCACCCAAAGCGCAGGCCGCGCCATGACCGGCGCGCTGGCGCCTGCCGGCCGCCTGGCCGAGTTCTATTCGCTGTGGACCTTTGCCGTGCAACTGGCCGCGGTGATCGGGCCGTTGACCTACGGCATCGTCACCTGGGCTACGGATGGCAACCATCGCCTGGCCATCCTGGTGACCGGCGTGTTCTTCGTGGGCGGGCTCATCCTGTTGTCGCGCGTGGATATGAAGCGCGGCCTGGCGCGGCGTCCCGCCGTCTGAATCAACACCTGCGGCAGCCTGCCGTGGTGTTGATCGGGCTGCTATCCTTATGCACTGCCTTAAAGGCATCACGCGTGATGCGCGATGCCTTGCGTTGATTGCTCGGGCTCCGGCCCGGTTTTTGCGTAAGGTGCCCGTAAGAGCGTGGCGATACGGTGGTGGGTAGATAAGAAATGTCCCCGCGTCGTAATCCTTCACGAAGCTTGCGGTTCGGCGGCCAAGGCAAAACAGCGGCATCAACAACAAAATCACCGTTTGGAGACAAGATCATGTCGAATGCAATTGAGTCCGTCTTGGTAGAAACCCGTGTTTTCCCGCCGCCCGAACGCGCGGCCCAAGGCGCGGCGATTCCCAGCATGGACGCCTACAACGCGTTGTGCGCCCAGGTGGAAAACGATTTCGACGGCTTTTGGGCCGGCCAGGCCCGCGACAATCTGCAATGGACCACGCCCTTTACGCAAGTGCTGGATGAGTCCGACGCGCCGTTCTACCGCTGGTTCGGCGATGGTGAACTGAACGTGTCGGCCAACTGCCTGGACGTGCACCTGACCAACGGCAACGCCGACAAGACTGCAATCATCTTCGAAGGCGACGATGGTACGGTCAACAAGGTGACCTACCGCGAACTGCTGGCGCGCGTGTGCCGCTTCGCCAATGGCCTGAAGGACCTGGGCTACAAGAAGGGCGACCGCGCCATCATCTACATGCCCATGTCGATCGAAGCCGTGGTGGCCATGCAGGCCTGCGCGCGCCTGGGCGTGACGCACTCGGTGGTGTTCGGCGGCTTTTCGGCCAAGAGCCTGCAAGAGCGCATCGTGGACGTGGGCGCATCGCTGGTCATCACCGCCGACGAACAGGTGCGCGGCGGCAAGACCATTCCGCTCAAGCCCGCCGTGGAAGACGCCATCGCCATGGGCGGCTGCGAAGCCGTCGGCAAAGTGATCGTGTACCGCCGCACCGGCGGCAAGGTGCAGTGGAACGAAGGCCGCGACCTCTGGATGCATGAGGTCGAGGCCGGCCAGCCCGACACCTGCGAACCCGTGCCGGTCAACGCCGAACACCCGCTGTTCATCCTTTACACGTCCGGTTCCACCGGCAAGCCCAAGGGCGTGCAGCATTCGTCGGCAGGCTATCTGCTGTGGGCGCTGCTGACCGTGAAGTGGACTTTCGACGCCCGCAAGGACGACGTCTATTGGTGCACGGCCGACGTGGGCTGGGTTACGGGCCACACCTACATCACCTACGGCCCGCTGGCCGCCGGGTTGACGCAGGTGGTGTTCGAGGGCGTGCCCACGTACCCCAACGCCGGCCGCTTCTGGGACATGATCGCGCGCCACAAGGTCACCACGTTCTACACGGCGCCCACGGCCATCCGTTCGCTGATCAAGGCGTCGGAAACGACGCCGGACGCGCACCCGAAAAATTACGATCTGGACAGCTTGCGCATCATCGGCACGGTGGGTGAACCCATCAACCCCGAAGCCTGGATGTGGTATCACAAACACGTCGGCCGCGAACGCTGCCCGATCGTGGACACCTGGTGGCAGACCGAAACCGGTGGCCACATGATCACCCCCTTGCCGGGCGCCACGCCCACCAAGCCGGGTTCGTGCACGCTGCCGCTGCCGGGCATCGCCGCCGCCATCGTCGATGAAACCGGGGGCGACGTAGAAAAGGGCAATGGCGGGTTCCTGGTCATCAAGCGCCCGTGGCCCGCGATGATCCGCAACATCTGGGGCGACCCGGAGCGCTTCAAGAAAAGCTACTTCCCGTCGGAACTGCGGGGTTATTACCTGGCCGGCGACGGTGCTCAGCGCGATGCGGATGGCTACTTCTGGATCATGGGCCGCATCGACGACGTGCTGAACGTGTCGGGCCACCGCCTGGGCACGATGGAAGTGGAATCGGCCTTGGTGGCGCACGAACTGGTGGCGGAAGCCGCCGTGGTTGGCCGCCCGGACGACACCACCGGCGAAGCCGTGGTGGCCTTCGTGGTGCTCAAGCAGGCGCGTCCGGAAGGTGAAGAGGCGCAAGCTATCGCCAAGCAATTGCGTGACTGGGTCGCCAAGGAAATTGGCCCCATCGCCAAGCCCAAGGACATCCGCTTTGGCGACAACCTGCCCAAGACGCGTTCGGGCAAGATCATGCGCAGACTGCTCCGCGTGGTGGCCAAGGGCGAGGAAGTCACGCAGGACGTGTCCACGCTGGAAAACCCCGCCATTCTCGAGCAATTGGCCAAGCCGCTGTAAGTAAGTGCGATCGGCCATAAGCGGCCGGTCTACCTCTTGGCGACAGGAGCATAATGTCAGACGCCCGCACCGGTAATCGCCGGTCCGGGCGTCTTTTCTTTTTCGTGCCCTTGTTTTTTTACTTTCACAAGACGGAGCCAACCACGTGAACGGCAGCAGTTTTGATCGCGCAGGACTTGCCCTGATGTTCAGCACCATCGTGGTCTGGGCGGGTAGCTGGATCGCGATGAAACTGATCGTGCCTTACATCGGCCCCTTCGACTTCGTGGCCTTGCGTTATGTGGTGGGCAGCCTGGTGCTGTTCGCGCTGGCCATTGCCACCCGCCGGCCGCTGGGCATGCCCCCATGGAAATTGACCCTGCTGATCGGGCTGACCCAGACGGCGGGATTCCAGGGCTTCGTGCAGACGGCGTTGGTGTCGGGCGGCGTGGGCAAGGTCTCGCTGATGGCCTACACCATGCCGTTCTGGGTGGTGCTGTTTGCGTGGTGGCTGCTGGGCGAGCGCCCGTCGGCCAAGCATGGCGTGGGTATTGGCCTGGCGGCGATCGGGCTGGTCTGTTTTGTTGAACCGTGGAACGGCCTGGGCGATATCCGCCCCGTGTTGCTGGGCCTGGGCAGCGGCCTGTGCTGGGGCGTGGGCACGGTGCTGTCCAAGCGCATGTTTGAATGCCACGCGCCCGACGTCATGACGTTCACCGCGTGGCAGATGCTGTTCGGCGGTCTGGTCATGGTGCCCGTGGCGTACCTGGTGCCGCAGATGACGGCGCAGTGGGATTGGCCGCTATGGACGGGCATGACCTACATCATCTTGATTGCCACGGCGGCGGGTTGGCTGCTGTGGTTGCAGGTAGTGCGCCGCGTGCCCGCTTCGATTGCGGGCCTGTCCAGCCTGGGTGTGCCCGTGGTTGCCATGCTGCTGGCCTGGGCGATTCTGTCCGAGACCCCCACGCTGGTCGAACTGGGCGGCATGGTGCTGATCCTGGCCGGCATCTTCGTGGTGAGCCGGGCCGCGCCCGCCGCCCGCGCATCCTGATTCCAAGCTTCCGACTTCCGTTCCCGATCCCCTCTCTTGCCTATCAAGGATTTTCCAATGATCGATCTGCGCAGCGACACCGTCACACGGCCCACGCCCGCCATGTTGCAGGCCATGGTTTCCGCCCCCCTGGGTGATGACGTGATGGGCGACGACCCCACCGTGATCCAGCTTCAGGCGGCGGTAGCCGAACGCGCCGGCAAGGCGGCGGGGCTGTTCTTTCCGTCGGGCACGCAAAGCAATCTGGCCGCGTTGATGGCCCATTGCGATCGCGGCGATGAATACCTGGTGGGGCAGTTGGCGCACACCTACAAGTACGAAGGCGGTGGCGCGGCCGTGTTGGGCAGCATCCAGCCCCAGCCCATCGAACACGCCGAAGACGGCTCGCTGCCGCTGGAGAAGCTGGCGGCGGCGGTCAAGCCACAGGACGATCCGCACTTTGCCCGTACCCGTTTGCTGGCTTTGGAAAACACCTTTCACGGCAAGCTGATTCCGGCCGGCTACATCCAGGCCGCCACGGATTGGGCGCGCAAGGAAGGCTTGGCGACCCATCTGGACGGCGCGCGCGTGTTCAACGCGGCGGTGGCCAGTGGCAAGCCATTGGTCGACATGTGCCAGCCCTTCGACTCGGTGTCCATCTGCTTTTCAAAAGGCTTGGGCGCGCCGGTGGGATCGGTGCTGGTGGGCAGCAAGGAACTGATCGCCCGCGCGTATCGCTGGCGCAAGGTGCTGGGCGGCGGATTGCGCCAATCCGGCGTGCTGGCGGCCGCCTGCCTGTATGCGCTGGAACATCACGTTGAGCGTCTGGCTGACGACCACGAGAACGCGCGGGCGCTAGCCGAAGGCTTGCGGGCTATTCCAGGCGTGAAGGTACTGAGCCAGGATACGAACATGTTGTTCGTGGAGTTCGAGCCATCCCGTTGCGATTCACTGACCGACGCGCTGGGCAAAGACGGCATTCTGATGCGCGCCGTCTATGGCGGCCCCACGCGCCTGGTCACGCACCTGGACGTGTCGGCTGATGACGTCCAGCGTGTGGTTCAGGCGGTGGCGCGCCACCTGGCCTGAACGGGGCGGGGCGGCATCAACCGTGTCGTTGGCGGCTGTCGGCGGGCGCCTGGTCTCGTTCAGCCATGCCGTAGTCGCGCAGTACCTGCGCAACGCGCAGCCGATAGTTCTGAAACACGCCGCCGCGTCCGGCTTCCTGGGCGCGGCGATGCGACTCCAGTGAACGCCAGCGCTTGACGGCGTCTTCATCGCGCCAGAATGACAGCGACAGCAGCTTGCCCGGCGTGCTCAGGCTTTGAAAGCGCTCGACCGAGAGGAAGCCATCGATGGTCTTGAGATCGTCGATCAGGCCAGCGGCAATGTCCAGATAGGGATCGGCGTTGCCGTTGGCGGGTTCAACTTCGAATATCACGGCGATCATGGGGTGGGTTCCTTTGAAAACGCAAACTGTGGCACGCGTGCATTGGGCAGCGGCCGATACCGGAAACGGGATGCCAGAGCGGCCGCGTCGGCTCCGGCTTGCAGCAAATGAAACAGCGCGTCCGCAGCGTGGCGGCGCGCAAGCCCTTGGCCGGGACAGGCGTGGCGTTGCGCGCCGAATGTCCAGCCGGCATCGGGCTGGACCGTTGCCGCCGCGGCCAATATCAGCAGCACGGTCTGGCCGGCCTCGATCCGCTGGCCGCACACCGAGATGGCGTCCGCCAGAAACCGCCGCGTGTTGTGCAGGGGCGGATCGTGGCGGATGACGTGGTCGACGATCGCGTCGGCGTCGGCGGGGACGGCATCGGCAGACACGCCGCGCCTGCCGGCATGGATCAGCGCGTTGCCCAGCAGCCCGGCGCCGGCTTCGCACGACTGAAACAACAGGCCGGCAAGGTTCGCCGCCAGCACGGCAGCGGGGATCTGCGCGCGGGCGCCGTCATCTCGCAGCTTGCGCAAGGCCGGGCCGGCGTCGGCGGCGAGCAGGAAGGATTCCAGGCGGCGTTGCAGCGCGTCGGCAGCGGCATGTCCGGCGGCTATCTGGTCCGCATCAGCGGTGGTGGGCAGGGCGGACAGGAACGTGGCAATCTGCGCAGCGCTATCGGCGTGCAGGGCGGGGGGCAGTCCCAGGAAGGCTGCTTGAGCATGCACGGGGGCGGCGGTCAGGTAGCGGTCTATGGCAGCGGCGTCCAAGGCCGGTATCGCGGGCCATCGCGGGGTACAGGCTTGCGTGCCTTGTTCCTGGATGTATGCCGCCAGCAAGGCCTTCAGCCGTGTGTGCATATCGCTGTCGTTCATGCGTACGAAGCGGCCGAACAGCGTGCCTGCGGGGCCGGCGCACAGGGCGCGCGGCACAGGTTCCGATGGCGGACGGACGCGCGCAGTTGGATTGCGCATCACGGCCGTGATCGTGTCAGGGTGGCTGGCGACCCAAAGGCCTAGCGCGTCGTCGTGGTACATGGGCTTCTCGCGCGCCAGCGCGGCGTAGTAGGGGTAGGGGTCGCCGTGCGTGACGGCAAGCAGGGGATGGGCGGGAAGCATGGCGTGGCCGGTAGGAGATCCGGCTGCCAGTATCTGCCCCCCGGGCATGCAACGATTCGATGCAGGCCGAACTATGCCTGCGACGTGCCTGGCTGGCGGGCGCCAGCGTCCGCCAGCAGCGCCGCGTAACCCTGGCGTGAATCCGGCCATTGCAGTGTGAAGCCGCTGGCGCGCAGCCGCCCGTTATTGAGCTTCTTGCTGCCCACATTCGCCGGGGCAGGGGCGACACGCGGCGCGGGCGCGCCAATCATGGCAGCGAGCTCGACATAGAGCGTGCGCAGCGGCAGCGGTGTGTCGTCGCACCCGATATACGCCGGTTCAACCTTGGGCAACAGCGCCAGATGCACCACGGCGGCGGCCGCGTCGTCGATGTGGATACGGTTGGCCCAATGTTCAGGCTGCGTCGGCGCGCCTGCCGCGCCGCTGCGCAGGCGCTCGATCAATTGCAGCCGGCCGGGTCCATACAGTCCGGCCAGCCGCAGCGCGGTAGACGACAGGCCGCGCGCGGCCAGCGCGGCTTCTGCTTCAAGCAGAATCTGGCCGTTGAAGCCTTGCGGCGCGGGCGGCGTATCTTCGGTGACCCAGTCGCCATGGTGTTCGCCATACACGGCGCTGGATGACACGAACACCACGCGCTTTAACTGCGACGTATCCAACACGTTCAGCACGTTCTGCAAGCCATCGATGAAGACGCCGCGATACAAGGCCGGGTCGCGCCCACCGGGGGCGGGCAGATGGATCAGCCGCGTGACGCCGGCCGGTAATTCGGGCAGCGTATCCGCGCGCGTAATGTCGCCTTGCAGCCATTGGATGCCGCTGTCGTCGGTGGGCGGGTGGCGGCGCAGCGCGGTCACCTGGTCGCCACGCGCCAGGAAGCGCCGGGCCACGCGCTGGCCGAGGTCGCCACAGCCGATGAGAAGTACGCGTTCAGTCATGATGCCGCCTTGGTTCGTGAAAAAGGCGCCCCGGAAGGCGCCTTGAGGCAGGGCGTTGAACAACCCTGGCCGGGATTTACATGCCGCTGTAGACGGGCCCTTCGCCGCCTTGCGGGGCTACCCAGACGATGTTCTGGGTAGGGTCTTTAATGTCGCAGGTCTTGCAGTGCACGCAGTTCTGCGCGTTGATCTGCAAACGGTCTTCGCCGTGGTCGTCCTTGATGAATTCGTACACGCCGGCCGGGCAGTAACGCGATTCCGGCCCACCGTACTTGGCCAGGTTCACCTGCACCGGCACCGACGGATCCTTCAAGGTCAGGTGGATGGGCTCGTTTTCTTCGTGGTTGGTATTCGAAATGAACACCGAGCTGAGCTTGTCGAAGGTGAGCTTGCCATCGGGCTTCGGGTAGTCGATGCGCGCGCATTCGGAAGCCGGTTGCAGACAGGCGTGGTCGGGCTTGTTGTGGCGCAGGGTCCAGGGCATCTTGCCCTTGAGCAGCAGTTGCTCCACGCCCGTCATCAGCGTGGCGATGGTGCGGCCCTTCTTGAACCACTGCTTGAAGTTGCGCGCCTTGTTCAATTCCGCGTGCAGCCACGATGCTTCGAAAGCCTTCGGATACGCGGCCAGCTCGTCTTGGCGGCGGTCGGCCAGCAGGGCGTCGAACGCGGCTTCGGCGGCCATCTTGCCCGACTTGATGGCGGCATGGCTGCCCTTGATGCGGGACGCGTTCAGGAAGCCGGCCTCGCAGCCGACCAGCACGCCGCCCGGGAACGTCAGCTTGGGCAAGGACATCAAACCGCCCGCCGTGATGGCGCGCGCGCCGTAGGCAATGCGCTTGCCGCCTTCGAAGGTGCCGCGGATGGCGGGGTGCGTCTTGTAGCGTTGGAATTCGTCGAACGGCGACAGCCAGGGGTTGGCGTAGTCCAGGCCGACGATCATGCCCACGGCCACCAGGTTGTTGTCCAGGTGGTACAGGAACGAACCGCCGTAGGTGTCGGAATCCAGCGGCCAGCCGGCCGTGTGGATGACGAGGCCGGGCTTGGATTGCGCCGGGTCGACTTCCCACATTTCCTTGATGCCGATGCCGTAGGACTGCGGGTTGCGGCCGTCGTCCAGCTTGAAGCGTTCGATCAGTTGGCGGCCCAGTTGGCCGCGCGAGCCTTCGCCGAACACGGTGTAGCGGGCATGCAGTTCCATGCCGGGCTGGTAGTGGTCGGTGTGCGTACCGTCGCGGGCCACGCCCATGTCGCCGGTGGCCACGCCGCGCACGGCGCCGTTTTCGTCGTACAGCACTTCAACCGCGGCGAAGCCGGGGAAGATGTCCACGCCCAGCGCCTCGGCTTGCTCGCCCATCCATTTGACGACGTCGCCCAGGCGGACGATGTAGTTGCCCTCGTTGTGGAAACAGGGCGGCAGCATCCAGTTTGGCGTGGTGCGCGCGCCGGTCTGGGACAGGAACATGAACTTGTCCTGCGTGACCGGCACGGTCAGCGGCGCGCCTTTTTCTTTCCAGTCGGGGATAAGTTCGGTCAGCGCCAGCGGGTCCATGACGGCGCCGGACAGGATGTGTGCACCCAGTTCCGCGCCTTTCTCCAGGACGCACACGCCGATTTCCTGATTCTTTTCAGCGGCCAGCTGCTTTAGACGGATTGCGGTGGCCAAGCCGGCGGGTCCACCGCCAACCACGACCACGTCATATTCCATCGACTCGCGTTCAGACATTTGCAAAGCTCCCCGTATGTATTCCATATTTGGCTGGAAGTATTATCGGCGATTGTATTGCAGGCGGAGGCCGTGCATGCCTTCGTATTTCTTTTAGCCTTCAGGAGTAATCGGTGAACCCGGACAATCTGTCTGCGCGGATTCTGGCGGTGGGCGATACCCATCAGGTGGAATTGCCCTTGCGTTGGGGCGACTCAGACGCCTTGAATCATCTGAACAACACGCTGTATTTCCGCCTCATGGAAGAGGCTCGCATGCAGATCCTGTACGACGCGGGCTTCGAGCTGCCCGCTGACAACGGCGCCATCCTGGCCCACGCGTCTTGCGATTTCCTGCGCCCGCTGACCTATCCGGCCACGGTTCGCGTCATCCACAAGGTCACGCGCATTGGCCGTTCCAGCGCGGAATTCGAGCTGTTGCTGGAGAAGGTCGGCGACGACGCCGGCCCCTATGCGCGCGGACGCAACGTGCTAGTCTGGATGGACTACGTGGCCAATACGTCCGCACCGTGGCCGCCCGAAGTGCTGGCGCAGATGGCCACGCAATTTCAGGCGGCCGCTTGAGACGCTGCTTGAGATTAGGGGCGCGGAATCGCCCGTCATGCCGTTAAAATCAAGCGCAAAATCACAAGAGAAATAAAGGGGCGCGCCACCCTCGGCGCCGCGACCCAGAGACATCGGGCAGTATCGTGATGCCATCTGGGGCCGACGCCGGCAGCCGCGCTCCAAGGAAAAACAGGGCTTTCCCCGATTTTCTTGTTCCCCCATGGGACACACCGCGCAAGCGGCGGGGCGGGCTCTCTTCGGTTAGACCTTAACTAGGAGTTGGAGCGATGGACAAGGTTTTTGCAAGCGCCCAGGAGGCGCTGGCAGGCATCGTCAAGGACGGTCAGATGATCGCCGTGGGCGGTTTCGGCCTTTGCGGTATTCCCGAGGCCCTGATCGCCGCGCTGCGCGATTCGGGCGTGAAGGACCTGACCTGCGTCAGCAACAATGCGGGCGTCGACGGCTTTGGCTTGGGCCAGTTGCTGAACACGCGCCAGGTGCGCAAGATGATCGCGTCCTACGTGGGCGAAAACAAGGAATTCGAACGCCAATACCTGTCGGGCGAACTTGAGCTTGAGTTCACCCCGCAGGGCACGCTGGCCGAGAAGCTGCGCGCTGGTGGCGCCGGCATTCCCGCCTTTTTCACCCGCACCGGCGTGGGCACCATCGTGGCCGACGGCAAGGAAATCCGCGAGTTCGACGGCCAGCAATACGTGATGGAACGTTCGCTGACGCCGGACGTGTCGCTGGTCAAGGCGCACATTGCCGACCGCAGCGGCAACCTGGTGTTCCGCAAGACGGCCCGCAACTTCAACCCGAACGTCGCCATGGCCGGCAAGTTCACGGTGGTTGAAGTCGAAGAAATCGTTGACACCGGCAGCCTGGATCCCGATCAGATCCACCTGCCCGGCATCTATGTGCAACGGATCGTGCTGAACACGACGCCGGAAAAGCGCATCGAACAACGCACCACTCGCCCGGCCTAAGGAGAAGACGACATGGCATGGTCCCGCGATGAAATGGCCGCGCGCGCCGCGCGCGAGCTGCAAGACGGTTTTTATGTGAACCTGGGTATCGGCCTGCCGACCCTGGTGGCCAACCACGTGCCCAAGGGTGTTGAGGTGTGGCTGCAATCCGAGAACGGCCTGCTGGGCATTGGCCCGTTCCCCACTGACGCCGAAGTCGACGCTGACCTGATCAACGCCGGCAAGCAGACGGTGACGACGCTGCCCGGCTCGTCGATCTTCTCGTCCGCCGATTCGTTTGCAATGATCCGCGGCGGCAAGATCAACCTGGCCATCCTGGGCGCGATGCAGGTGTCCGAAAAGGGCGACCTGGCCAACTGGATGATTCCCGGCAAGATGGTCAAGGGCATGGGCGGCGCGATGGACCTGGTGGCCGGCGTTGGCCGCGTCGTGGTCCTGATGGAACACGTGGCCAAGAAGAAGGACGGCACCGAAGACATCAAGCTGCTGCCCGAATGCAACCTGCCGCTGACTGGCGTGGGGGTGGTCGACCTGATCATCACCGACCTGGGCGTGATGGAAGTCACGGAAAATGGCTTGAAGCTGCTGGAAACGGCTCCCGGCGTAACCGTCGACGAAATCCAGTCCAAAACCCTGGCCAAGCTAGACGTCTCGGCACTGTAACGACAACGCCCCGCAAGGGGCGTTTTTTTTCATGCGTGCGCGCCGGGCCTACGCCAACCGCATCCCCACATGCGGAATCCCGTCTTCCATATATTCCTCGGTCACCTGCACAAACCCGTGCCCGCCGTAGTACCCCCGCAGTCGGGCCTGCGCACCCAAGTACATCGCACGCCCCGGCCAACACCTGCGCACCTCCGCCATCGCATGGCGTATCAACTCATGCCCCAGCCCCTGACCTCGCGTCCAGGGCGCGCTGATAACCCGGCCGATCTCGATATCACCATTCTTATTCAGTGACGGATCCAGAATCCGGCAATACGCCGCCAACTGACCGTCCTGCCAGGCCATCAAGTGCGAAGTCTGCCCGACCAGATCCTTTCCATCGATGTCCTGAAAGATGCATTCCTGCTCAACGACAAACACTTCGGTGCGTAGCTGGAGAATCGCGTAGATCTCCGCAACGGTCAGCTCCTGGTGGGGCTTACAGATCCAATTGGGCATGGCGGCATTCCAAGGCAAGAAAAGAGGCGCCAATAGCGTACCTCAAACCGACCCCGTTTCTTTTCGCCCACCGTTACATAAATTCACGGGTATACCCTTAGTATGAAAAGGAATTTTCTTATTTAAAATTTGCGTGTAAACAGATTTACACAAACACCCGCTAAGACGCACTCCCAAAAAAGATGACCAAGGCCGTACTGTCGATCGCTGATCGGATCGCCCGGGCTCAGCCCGCGCTGAGCCGGACTCAGCACAAGATGGCCGAATACGTGCTGGCGCATCAATTCCGCGTGGCCACCATGACCATCGACGAATTCGCCGTAGCGGTCGGCGTGTCGGTGGCAACGGCCAACCGTTTTGCGCGCGCCCTGGACTTGCCGGGCTACCCGCAGTTTCGCGCCGAGCTGGCTCGCGGCTTCGAAGCCGCGCTGGAACCCGTGGAAAAGCTGCGCACCGAATTGGCGCATTCCGCCAGCGCCGTGCAGATCTTTGCCGCCACGCTTGAAGAAGACATCCGCAACGCCCAGCGCAACTTGCAGGCGCTGGACTCGGGCGCCTGTGAGCAGGCGGTGCAAGCCATCCTGGCCGCCGACCGCGTCTTCATCATCGGTTTCGGGGCCAGCGGTTTCCTGGCCGGCCTGCTGCAACGTGGCCTGTGCATGCACCTGCGCTCCGTCGAGTCGCTGGCCGGGCCGGGCGGCGTGTCGCACGCGGCGCGCCAGATGTCGCGCATGACCGACAAGGACCTGGTCATTGCCATTGGCTTTCCCCGTTATCTGGCCGACACCGTGACCTTGGCCGCCGCTGCCAAGCAGGCGGGCGTGCCGGTGTTGGTGCTGACCGACAAGCCCACCTCGCCCTTGGCGCCCACGGCCTCCGTCGTGCTGTACGCGTACTCGGCGCGCCAGTTGATCCCCAATTCCGAAACCGCCGCGCTGGGTTTGATCGAAGCCCTGTCCGCCGCGGTGGCCTATCGGGCCGAGAATTCCGTTGCGGCAGCCGCTGGGGTGACCCAGTCCGTGATGCCGTGGCTTATCCATGGAGTAGGTAAACGATGATTCAACCCGTGATTGCCATTCACGGTGGCGCCGGCGCGATGTCCCGCGCGGCCATGTCGCCCGAGAAAGAACAGGAATACCTGGCCGCCCTGGAGTCCATCCTGACAGCCGGCCAGGCCGTGCTGGCCCGTGGCGGCAGCGCCCTGGACGCCGTGACCGAAGCCGTGCGCCTGCTGGAAGACTGCCCCTTGTTCAATGCCGGCCACGGCGCCGTGTTCACCAGCGCGGCCACGCATGAATTGGACGCGTCCATCATGGACGGCTCCACGCTGCGTTCGGGCGCCATCGCCAACGTGAACTGCGTGCGCAACCCGATTTTCGCGGCGCGCCGTGTCATGGAAAACAGCAAGCACGTGTTCTTCGTGGGCGAGGGCGCCGAAGCCTTCGCCAAGGCTGAAGGCCTGGAAATCGTTGACCCCTCGTACTTTTCGACCGAGGCTCGCCGCGAACAATTGCTGCGTGTGCAGCGCGAAACGCCGGACGCCGCCGTGCTGGACCATGACGGCCAAGCCATGGTTGCGCGCGGCCAGCCCGCGCCAGCCGACCCGCTGGACGCCGACAAGAAGTTCGGCACGGTGGGCGCGGTGGCCGTGGATGCAGAGGGCAACGTGGCCGCTGCCACGTCGACCGGCGGCATCACCAACAAGCAGGTCGGCCGCGTGGGCGATGCGCCCATGATCGGCGCCGGCACCTACGCCAGCAACAAGACTTGCGCCGTGTCCACCACGGGTACCGGCGAGATGTTCATCCGCATGGTCGCCGCTTACGACGTGGCGGCCCAGATGGAGTATTGCGGGGCGTCGCTGCAAGAAGCAGCCGACCGCGTCGTGATGGAAAAACTGCCCACTATTGGCGGCAAGGGCGGCCTGGTGGCCGTTGACGCCCAGGGCAATGTGGCCTTGCCGTTCAACACGGAAGGTATGTATCGAGGTTACGCCCGCGTTGGCGAAAAGCCGGTCACCGCCATCTACCGATGAGCGTGGCGGGTTCTGTTTTGATTTTGGGGATTAATAAAGATGGTTGATCGCGCAAACAGCCTGGCGCTGCCGGAAAACCGCGTGGTCCAGGTCGACGACCTGACAGTGCGCTTCGTGGGTTCGGAGCGCACGGTCGAAGCCGTGCGCAACTTGTCGTTCCATGTGGACCGGGGTGAAACCCTGGCCATCGTGGGCGAATCGGGTTCGGGCAAGTCGGTAACGTCCCTGGCCCTGATGCGTCTGGTGGAACATGGCGGCGGCCGTATCGCCCAGGGCCGCATGGCGCTGCGTCGCCGTAACGGCTCCGTGATCGATCTGGCCGGATCCAGCCAACGCGTCATGCGCAATGTGCGCGGCGCCGACATGGCCATGATCTTCCAGGAGCCGATGACGTCCTTGAACCCGGTGTTCACCGCCGGCGACCAGATTGCCGAGTCGATCCGCCAGCACCAGGGCAAGGACGCCGCCGCCGCTCGCGCCGAAGCGCTGCGCATGCTGGAGCAGGTGCGCATTCCGGAAGCCAAGTCGGTGCTGGACCGCTACCCGCATCAACTCTCGGGCGGCATGCGTCAACGCGTGATGATCGCCATGGCGCTGGCCTGCAAGCCGGCGCTGCTGATTGCCGACGAACCCACCACCGCGCTGGACGTCACCATCCAGGCGCAGATCCTGCAACTGATCCGTCAGTTGCAGGAAGAAATGCACATGGGCGTGGTGTTCATCACCCACGACATGGGCGTGGTGGCCGAAGTGGCCGACCGCGTTCTGGTGATGTATCGCGGCGACAAGGTCGAGGAAGGCCCGTCGGAACAGGTGTTCGCCGAGCCGCGCCACAGCTACACCAAGGCGCTGCTGTCCGCCGTGCCGAAGCTGGGCGCGATGGAAGGCACCGACTTGCCCGCGCGTTTCCCCTTGCTGCAAGTGGAAGGCCAGGTGCAGCCCGTGGCGGAGCCCGGCATTGCCAGCACGCAGGAAGTGCCGGCCGCCAAGCGCGAGCCGATTCTTTCCGTGCGCAACCTGGTGACCCGCTTCGACCTGCGCGGCGGCATCCTCAGCCGCGTGCAACGCCGCGTGCATGCGGTGGAGAAGGTCAGCTTCGACCTGTACCCCGGCGAAACGCTGTCGTTGGTGGGGGAATCCGGTTGCGGCAAGTCCACCACCGGCCGCTCGCTGCTGCGCCTGGTGGAAAGCCAGGGCGGCGAGATCAAGTTCGGTGGCCGCGACATCGTCAGCCTGAAGAACAACGAATTGCAATCCCTGCGCCGCGACATCCAGTTCGTGTTCCAGGACCCGTTTGCGTCGCTGGACCCGCGCGTGACCGTCGGCTTTTCCATCATGGAGCCGCTGCTGGTGCACGGCGTGGCCAAGGGCAAGGAAGCCGAACGCCGCGTGGCCGATCTGCTTGAGCGCGTGGGCATGCCGCCTGAAATGGCGCAGCGCTACCCGCATGAATTCTCGGGCGGCCAACGCCAGCGCATCTGCATCGCGCGCGCGCTGGCGCTGAACCCCAAGGTGGTGATCGCGGACGAATCCGTGTCGGCGCTGGACGTGTCCATCCAGGCGCAGATCGTGAACCTGCTGATCGACCTGCAACGCGACATGGGCATTTCGTTCCTGTTCATTTCGCACGACATGGCCGTGGTGGAGCGCGTGAGCCACCGCGTGGCGGTCATGTACCTGGGCCAGATCGTTGAGATCGGCCCGCGCCGCGCCATCTTCGAAAACCCGCAGCACCCGTACACCAAGAAGCTGATGTCGGCCGTGCCGATCGCCGATCCGGCGCGCCGTCACCTCAAGCGCACCTTGTTGTCCGATGAAATTCCCAGCCCGATCCGCAAGCTCGGCGACGAGCCCGTGGTGCAGCCGCTGGTGCAGGTTGGAACCGATCACTTCGTTGCCCGCCATGCGGTCGGCGGCGCGTATTGATTCCGTTGTCGTACTTGTTTTTCTTCCACCAAACCCCCTAATTCCAATTTGGAACCAGGAGTTGCAATGATGAAAGTTCTGCGCCCCACCAAGCTGATGGCCGCCGCCGCGGTGGCCTTCGGTGTGCTCACTTCGCCGTTGGCGCACGCGTCCAAGGACGTGACGTTTGCCGTCTCCATCGCACTGGAAACGCTTGATCCGTACAACACCAACAGCACCCTGAACCAGGCTGCCGGCAAGGCCTACTACGAAGGCCTGTTCGAATTCGACAAAGACCTGAAGATCCAGAAGGTGCTGGCCACCGACTACTCGGTCAGCGAAGACGGCCTGGTCTACACGTTCAAGCTGCGTCCCGGCGTGAAGTTCCACGACGGCACCGACTTCAACGCCGAAGCGGTCAAGATCAACTTCGATCGTCCGTCCAACCCGGACAATCGCCTGTCGCGCTACATCCAGTTCAGCGTCATCGACAAGACCGAAGTGGTTGACCCGATGACCGTCAAGATCACGCTGAAGAAGCCGTTCTCGGCCTTCATCAACGCGCTGGCCCACCCGGCCGCCATGATGATCTCGCCGGCCGCCCTGGCCAAGTACGGCAAGGAAATCGGTTTCCACCCGGTGGGCACCGGCCCGTTCGAATTCGTCGAATGGAAGCCGGCTGAATACCTGAAGGTCAAGAAGTTCGACGGCTACTGGAAGAAGGGCTACCCCAAGGTCGACACGCTGACCTTCCGTACCGTGACCGACAACAACACCCGCGCCGCCGTGGTGCAGACGGGCGAAGCGCAGTTCGCTTTCCCGGTGCCGTTCGAACAAGCCGCCGTGCTGAAGAAGAACGACAAGCTGGACGTGGTCGATCACCAGAACTCGATCATGGCACGCTACCTGTCGATGAACACGCAGCAAAAGCCGTTCGACAACGTCAAGGTGCGTGAAGCCATCAACTACGCCATCAACAAGGAAGCCCTGGCCAAGGTCGCTTTCTCGGGCTATGCCACCGTCGTTGACGGCGTGGTGCCCAAGGGTGTGGACTACGCGCACAAGACCGGCCCGTGGCCGTATGACCTGAAGAAGGCCAAGGCCCTGCTGGCTGAAGCCGGCTACCCCAACGGCTTTGAAAGCACCCTGTGGTCCGCCTATAACGACGGCACCTCGGTGAAGGTGGTTCAGTTCCTGCAGCAGCAGCTGGCGCAAGTCGGCATCAAGGTGCAAGTGGAAGTGCTGGAATCGGGTCAGCGCGTGCAGCGTGTGCAGCAAGTGCAGAAGCCGGAAGACGCCAAGGTTCGCATGTACTACGCGGGCTGGTCGTCCTCGACCGGTGAAGCCGACTGGGGCCTGCGTCCGCTCTTGACCACCCCCGCTTTCCCGCCCGTGCTGAACAACGTGTCCTACTACTCGAACAAGACGGTTGACGCCGGCGTTCAAGAAGCTCTGGCCACGACCGACCGCGCCAAGAAGACGGAAATCTACAAGAACGTTCAGGAAACCATCTGGAAGGACGCCCCGTGGGCCTTCCTGGTGACCCAGAACAACCTGTATGTGAAGTCGAAGAACCTGTCGGGCGTGTATGTGGAACCGGACACCTCGTTCTGGTTCGGCGACATCGACCTGAAGCAGTAAACCTAGCAGTCACTCTCGGGGCCTTCGGGCCCTTGTAAGGCCACATTCGGCGGGGGCGCGGTGTCCCCGCCGATGTTGCAGGAATTTCAATGCTGACCTACATCGTCAAACGTCTTCTGGGCATGATCCCCACGCTGCTGCTGGTAGCCGTGGTCGTGTTCCTGTTTGTGCACATGCTTCCGGGCGACCCGGCGCGACTGGCCGCGGGCCAGGAGGCCGACCAGCAAACGGTCGAGCTGGTGCGCAAGGAACTTGGGCTGGATCTGCCCCTGCCGCAGCAGTTCGTGCGCTACTTCAGCAACATGCTGCAAGGCGACCTGGGTACCTCGCTGCGTACCAAGCGGCCCGTCTCGACCGAAATTTCCGACCGCTTCATGCCCACGCTGTGGTTGACGCTCGCCAGCATGGCGTGGTCAGTCACCTTCGGCATGATCATCGGCATTGTCTCGGCGGTCTGGCGCAATCGCTGGCCCGACCGTCTGGGCATGACACTGGCGGTGTCAGGCATTTCTTTCCCCGCCTTCGCGCTGGGCATGATGCTGATGCAGGTGTTTTCCGTGAACCTGGGCTGGCTGCCGACCGTGGGCGCCTCCAGCTGGAAACATTACATCCTGCCGTCCCTCACGCTGGGCGCCGCGGTGGCCGCCGTCATGGCGCGCTTTACCCGCGCTTCGTTTGTGGAAGTCATCCAGGAAGACTTCGTACGCACGGCCCGGGCCAAGGGCCTGACCGAGCGCCGCGTCGTCATCAAGCATGCGCTGCGCAACGCGCTGATTCCGGTTGTCACCATGATGGGTCTGCAATTCGGCTTCTTGCTGGGCGGCTCGATCGTGGTCGAAACCGTCTTCAACTGGCCCGGCCTTGGCCGCCTGCTGGTTGACGCCGTGACCCAACGCGACTATCCGGTGATTCAGGGCCTGGTGCTGCTGTTCTCGCTGGAATTCATCCTGATCAACCTGATTGTCGACGTGCTCTATGGCGTCATCAATCCCAGCATCCGTTACAAGTGAGGCGGCCATGAGCAATACGACACCCGCCACGACCATCGCCGCCGTTCCGAAGAACGACGTGCGTACGCCCGCCACCGAGTTCTGGCGCAAATTCAAGAAGCAGAAGCTGGGCGTGGGCGCCGGCATCTTCGTGCTGCTGCTGGTGGTGGTCGCGGCCTTCGCGCCGTGGATCGTGCCCTTCGACGCCGAAAACTTCTTCGACTACGACGCGCTGAACGCCGGCCCGTCGCTGACCCACTGGCTGGGCGTGGATTCGCTGGGCCGCGACATCTTCAGCCGCATCGTCATGGGCGCGCGGATTTCGCTGGCCGCGGGCTTCCTGTCGGTGGCCATGGGCGCCATCGTGGGTACGTTCATGGGCTTGATGGCCGGCTACTACGAAGGCTGGTGGGAACGCATCACCATGCGTATCTCGGACGTGCTACTGGCATTTCCGGGCATGCTGCTGGCCATCGGCGTGGTGGCCGTGCTGGGTTCCAGCATGATCAACGTGATCGTGGCCGTGGCCGTGTTCAGCGTGCCGGCGTTTGCCCGCCTGGTGCGCGGCAACACGCTGTCGATCAAGCAGATGACCTACGTCGAAGCGGTCAAGAGCGTGGGCGCGTCCGACTGGACGATCATCATGCGCCACATCCTGCCCGGCACGATCTCGCCGATCGTGGTGTACGGCACGATGCGTATCGGTACGTCGATCATCACCGCCGCCAGCTTGTCGTTCCTGGGCATGGGCGCATCGCCTCCCACGCCGGAGTGGGGCGCCATGCTGAACGAAGCGCGCGCCGATATGGTGATTGCCCCGCACGTGGCCATCTTCCCGGCCCTGGCAATCTTCCTGACGGTGCTGGCCTTCAACCTGCTGGGCGACGGCCTGCGCGACGCGCTCGATCCGAAGATCGATCGCAAGTAAAGCGTCGTTTTTCTCGCCGCCGTCCTCGTTCCACGCGCAACTCGAATTGGTTGCGTGTGAATTGAACGAAGGGCGGCGGCGTTTTGCATTAAGGACCTTGGCGAAAACCATGGACAAACAAGTGCTGGATTTTCCCCGCATTGGCGTGCTGCCGTCGGGACCGCTGGATTCGATTTGCGACGTGGGTGACGTCACCGTCGGACACTGCACACTGGCCGACGGCGCGCAGCAGACCGGCGTCACCGTCGTGCGCCCGCATGCTGGCGACCCCTATCTGGACAAGGTTCCCGCCTCTGCAACCGTGCTGAACGGCTTCGGCAAAAGCACCGGACTGATCCAGGTGCAGGAACTGGGCGTGCTGGAAACGCCCATCGCGCTGACGAACACCTTTGGCGTGGGCACCGTGGCCAACGCGCAGATCCGCCAGGCCATCGCGGCCAACCCGGAGATCGGGCGCGGCATGGCCACCGTGAACCCGCTGGTGTTCGAATGCAATGACGGTTACTTGAACGACATCCAGGCGCTGGCCGTGCAGGAAGCGCATTACGTCGATGCCTACGCCAGCGCCACCAAATCGTTTGCGCAAGGAGCAGTAGGCGCGGGGCGCGGCATGTCGTGCTTTTCATTCAAGGGCGGCATCGGCTCGGCCTCCCGCGTGGCGTCCATCCAACCCGGCTTGCGTTACACCGTCGGCGCGCTGGTGCTGGCCAACTTCGGGCGCTTGCCCAACCTGAGCGTGGCGGGCCGCCCGTTCGGCCGCCGGCTGGCGGACCAGTTGGACCGTGGCCTGGTGCAGCAAGGCGAGAACGCGGCGATCGTGCCGGAGAAGGGCTCGATCATCTTGCTGCTGGCCACCGATGCGCCGCTGGATGCGCGCCAATTGCGCCGCTTGTCGCTGCGCGCAGGCGCGGGCCTGGCGCGCACGGGTTCGGTGTTCGGCCATGGCAGCGGTGACATCGCGCTGGCCTTTTCCACCGCCTACACCGTGCCGCAGCGGGTCGAGCAGCCCATGCCGGCTGTGGCGATGCTGCATGAAACCCGTATCGACCCGCTGTTCGAAGCGGCCGCCGAAGCCTGCGAGCAAGCCATTATTTCCGCGCTGTGGCATGCCGATGCCGTCACCGGGCGCGACGGCCATCACCGCGCGGCCATCCGCGAGGCCGCGCCGCAATGGCGCCAGTGGCTGGCCGACACCGCATTCTGAATTCTTTGAAGGTTGATTCCATGAAGATCCTGATTTCCACCGATATCGAAGGCGTCGCCGGCGTCTTCCACCCCGAGCAGGTCCGCGCCGGCAATGGCGAATACGAGCGTGCCCGCGCCTGGATGACGGCCGAAGCCAACGCCGCCGTGCAAGGTGCATTCGCGGGCGGCGCCGACGAGATCCTGGTCAATGACTCGCATGGCGGGTTTCGCAACCTGCTGCCCGACGGCCTGGACGAGCGCGCCCGCCTGGTGCTGGGCAAGCCGCGCTACCTGGGCATGATGGGCGGGCTGGAAGAGGGCTGCGACGCCGTCTTCATGATTGGCTATCACTCGCGCTCGCAAGGCCGGGGCATCCTGGCGCACACGATCAACAGCTTTGCGTTCGCGCGTGTGTTCATCAACGGCATGGAGCTGGGTGAAGCGGGCCTGTACGGCGCGCTGGCCGGTGAAATGGGCGTGCCGGTGATTTTGGCGACGGGCGACGACGTGTTCATCGCGGAAACCCGCGACACGTTTCCCGGCGCCGAATGGGTGCAGACGAAGGTGGCCCATGGTCAGGGCAGTGGGGTGACCTTGTCGCCAACAGCATCGCGCCACGTCATCGCCGCCGCCGCCGAAACCGCGGTGCGCAAGCTGAAGCAAGACCCCGCCGCTTCCGGCGAGGTGAAATCCGTTCCTTTCCGCATTGCCGCCCCTATAGAATGCCGATTGCAGACGCAGAGCGCGGCCTTGGCCGACCTGTTCTGCATGTGGCCCACGCTGGAACGCGTGGACGGCGTCACCTTGCGATTCACCGTGGATAGCATGCAGTCGGCCGTCCGCACGCTGAACAGCCTGGCCGCCATGTCTTTCATGTTGCGCTAAGGATTCCATCCCCCATGTCTAGCACCGACGCCCGTATCGCCCAATTGCGGCAGGCCATGAGCCGCCGCGGCCTGTCCGCCTATATCGTTCCGTCTTCGGACCCGCACCTGTCCGAGTACCTGCCGGCGCGCTGGCAGGGGCGGCGCTGGCTGTCGGGCTTCACCGGGTCGGTTGGCACGCTGGTCGTCACGGCCGACTTCGCAGGCTTGTGGGTGGACAGCCGCTACTGGGTGCAGGCCGAGGCGCAACTGGCTGGCACCGGCGTGCAGTTGATGAAGATCGCGCTGGCGTCCACGCCGGGTCATGTCGATTGGCTGGCCGCCAACACCCGCGCGGGCGATGTCATCGGCGTTGACGGCCAGGTGCTGGGTCTGGGGGCGTTTCGCGCCTTGTCGGCGGCTGCCGCCAAGTCCGGCGCCACGCTGGAAATCCGGGAAGACCTGCTGGACGAGATCTGGACCGACCGCGCGGGTCTGCCCGACGCGAAGATTTACGAACATGTCGCGCCAGAGGCCTGCGTGGCGCGTGCCGACAAGCTGGCGCAGGTGCGTGACGCCATGCGGGCGCACGGCGCCGATGTGCATTTCATTTGCACCGTGGACGATATCGCGTGGTTGCTGAACCTGCGCGGCGCGGACGTGGATTACAACCCGGTGTTCGTTGGACATGCGCTGATCGGCCTGGACCACGCCACGTTGTTCGTGGCGGACGGCAAGATCGACGACGCACTGCGCGCCACGCTGGCCGCCGATGGCGTCGAAGTGGCCGCGTACGCACAGGCCGCGGACGCCCTGGCTTCGCTGGAACTGGACCAAAAGCTGCTGATTGATCCGGCGCGCGTGACCTGCGGCGTGTTCCACGCCATGGACCCGGCGGTGCCGCGCATTGAAGCGATCAACCCGTCCACCTTGCTGAAGTCGCGCAAGACCGATGCCGAGCTGGCGCATGTGCGGCAAGCGATGGCGCAGGACGGGGCGGCGCTCTGTGAATTCTTTGCCTGGTTCGAAGGCGCACAGGGCAAGGAAACCATTACCGAACTGACGATCGACGAGCAGATCACTGCCGCCCGCGCCCGCCGCCCGGCCTACGTCTGCCCCAGCTTTGCCACCATTGCCGGCTTCAACGCCAATGGCGCCATGCCGCATTACCGCGCCACGCCGGAATCGCACGCCACCATCGAAGGCGATGGCCTGCTGCTGATCGATTCGGGTGGCCAGTACCTGGGCGGCACCACCGACATCACGCGAGTGGTTGCGGTGGGCACGCCCAGCGCCGACCAGAAAGTGGATTTCACGCTGGTGCTCAAGGGCATGATCGCGCTGTCGCGCGCGTCCTTCCCGCGCGGCACGCCGTCGCCCATGCTGGATGCGATTGCGCGTGCGCCCATCTGGGAAGGCGGCGCGGAATACGGCCATGGCACCGGCCACGGCGTGGGCTACTTCCTGAACGTTCACGAAGGCCCGCAGGTAATTTCGTATCGCGCGATGCCGGGGCCGCATACCGCGATGGAGCCGGGCATGATCACGTCGAACGAACCGGGCATCTATCGTCCGGGCCGTTGGGGCGTGCGTATCGAAAACCTGGTCGCCAACCGCAGCTGGCTGACGTCCGAGCTAGGCGAGTTCCTGTGCTTTGAAACGCTGACGCTGTGCCCGATCGACACGCGCTGCATTGAAGTATCGCTGCTGCGCGCCGACGAAATCGCCTGGCTGAACGACTATCACAAGACGGTCTTCGACCGCCTGTCACCCTTGGTCGAAGGCGAAGCCCTGGCCTGGCTGGAACGCAGCACGGCGCCGCTAAACGCGTAAGCACCACGCGGCACCACCCGATGGGTTGCGCGCGGCATGCGGCAATTCATTGCTGCCCAGCCGCGCGCGCTTCACCCATCCTACGATCAGACGTTGCACGCACCCGGTAGGATGGGTGAAGCGCGGCAGGCACTGGGCAAGAAAGAAACAGCCCAACGCGCGCAACCCATCGAGCAACGGTCGAGCGTCAACGGCCCATTGCAAGAACGTCGCATCGCCCGATGGGTTACGCGCGGCATGCGGCAATTCACTGGCTCCCAGCCGTGCGCGCTTCACCCATCCTACGATCAGACGTTGCACGCACCCGGTAGGATGGGTGAAGCGCGGCAGGCACTGGGCAAGAAAGAAACCGCCCAACGCGCGCAACCCATCAGGCAACGGTCGCGCGTCAACGGCTCACCGCAAGAACGCTGCACCGCCCGATGGGTTGCGCGCGGCATGCGGCAATTCACTGATTCCCTGCCGCGCGCGCTTCACCCATCCTACGATCCTACGCAGTGTGCGCCTGGCGATACAGCGCCAGCTTGCCGAGGATGCATCCCACGGCCAGCAGCGCGGCATAAGCCGCCAGTGCCGCCACGCCCGCGCCTATGGATTGAGCCGCGCGCATCAGTTGGCTCCAGCTCATTGCCTGGATGACCAGATAGCCGATGCCGATACCCAGCGCCTGCGCCAGCCAGAACACAATCGTGCCGTGGACCACGGCCCGCCCCGGCCCCACTGCGCCCATCTGGCGCGGCAAAATGTTCAGGCAAACCAGCGTGCACAGCACCAACAGCAGCGCGGGCAGAACCAGATACCCCAACACGAAAGACGGCCAGTCGGCATTTAGAAACAGCATTTGCAGATAGCCGCCCAAGACGATCGACACGGTCAACTGCCAGGCAAGCACGGTCAGGCCGGTGTTCCAGGCCGCGTGGCGCCGATCATAAGCGGGCGCGCCCGCCTGCCCCGTGCGTTGTACGGTCCAGGTGGCGATGCGCACGACCACGAACATACCGGCGATTTCCAACACGACGTTCACGACGCGAAAGAGCACGCCCATGGCGAGAAACTGCCCGGCCAGGTCGATGCCGAACCGCTCGGTCAGCGCGCCGCGTTGCGCCATGAGGAATTGCATTCCGACGTTGTGCAGGTACGCGATGGCGGCCGAGACCATCAAGGTGTAGATCAACTGCAAGGCGATGAAGGTGCCGAACAGCTTGCGCGGTTCGTCCACGGCGGTGGTGTCGTGACGGCGAAGCCAGCCGTGCATCGTGCCCCACACCGTCAGCCCGATCATGACGGCGGACGCCACGATGTTGGTCAGCATGGGCATCAGATACTGAGGCTGGCTGTACATCTCGCGCATCTGCTCGGACTGGGGCAGGCCGAACATCGTGGTGCTTTGCACCAGCGCGGCGTAGACCAGGCGCACGATGACGGCAACAAGCGCCAGGCGCCAGGCAAGCGAAGAGGGGGATCGGGCGGAGGGGATCATCGGCGAGGAGCGAGTGTTGAGAAAAAACAGCACCTGAAAATTAGGGATCGAACATATCACGGCGCTGTTCGCCCACGCGCAAGCGCCGCGTCGTGGGGCTCATTTGAGTGCTGCCAAATGTTACTCGTCACTCGCTAGGGGAAAACCCAAATAACTTCCGCCTCCCGGCTATAATCCAAATTTCCCGCACGCGCCCGCTCGTCCCGGGTGCTCATTACGATGACCAAATACGTATTTGTCACCGGCGGAGTGGTGTCTTCCCTGGGCAAGGGCATCGCCGCTGCGTCGCTCGCCGCCATCCTCGAGTCGCGTGGTTTGCAGGTCACCATGCTGAAGCTCGACCCGTACATCAACGTCGATCCGGGCACGATGAGCCCCTTCCAGCACGGTGAAGTGTTCGTCACCGAAGACGGCGCCGAAACCGATCTGGACCTGGGCCACTACGAGCGTTTCATTTCCGCTCGCATGCACAAGGTGAACAACTTCACCACCGGCCAGATCTACGAATCGGTGCTGCGCAAGGAACGGCGTGGCGACTACCTGGGCAAGACTGTCCAGGTCATTCCGCACATCACCAACGAAATCCAGGACTTCATCGCTCGTGGCGCTGAAGCCGGCTGGAACGGCAACACGGACGTCGCCATTGTCGAAATCGGCGGCACCGTGGGCGACATCGAGTCCCTGCCGTTCCTGGAAGCCGCGCGCCAGATGAGCCTGCGCATGGGCCGCAACAACGCGGCCTTTGTGCATCTGACCCTGGTGCCCTTCATCGCCTCCGCCGGCGAATTGAAAACCAAGCCCACGCAGCACTCGGTGCAGAAGCTGCGCGAAATCGGTATCTATCCGAACGCGCTGCTGTGCCGCGCCGACCGTCCCATTCCGGACGACGAGCGCGCCAAGATCTCGATGTTCTCGAACGTGCCGCTGGACGCCGTCATTTCCGTCTGGGATGCCGATTCCATCTACAAGATTCCCGCCATGCTGCACAAGCAAGGCGTGGACAACATCGTCTGCGAAGCGCTGGGCCTGACCCCGCCGCCGGCCGATCTGTCCATGTGGGACAACCTGGTCGAAGCGCTGGAGCACCCGCAGCATCAATTGACGATCGGCATGGTCGGCAAGTACGTCGACCTGACCGAATCGTACAAGTCGCTGACGGAAGCCCTGGTTCACGCCGGCATCCACACGCGCTCGAAGATCAACATCGAGTACATCGATTCGGAAGACATCGAAACCCGCGGCACCGACCAACTGAAGCATCTGGACGCCATTCTGGTGCCGGGCGGCTTCGGCAAGCGCGGTACCGAGGGCAAGATTGCCGCCATTCGCTTTGCCCGTGAAAACGGCGTGCCCTACCTGGGCATCTGCCTGGGCATGCAGCTGGCCGTCATCGAGTTCGCGCGCCATGTCGCTGGTCTGGGCGGCGCCAACAGCACGGAATTCGACCCGTCGGCGCCTCACCCGGTGGTGGCCCTGATCACCGAATGGATGGACCGCGAAGGCAAGGTCGAAAAGCGCGACAACTCGTCCGACCTGGGCGGCACCATGCGCAAGGGCGCGCAGCGCGTGCCGATCAAGCCGGGCACCCGTGCGCAGACCATCTACGGCGACGAAGTGAACGAGCGTCACCGTCACCGCTACGAGGTCAACAACGTCTACGTGCCGCGCCTGGAAGAGGCCGGCATGGTGATCAGCGCCCGCACGCCGACCGAAAACCTGCCGGAAATGATGGAATTGCCCAACCACCCGTGGTTTGTGGGTGTGCAGTTCCACCCGGAGTTCACGTCTACGCCGCGTGATGGCCACCCGTTGTTCTCCAGCTATATCCGCGCCGCCATCGAGCAGAAGTCTCGCCGCGGTCAGGGGGCGTAATGCGGGTGCGCGGTCTCGAGTTCCGTCAGCGGATCCTCGGGGCCGCGGCCCTGTCCCCCAGCGCCGCCCTATGCGGCGGCGCTGCTTTCGGATACAACCAATTAGCATCGGACAGGTGTCGCCAGGCCGCTTTGCGCGACACTGGCGGCTTCGCCGCATCCGGCGCAATCCCCTTTCAACGCCACTGCTCTGAAGGAACCCCATGAGTGCTTACATCATCGCCGAAGTCACGGTGACCAAGCCCGCGCAATACGAGGACTACAAGCGTCTGTCCACGCTCGCCATGCGCGCGTACGATGCCAAGGTCCTGGTGCGAGGCGGCGAGACCAAGCACCTTGAGGGGCGTAAGCCTGGTCGCACCGTCGTCCTGGAATTTCCGTCCATGACCGCCGCCCAGGCCTTTTACGACTCCTGGCAGTACCGCCGTGCCCGCAACGCCCGCGAGGGCGCGGCTGTCATGAATATGTTTATCGTTCAGGGAATGTAAAGTCATGAGTGCAATCGTCGACATCATCGGCCGCGAGATTCTGGATTCGCGCGGCAACCCCACCGTGGAATGCGATGTGCTGCTGGAATCCGGCGCCATGGGCCGCGCGGCCGTGCCGTCCGGCGCTTCCACCGGTGCCCGCGAAGCCATCGAACTGCGTGACGGCGACAAGGGCCGTTATCTGGGCAAGGGCGTGCTGCGCGCCGTTGAAAATCTGAACACCGAGATCTCCGAAGCCTTGATGGGCCTGGACGCCCAGGAACAGACCTTCGTTGATCGCACCTTGATCGAGCTGGACGGCACGGAGTCCAAGGAACGCCTGGGCGCCAACGCCATCCTGGCGGCCAGCATGGCGGTGGCCCGCGCCGCCGCCGACGAATCCGGCCTGTCGCTGTATCGCTACTTCGGTGGCAGCGGCCCCATGAGCATGCCCGTGCCGATGATGAACGTCATCAACGGCGGCGCGCACGCCAACAACACGCTCGACCTGCAAGAACTGATGATCCTGCCGGTAGGCGCGGGCAGCTTCCGCGAAGCCCTGCGCTGGGGCGCTGAAGTCTTCCACATGCTGAAGAAGCTGATCCACGGCCAGGGCATGTCCACGGCGGTGGGCGACGAGGGCGGTTTCGCCCCCAACGTGCCCAGCCATGAAGCCGCCATTCAACTGATCCTGAAGGCCATCACCGAAGCCGGCTACGAGCCGGGCACGCAGATCGCCCTGGGCCTGGATTGCGCCAGCTCGGAGTTCTACCGCGACGGCAAGTACACGCTGGCCGGCGAAGGCGGCATCTCGCTGTCCTCGCAGGAATTCACCAACCTGCTGGCTACCTGGTGCGACAAGTACCCGATCATCTCCATCGAAGACGGCATGGCCGAAAACGATTGGGACGGCTGGAAGCTGTTGACCGATCAGCTTGGCAAGAAGGTGCAATTGGTGGGCGACGACCTGTTCGTCACCAACACCAAGATTCTGCGTGAAGGCATCCAGAAGGGCGTCGCCAACTCGATCCTGATCAAGATCAACCAGATCGGCACGCTGACCGAAACCTTCGCCGCCATCGAAATGGCCAAGCGCGCCGGCTACACCGCCGTTGTGTCGCACCGCTCGGGCGAAACCGAAGACTCCACCATCGCCGACATCGCCGTGGCGACCAACGCCATGCAGATCAAGACGGGTTCGCTGTCCCGTTCGGATCGCATGGCCAAGTACAACCAGCTTCTGCGCATTGAAGAAGAGCTGGCTGAAGTGGCCTCGTATCCTGGCCTGGAAGCTTTCTACAACCTGCGTTGATGGGAAGCGCGGTGGCAGCGCCTGGCGCCGCCACCGCATCCGCGCCACGACTGCTCTGAGGGTTCTCGCGTATGCGCCTGTTGTTCCTGGTGCTGTTCGTGCTGGTCGGCTTGATCCAATACCCGCTGTGGCTGGGTAAGGGGGGCTGGTTCAAGGTCTGGGATCTGCAACGCCAAGTGGCCGAGCAGCGCGAGACCAACGAAGGCCTGCGCGCGCGCAATGCGGCGCTGGAAGCCGAAGTGCGCGATCTTGAAGGGGGCACCGGAGCCATTGAAGAGCGTGCGCGCGGCGAATTGGGCATGATGCGCGAAGGCGAAGTGTTCGTCTATGTCTTGCCGAAGAATGCGCAGCCGCCCGCTGGCGCCGACGCGCTCACTTCCGACGCGGCGGCCAAGGCGGGTGCGCCCGCGCGCGCTGGCGGGCACGCCGGCAGAGCTCCAGCCAGCCCCACGAGCACCGCCCCACGGCACTGACGGACACCTGTTCAGTTGCAACGGGCCTGGCGGCAGGCGCCGGCCACGATTTCGGCGGGATATCGCCCGCTGTCGGTCCAGTCGACAGGATCTGACTGCATCTCTATCTCCAGTTCAATCTGTATCGGCAGTAAGCCGTGTTGGCGGGCGACGCCGGCGTAGCTGGCGTTGTCGCGCCCTGATGCCGCCAGCACGGCCCGCAGGGGCGCAAGCCAAGGCTTGTGCAGATAGGTCAGGCGCAAAGTCAGTGTGTTGGCCTGGAATATGCTGGGGCCACCCGGGCGCGGCGGCCGGCGGGCGTGTTGCAGATCCTGGTAGCTGTTGTCGATGGTTCGGCGGGCTGGCGCTGCGGGCACGTTCCGTCCGCTGCCGCCATGCTCGCGGAACGCGCGGGCGTTGGGTCCCAGTACTTCGATGCGCCAGGGTGTCAATCCGACTGACTTGCCGAGTTCGGACTGAACGCGCGTCAGTTCCAGACGGGCGCCTGTTTCGCCGTGGGCGCTGGCGTACAAGGGCAGCAGACCGTGAAGAAAAGCGTCGCGCATGGGGATGGGGTCGCCGTGGGCCGTTGCCCCGGCACGAGCCACCTCCATCAGTGCTACATGCGTCATCTGGCGCACGGCTTGCCAGCGCGCGGCTTCGACACCCAGCAGGCCCAGCAGCAGCACCATGGCGCCAGCTACGGCGAATTCAATGGCAGCGGCGCCCCGCTGATGCGGCGCGGCAAAGAAAATGGCGGTCATGGCTGCGCAGTGTGGCGCGGGCATGACCGCCTGTCGATACGGACAATCCGGTGTGATGGAAACGTCCCGTTTGGCGGGACGAGGCAACTTCAGTGCACGGTGGGAGGGACGTCATCAGCCGCGGGCTGATGCGGTGAGAACAACGTGGCGCAGTCGACGGCATCGAATTTGTAGGGTTTGCCGCAGAAATCGCAAGACACGTCCACCTGACCGCGTTCGGCCAGCACGCTATTGACTTCCTCTTCACCCAACGAGCGCAGCATGCTGGCAACGCGTTCGCGAGTGCAAGGGCAGTGCCAGCGCACGGTGGCAGGGTCGAACGCCAGCAGGGTGTCTTCCCAGAACAGGCGATGGATCAGGGTGTCGATATCGGCTTCCAGCACTTCGTCTCGCTTGAGCGTGCTGGCCAGCGCAACGACGCGGTCCCAGGTATCGGCGGCCGCCTGCTCGGTCAGCAGGGGGGCGTCGGTGCCGCCATGGAAAGGCAGGCGCTGCACGAGCATGCCGGCGGCATGGTCGGCGTCGGCGGCCAGCCACAAGCGCGTGTCGAGCTGTTCGGAAGCCTTCATGTAATGCTGCAACGCTTGCGCCACCGTATCGCCTTCCAGCGGCACGATGCCCTGGTAGGTTTGCTGGCCGGGCAGCTTGCGCTGCGGGTCCAGCACCACGATGAAGCGGCCGTTGCCGCCGGGGTTCAGCAGGCTTTGCATGGTGCCGTCGGCGGGCACTTCGTGGCCTTCGCGCACCTTGACGGTGGCGCGCAGGCTCAGGTCTGAACGGCATTCAACCACCAGCAAGGCGATGGGGCCGTCGCCCTGGATCTGCAGCACCAGCGAGCCGTCGAACTTGATGTTGGCGGCAAGCAGGGTGGAGGCGGCGACGAGTTCGCCCAGCAGGTGGGTGATGGCGGGCGGGTAGTCGTGGTTGGCCTGGACGGCCTTCCACGTGGCGTCCAGGCGCACGGCCTGAATGCGAACGCTGCGGTCTTCGGTAAGGTATTTTTTGAGCTGATCGGTCATGGGCGAATGTTAGCCGATCAGGCGGCCCAATTCCCGTGCTGCCAGCAGGGCTTCGGGCGCTGCCCGGGGCGCTCAGGCCAAGCGTTTTAGCGCGGTCTTGTAGTGTTGGCCGCGCGCCACGTAATGAGCGGTATTTTTGTGCAAATTGGCGATTTCCTCTTCCGAGAGTTCGCGCACCACCTTGCCAATGCCGATCACCAGCGAGTTGTCCGGAATGACCCGGCCTTCGGGAATGATCGCGCCCGCGCCGATCAGGCAGTTACGGCCGACCACGGCGTTGTTCAGCACGATGGCCTGCATGCCCACCAGCGCGCCTTCGTGGATGGTGCAGCCGTGCAGCATGGCCTGATGGCCCACCGTGACGTTCGGGCCGATCGTCATGGGACAGCCACTGTCCACATGCAGGACGCTGGATTCCTGGATATTGGTGCCATGGCGGATCAGGATGGCGTCGTTGTCGCCCCGGATCGATACGTGCGACCAGATGCTGACGCCGGCCTCCAGTGTGACGTTGCCGATGAGGTCGGCGCTATCGGCGACGTAGGCGGCGGGGTCGATGTTGGGGGTCAGATCATCAAGCTGGTAAATGGGCATTGCCTAGGTTTCCGATAATTTTTCTGGGCCCGATGGGGCAGGCGCGACGTCCGCGGCCGGGGCGGGTGTCGCGCAAGCGCTGGGCGTGCCGGGCGTGGTGGCGGGTGCAGGCGGCGTGTCGGCCGGGGGTGTAGGGGCAGGCGCGGGCGGCGTGGAGGCCTCGGGCGTTGTGACTGGTGTGGGGGGCGCAGTCGCCCCGGGCGCCGTCGCCACGGCATGGGCGCGCTCTTGTTCGCGTTGGCGCAGGATACGGCGCTGGACCTTGCCGGTTGTGGTCATCGGCAATTCGTCGACGAACTCAATCTCTTTTGGATATTCGTAGGGCGCCAGGCGTTCACGAACATGCTCTTGCAGGTTTTCGATGATGTCGGCACGGTCGCGTTGGACGAATTCGGGCGTCAGCACGACATACGCTTTGACCAGTGCGCCGCGCTCGGCGTCCGGCTTGGGCACCACGGCGGCGTTGGCTACGGCGGGGTGGCCCACCAGGCAGCTTTCGATTTCTCCGGGGCCAATGCGGTAGCCGGCCGACTTGAATACATCGTCGGCACGGCCGGCGTACCAAAGGTAGCCGTCGGCATCGACGGTAGCCAGGTCGCCCGTCAGGCACCAGTCGCCCTTGAACTTGAGCTGGGTGGCAGCTTCATTGCGCCAGTAGCCCAAAAACATGACCGGGTCGGGAAAACCGTGGATGTCCAGCCGGTTAACGGCGATTTCACCGGTTTCGCCCGCTGCGACCGGCTGGCCGTCGTCATTCAGCACCGCCACTTGATGGCCAGGATACGGGCGGCCCATGCTGCCCGCACGGGCCGGCCAGCGCTTCTGGCTATTGCCCACCACGTAGTTCATTTCGGTTTGGCCGAACATCTCGTTGGGCGTCACGCCCAGCGCGGACTGGCACCATTTGAAGACGGTTTCCCCAACGCTTTCCCCCGCGCTCATGATGGAACGCAGCGCCAGTTGATAATGATTGCGCGGCTCGGGTACGGCCTTCATCATCATTTTCAGCGCGGTGGGAAACAGGAAGGTGTTGGTGACCTGGTAGCGCTCCATGAGCTCGAACGCGCGCTCGGGCGAAAAGCGGCCCCGCGTGCCCACGATGGGGTGCCCGAAATACAAGGTCGGCAACAGCGCATCCATCATGCCCCCGGTCCAGGCCCAGTCGGCGGGCGACCAGAACACGTCCCCTGGCTTGGGAAACCAGTCTTGCGAGGCCACGAAACCCGGCAGGTTGCCGATCAGCACGCTATGCGGCAACAGGGCCCCTTTGGGGGCGCCGGTGGTGCCTGACGTGTAGAGCAGGATGGCGGGGTCCGACGAGCGGGTCGCAACGGCCTTGAATTCGCTGGGTTGGCGGGCCAGCAGGCTGCGCCACGGCAGCACGCGCTCATCGGCAAATCCGATGCCGATGATCTGCTGCAGGTTGGGGCAGTTGTCGCTTACCGCCAGCAAGTTGGCGCTGGAAGCGTGGTCCACGATGGCGACTCGCGTTTCGGAGTCGCGCAGACGGCTTTCCAGGGCTTCGGGGCCAAATAGCGTCGACAAGGGCAGTACGACGCCGCCCACGGTGTAGATGGCCATGTGGGCCACCACCGTTTCCGGCCGTTGCCCCAACACCACACCAACGCGGTCGCCGCGGCCCACGCCCATCTTCACCAGGCCGTTGGCCAGTTGATTGACGGCTTCGGCCAGGCGAGCATAGGTCCAGACCTCGCGGTTGCCTGATTCGTCTTCGTAGTAGATGGCGATGCGCCGCGCATCCGGACTACTGGATGCCCAGCGGTGGCAGCACGCTTCCGCGATGTTGAACTGGGTGGGAACCAGCCAGCGGAATGATTGGTAGAGCGCCTGATATTGGTCGTTCATGGCCCTATGTTGTAAGCATGTTGCAGCTGCGTGAACGGACCGGCTCGCCCGTTGGCTCAGATGCAAGCATGACCTAGAGGGCCGTGAACTGCAATATCCCCGTTGCGTAATGGGGACGCATACGGGTTATCACGGGTGTTTGCTTTGGCGGCGCAAGGCAGATGGCAAGGCGGGCAGTGAAAGCGAACGCGGCGGGCGGGTAGAGGGATCGGCTTGCCGTTCCGCCTGGATGGCGGCCCAATCCAGCAATTGCAATTGGCCCTCGTGAGTTTCCGCCAGGGCCGACAGGCTTTCCACCCAGTCGCCGTCATTGCAGTACAGGATGCCGTTGACGTCGCGCAGTTCTGCTTTGTGGATGTGGCCGCAGACCACGCCGTCCAGGCCACGCCGGCGCGCCTCGCCTGCCAGCGCTTCTTCAAAATCCGTGATGAAGGACACCGCGTTCTTGACCTTGTGCTTCAGATACTGCGACAGCGACCAGTAATGCAGGCCCAGCCGGTGGCGCAGCCGGTTGAAATGATGGTTGATCCACAAGGCCAGTTGGTAGAGCCCGTCACCCAGATGCGCCAGCCAGCGGCTGTGCTGGATCACGCCGTCGAACTGGTCGCCATGCAGCACCAGCAGGCGCAACCCCTTGGCGGTGACGTGTACGTCTTCGTCCAGTATTTCAATGTCGCCAAATGCGTAGCCGGCGAATTCCCGCGCGAACTCGTCATGGTTGCCGGGTATGAACACGACCCGCGTGCCATTTCGAGCCTTGCGCAGAATGCGCTGGATGACGTCGTTGTGCGCGCGCGGCCAGTGCCAGTGCTTGCGCAGTTGCCAGCCGTCCACAATGTCGCCCACCAGATACAGGGTGTCCGAATCGTTGTGGTCCAGGAAATCGAGCAGGAATTCCGCCTTGCACCCGGCAGTGCCCAGGTGAATGTCGGAAATCCAGAGGGCGCGCCAATGTGCGGGGCGGATCTCGTTCACGGTCGCTTCCATGTGGGCTGTCGTCATGCCTCGGAATGAGACCAGCCCGCCATGACCGGCGTGTGAAACCTTCGTGACGGTGTTGTGACGGTCGTGCTGTCACGGGTGCCGCTTATCGGCTTTTTTGGCGTGCAGGTGCGTTGCGCAGCCGTGTACCCAGAAGCCGGTCGTGCAGGAATTGGCCGTCCGGGTCGAACCAGGACCAGATAAAGATCGTGAAGGGCGCGGCAACGATGAACATGTCCACCGAGGCCCAGCCGGTCAGGCTGGCGGCGCCCCACACCACGGCGGCACCGGCCAGCACCAGCGGCCAGACCAAGACGTAGCGCAGGATCAGGCGGGGCGTCTTTGGGGTGTTGCCGTCTCGGTCGACCAGTCGGATGTTCCAGGTTTTCATGGGCAGCGTCTGCCCACGGCGGCGCCAGCACAGCACGAAGTAGGCGCCGATGGCAACGAACAACCACGCTTGGCGGGCCCCGCGCAACTCCAGCGCGTTCTTGCTTTGGGTCAACGTGTCCAGCAGGTAGCCGGCCAGAAAGACGACGCCGAACAACAGCACGGCTTCATACATCATGCAGGCGAATCGGCGCAGCCGATTGGGAGTCTGGTCGAGGTAAGCGTCGGTCGTCATGGGTCGCCATTATCCGACAAAAAAAAACCCGCCGGTAAGGGCGGGTCTATAAAAGGGGCTATGCAGCCCCCAAGGGGAAAATCGTTTGGGCCGCGAACTCAGGCCCAGGTGAAGCTTCAGGCGGCGGAGTGCGCGTTCTTGGCGCTCGTCTTGCCAGCCAGGGCTTTCACGCCGTGAGCCAGCTTACGCAGGCCTGCGGCCAACGCCCGCATCGGGTGCGGACGGAATTGTTCTTCAATTGCCTGGAGCATCAGTTGGCGCTCGAGTTCGTCGGTCAGGCGGATGGTGTTGTTCGGGTTGATCACAATAGCCTCCACGGGCTTGCTCAGTTGTTTAGCTACTAGGGATAACCCGAATTATAGGGGTTAACCCTGGCCCTGTGCAAGTGGCAGATGCAAGCTGGTGCAATGTGGCAACACCTTGGTGCTGATAATGCCCCAAATTCGAGCGTCGGGGCACCAGTGCAAAGATACGGGCGCTATGTTGCGGCGCTTTTACAACGTGACGCCACGGCGGAAAGAGGGGATTTGCCCGGACGAGAACCGTCCGGGCCAAGTGCGTTCAGGCGTCGCGGTAGCCGGCGGCAACCAGCTCGAAGCCGAAGAGGCGGCAGTCCAGCGCGCCGTTGTGCAAGGGCACGCGGCGCTTGGGTTTCAAGCGCATCTGGTTCGGCAAAGTCATGTCGCTGGTGATGACGTGTAACTGCCAGCCCGCGAAATTGCGTTTCAGGCAGGTGGCCCAATCGCGCCACAAGTCGGCGTCCGGCTCGGTCAGCATGCGCTCGCCATAGGGCGGGTTGGTGACGATCCAGCCGTGGTCGGCGGGCGCCGTTATCTGGCGGGCGTCGCCGACTTCAAAACGGATCGAATCGGCCGTCAGCCAGGCGCGCTCGGCGTTGTTCTGAGCGAATTCAATGGCTTGCGGATCCAGGTCGTAGCCCACCAGCGGCGCGTCCAACTGCGGCAGGATGCGCGAACGGGCGTCGTCCTTCAGGTCGCGCCAGCGGTAGGCGTCGTGGTCGCGCAGCCGTTCAAAGCCAAACGGGCGCGAAATGCCAGGGGGCACGCCAAGCGCAATCCAGGCCGCTTCGATCAGGATGGTGCCCGACCCGCAGAACGGGTCCAGCAACGGCGCGGCGGGGTCCCAGCCGGCCAGGGCCAGCATGCCGGCCGCCAGGTTTTCGCGCAAGGGCGCTTCGCCCTTGTCCAGACGCCAGCCGCGCTTGAACAGCGATTCGCCCGACGTGTCCAGGTACAGCGTGGCCGTATGGCCCGTCAGGAACAGGTGGACGCGGGCATCCGGGCGCACCGTGTCGATGCTGGGGCGTTCGCCTTCCAGTTCGCGCAGTCGGTCGCAAATGCCATCCTTGGCACGCAGGTTGCAGTACTGCAGGCTCTGCACCGGGCTCTTGATGGCTGAGGTGTCTACGCGCAGCGTTTGTTCGGCGCCGAACCAGCGTTCCCAGGGGGTGTCGCGGGCCAGGTCCAGAATGTCGTCTTCGTGCGAGATTTCCGCATGGGCGACCTGCACCAGAATGCGGGTGGCCAGGCGCGAATACAAGTTGGCGCGCTGCACGCCCGACCAGTCGGCCGTGAACGAGCAACCCGCGCGGCCGGCCTGGGCGTCTTCGTAGCCCAGTGCCTGCATTTCGGCCGTCAGGGCCTCTTCCAGGCCTTGCGGGCAGGGGGCGAACACCGTGAACACTTCCGCCTGGCGAGTGTCGCGCGGGCGGCGGCTGCGGGTTTCAACGCGGGGGGCGCGATCGCGATAGTCGTCGTGGGGGTCGTCTTGGTAATCGCTGCGCGCTTCGGTGAATTCCGGTTCCGGGGTGTGCTCGGGCGGCTCAGCGTGGAAGTCGGGCGCAGGGCTGTCGTCTTCGAACGGGTCGTAGAAGCGGCCCGCCGGTGTAGCCGGCGCAATGTACTGGTCATCGCGCAGGCGCGGGGCGCGCTGCGGCGGACGGCCGGAACGCGCCTCGGGGGCGGTGCGGCGCGAGTCGTCGGAACGCCCACGGGCGGGCTGTCCGCGATCGAACCGGCCGCGTTCGGAATTGCCACGATCAGAGCTGCCACGTTCGGAGCCACCCCGTGCAGAGGCACCGCGTTCGGATGTGCCCCGTTCCGCCGAGCCTCGGCCGGCAGCGCCACGACCTTCGCCACGGCTGGGTTGCCCGCGCTCGTACTGCCCGCGCGCGCCAGCGCCCGGTTTGCGGCGCGCCTCTTCTTCCTGGCGGCGTTGATAGCCTTCAGGATCTTTTTGGCGTTCTACGTTTTCCTTGGTGCGCGAGATCTGCGCAACCAGTCGGGCGCGGGCACCGGTGCGGGTGCGCTTGGGCGCTTCTTCGGCATGGGCGTCGCGCGCCGTTTTTTTGATCGTCAGCGTCTTGCGCGGGCGGTCCTTGTCATCAGAGGACATACGAATCCTGGCGAATGTGCAAAGGTAGGGGGAATCAGAAGGGTTTGACGACGACCAGCGCCACCACCACCAAGAGCAGCAAGACGGGAACTTCGTTGAACCAGCGATAGAACTTGTGCGAACGGGTGTTTTTGCCCTGTTCGAACTTACGCAGCATCAAGCCACAGGCGTGATGGTAGCCGATGACGAGCAAGACGAAAAAGAGTTTGGCATGCATCCAGCCGTTGCCCGGACCCACGCCGATGCGGTAGCCCAGGTACAGCCACATGCCGAACACAACGGCGACCACGGCCAGAATGGTGGTAAAGCGGTACAGCCGGCGCGCCATGCCCAGTAACGTGGCCTGGACGGAAGCGTCCGATTGCTGCGCCAGGTTCACGAAAATGCGCGGCAGATAGAACAATCCGGCAAACCAGGAAGCGATAAAGACAATGTGAAAGGTCTTGACCCAAAGCATGCCCATGGCACCATCCCGTCGAGGAAAGCCGCATTGTAAAGCCGCCGCTGCTCGTAGGATGGGTGCAGCGCGATACGCCAACCCCAAGAACGCTGACATCAATCGCGCGAAACCCATCAAGCAGCGCTGAACAACAAGACTGCCCCCGCAAGAACCCGACAAGGCGGCCCCCGCAAAAATCCCCTACGGATTCCAGCGCCCCTTCCGCATGGGTTGCGCGCGTGCGGCACTTGCGCCATTGCAAGCGTTCACGCGCGCTACACCCATCCTACGTGTACAGGTCCACGTATTCGTGGACTGGCATGGATTCCAGCGCTTTTTGATCCAGCGACACCTCAAGGATGCGGCGTTGCTGCTTGGCGGAGAGCATGCGGGCCAGATTGGTGCGGAACTTGGCTTCCAGCAATGGGATGCCGTCCGCGCGGCGGCGCTTGTGGCCGATGGGATATTCGCAGACGATTTCATCCAGCTTCGAACCGTCCTTGAATTCCACTGTCAGCGCGTTGGCGATCGAGCGCTTGTTCGGGTCGTGGTAGTCCCGCGTATAGGCCGGGTCTTCCACGCAGACGATCTTGTCGCGCAGGATGTCGATACGCGGGTCGCGCGCGACGTCGTCTTCGTAGTCGGCGGCGGTCAAGCGGCCGAACAGCACGGGCACCGCCACCATGTACTGGATGCAGTGGTCGCGGTCGGCGGGGTTGTTCAGTGGGCCCTTCTTGTCGATGATGCGGATGCACGCTTCATGGGTGCGGATCGTGATGGCCTTGATGTCGTCCGCGCTTTTGCCCAACGCGTTGAGTTTTGCGTGGATGTCCATGGCGCATTCCACCGCCGTCTGCGAATGGAATTCCGCCGGGAACGAAATCTTGAACAGCACGTTCTCCATCACGTAGCTGCCATACGGTCGCTGAAACTTGAACGGCTGACCCTTGAACAGCACGTCGTAAAAGCCCCAGGTCTTGGCGCTTAGTACCGAGGGGTAACCCATTTCACCGGTTTTCGCGATCAACGCCAGGCGCACGGCGCGGCTGGTGGCGTCGCCAGCGGCCCAGCTCTTGCGGCTGCCGGTGTTGGGCGCGTGGCGATAGGTGCGCAGGCTTTGGCCGTCGACCCAGGCCAGCGACACGGCATTGATGACTTCATCGCGGTCCAGCCCCAGCATCTGCGCCACCACGGCGGTGGATGCCACCTTGACCAGCACTACGTGATCCAGGCCTACCTTGTTGAAGGAATTTTCCAGCGCGATGCAGCCCTGGATTTCATGCGCCTTGATCATGCCGGTCAGCACGTCGCGCATGGTCAAGGGCGGTTTGCCGGCGGCGACGGCCGTGCGCGACAGCCAATCCGCCGTGGCCAGAATGCCGCCCAGATTATCGGAGGGGTGACCCCATTCGGCGGCCAGCCAGGTGTCGTTGAAATCCAGCCAGCGGATCATCGTGCCGATGTTGAACGCGGCCTGCACGGGGTCAAGCTGGAACGGCGTGCCTGGCACCTTGGCGCCGTTGGGCACCACGGTACCTGGCACGATCGGCCCCAGCAGCTTCTTGCACGCCGGGTATTCCAGCGCTTCCAGGCCGCAACCCAGCGTGTCGATCAGGCAGTTGCGTGCGGTCTCGTACGCCAGGCTGCTCGTGATCTCGTAGTTGAGAACGTAGTCCGCGATATCGACCAGGACCTGATCGGGATCGGGACGTACGTTTGAGATTGGGGCGGACATTGCGAACCCTCCTTAGCGAAGAAGTGAATACAGGTGGCCATGCCGCGCCTTGTTCTCGTTCTGGTTGCGGGGCCGCCTTACTTGCGTTTTTCCAGCGGCACGAACTTCTGATCTTCCGGGCCGACGTAGTTGGCGGTGGGGCGGATGATCTTGTTGTCGATGCGCTGTTCGATGATGTGGGCCGACCAGCCTGCCGTGCGCGCGATGACGAACAGCGGGGTAAACATGGCGGTGGGCACGCCCATCATGTGGTAGCTGACGGCCGAGAACCAGTCCAGGTTGGGGAACATCTTCTTGATGTCCCACATGACCGTTTCCAGGCGTTCGGCGATGTCGAACATCTTGGTGCTGCCGGCCTTCTTCGACAGCTTCTTGGCCACTTCCTTGATGACCTTGTTGCGCGGGTCGGACACGGTGTAGACGGGGTGGCCAAAGCCGATGATGACTTCCTTGGCCTCGACGCGGCGGCGGATGTCGGCTTCGGCTTCGTCCGGCGTGTCATAGCGCTTTTGCACGTCGAACGCCACTTCGTTGGCGCCGCCGTGCTTGGGGCCGCGCAGCGCGCCGATGGCGCCGGCAATCGACGAGAACATGTCCGAACCCGTGCCGGCGATGACGCGCGCGGTGAAGGTCGATGCGTTGAACTCGTGTTCGGCGTACAGGTTCAAGGAGATGTGCATCGCCTTGACCCATTCGTCGCTGGGCTTTTCGCCGTGCAGCAGGTGCAGGAAGTGGCCGCCGATGCTGTCGTCGTCGGTTTGCACGTCGATCATGTGGCCGTTGTGGCTGTAGTGGTACCAGTACAGCAGGGCCGAGCCCAGGTTGGCCATCAGGCGGTCGGCGATGTCGCGCGCGCCCGGGGTGTTGTGGTCGTCTTTTTCAGGCAGCACGCAGCCCAGCACCGACACGGCGGTGCGCATCACGTCCATCGGGTGGCTGGACGCCGGCAGCGCTTCCAGCGCCACTTGCAACTGGGCGGGCAGGCCGCGCAGGCTCTTCAGCTTTTGCTTGTAGGCAGCCAGTTCGGCCTTGTTGGGCAGCTTGCCGTGGACCAGCAGGTGGGCAATTTCCTCGAACTCGCTGGTGTGGGCGATGTCCAGGATGTCGTAGCCACGGTAGTGCAGGTCGTTGCCGCTGCGGCCGACGGTGCACAGCGCGGTGTTGCCCGCGACCACGCCCGACAGGGCAACGGACTTCTTGGGTTTAAAACCGGCTTTTTCTTCCGGCTTGGCGTCCGGCTTGGCTTCTTGCTTTTTGGGAGCCGTGCTCATGTCTCTACTCCTTCACTTTCGCTGTGGTCGATGCAATGGGTGACTAGCAGGGCGTCGCGCGGGTGTCGCGGCGCCGGATACCGAAGGTGCCGCGGGATTACGCTTTGCCCTTCTGGAAGAGCGCATCCAGTTTGGATTCAAATTCGTGATAGCCGATGCGGTCGTACAGCTCGTCGCGCGTCTGCATCAGGTCCACCACGTTTTTCTGATGGCCGTCGCGGCGGATGGCGGTGTAGACGGCTTCGGCGGCCTTGTTCATGGCGCGGAAGGCCGACAGCGGGTACAGCACCATGCCCACGCCCACGCTCTTGAGCTCTTCAACGCTGAATAGCGGCGTCTTGCCGAATTCGGTGATGTTGGCCAGCACCGGCACTTTCACGGCTTTGACGAAACGGTCATAAGTGGGCAGGTCGTAGGCGGCTTCGGCGAAGATGGCGTCGGCGCCGGCTTCCACGCAGGCCAGCGCGCGTTCAATCGCGGCGTCCACGCCGTGGGACGCAATGGCGTCCGTGCGGGCGATCAGGTAGAAGTCGCTGTCGGTGCGCGCGTCGGCCGCGGCCTTGACGCGATCGGCCATTTCTTCGGTGGTGACGATTTCCTTGCCCGGACGGTGGCCGCAGCGCTTGGCGCCGACCTGATCTTCGATGTGGCAGGCGGCCGCGCCGAACTTGATCAGGCTCTTGACGGTGCGGGCGATGTTGAACGCCGACGGGCCGAAGCCGGTGTCGATGTCCACCACCAGCGGCACGTCGCACACATCGGTGATGCGGCGCACGTCGGTCAGCACGTCGTCCATGGTGTTGATGCCCAGATCGGGCAGGCCCAGCGAACCGGCCGCGACACCGCCGCCCGACAGGTAGATGGCGCGGTAGCCGGCGCGCTTGGCCAGCAGCGCGTGGTTGGCATTGATGGCGCCGATGATCTGCAGCGGGCTTTCTTCGGCAAGAGCGCGGCGGAAGAGGGCGCCGGGCGATTCGGGTCTGGACATGGATGTCTCCGTTCTTATGGCTAGCCCACGACCTTATCGCGGGTCCGGAATATAAATCTGTCCCCTACGCGACAATCCCGGCGCGGCCGGGCCAAGAGACAGGTGTATGTTTCGGCATGATGGCAGTACAGAAGAATTGGGCCCGCATCAACGGGCCCAATCCTGATTCAAGCGCTGCTTACTTCAGCAGGTCCTTGACGCCGTCGCGCTCTTCCAGCAGCTCTTTCAGCGTGAAGTCCAGGCGCTCGCGCGAGAAGGCGTCGATTTCCAGGCCTTCGACACGCTTGTATTCGCCGTTTTCGGTCGTGACCGGCACGCCGTAGATGATGCCTTCCGGAATGCCATACGAGCCATCCGACGGAACACCCATCGTGACCCACTTGCCGTTGCTGCCCAGGACCCAGTCACGGACGTGGTCGATGGCGGCGTTGGCGGCCGAAGCGGCCGACGACAGGCCACGGGCTTCGATGATGGCGGCGCCGCGCTTGCCCACGGTGGGGATGAACGTGTCGCGGTTCCAGGCGTCATCGTTGATGAGCTTGGTGAGCGATTCGCCGCCGACGGTGGCGAAGCGGAAATCCGGGTACATCGTGGGCGAGTGGTTGCCCCAGACGATCAGGTTTTCGATGTCGGCAACCGGCTTGCCCGACTTGGCCGACAACTGCGACAGGGCGCGGTTGTGGTCCAGGCGCAGCATGGCGGTGAAGTTCTTGGCCGGCAGGTCCGGCGCCGACTTCATGGCGATGTAGGCGTTGGTGTTGGCGGGGTTGCCCACGACCAGCACCTTGACGTTGCGGCTGGCCACGTCGTTCAGGGCCTTGCCTTGCGCCGTGAAGATCTGGGCGTTGACGGACAGCAGGTCCTTGCGTTCCATGCCGGGGCCGCGCGGACGGGCGCCAACCAGCAGGGCCACGTCGGCGTCCTTGAAGGCGGTGCGCGGGTCGCTGTGAGCCGTCACTTCCTGCAGCAGCGGGAAGGCGCAGTCATCCAATTCCATGATGACGCCCTTCAGGGCCTTTTGCGCTTTCTCGTCGGGGATTTCCAGCAATTGCAGGATGACGGGTTGATCTTTACCCAGCATTTCGCCGGAGGCGATGCGGAATAGCAGTGCGTAACCGATTTGGCCGGCGGCGCCGGTGACGGCGACACGCAAGGCAGGCTTGGACATGGACGTTCTCCGTAATGGTTTGGCGAGAAAAAATCTCACCAATCAGTGTAATCGTTGGGGCATCAAAAACAGCGCGCGGAAGCAGGCCGGCGCGGGGCCCTGACAGCCGTGAATCCTAGAACGATTTCCAGGGGGCGTCAAACGCTCTTCTATCTTATATAAGACATAAGACGTTGGACAGCGTCTGGCGCGATATGCCACAATAGAGCGTTTATTCGAATGCGTTGCAGCCCGGTCTGTTGTGCCTCCTGACAGCGCATTTTGGATGTGGGTTCGCATGCTGTTTGCGTCCTTGTTTGCGCTGCCCTCCCATCATCCGGATGAACATGACACTTTCAAGAAGATCCATGGCAGAGCCTCGGCCCGAAACCTCCTTACGCACACGCGCCGCCCGTTCAACGGGCGAGGGGGCCGCTTTCAGTCCGCTCTATCGCCAGATCAAGGATCTGCTCGTTCAAAGTCTTGAGCGCGGCGAATGGAAGCCCGGTGAACTCATCCCCAGCGAAATCGATCTGGCTGCCCGTTTTCAGGTCAGCCAGGGTACGGTGCGCAAGGCGGTCGATGAGTTGGCCGCCGAGCACATGCTGCTGCGCCGCCAAGGCAAGGGCACCTTTGTCGCCACCCACCACGAAGCCCGTGTGCGCTACCGTTTCCTGCGCCTGGCCGCCGATGAAGAAGGCGAGGCCGGCCGCGCCGAAAGCCGCATCCTGGAATGCCGGCGCTTGCGCGCGCCCGCCGAGATCGCGCGCGCCCTGGATCTTCGGGCCGGCGAAACCGTCGTGATGATCCGCCGCCTGCTGTCCATGGGACAGACACCCACCGTGGTGGACGACATCTGGCTGCCCGGTTCCATTTTCCGTGGACTCACCCTCGAGCTGCTGACCGCCAACAAGGCGCCGCTCTATGGTCTGTTTGAATCCGAATTCGGCGTGAGCATGGTGCGCGCGGACGAGAAGCTGCGCGCGGTGATCGCGCCGGCCGAAGTCTGTCCGCTGCTTAATGTTCCCGCCGGCACGCCGTTGTTGCAGGTAGATCGGGTGTCTTACACCTATGGTGACCGCCCCATGGAAATCCGCCGGGGTTTGTACTTGACCGATCGATACCACTACCGCAATAGTCTGAATTGATGAGCTTTTTAACTACGATTTGATACCAACCCAATCTCTGGGCGAAAATAGCGTGTTTGCCCGAAAGGGCCACGGCACTTTCGCCGTCACGATTCCCTAGTTCCGAAACACCGAGGCCGTCATGTCCGACACCGCTGCCAAGCCACGTCCGCAGTTTCGCAATATTGGGCTTGCCCAAGTTGCGTTCTCCTATCGCCTGCCCCTGGCCGGCAAGCTGTCCATCCTGCACCGCATCAGCGGCATTTTGCTGTTCCTCTGTTTGCCCTTGGTCATCGTGCCGCTGTTCGCAGCAAGCGTGGCCGCACCGCAATCGTTTGCCTGGATCGCTTCCATCGCGGCCAACCCGATCGTCAAGCTTGTCTTCCTGGTCCTCGTCTGGGGCTACCTGCATCACTTCTGTGCCGGCATCCGCTACCTGCTGCTTGACCTGCACATCGGTATCGACAAGCTGTCGGCCAAGAAAAGCGCCGGCGTGGTCTTCGGTGTCAGCCTGGCGCTGACGCTGGTGTTCGCCCTCAAACTGTTCGGAGTGCTGTAAATGGCCGCCGCTAAAAACTACGGACCCAAGCGCCTGGTCGTCGGCGCGCACTATGGCGTCATGGATTTCATCATTCAGCGCATCACCGCCGTCATCATGGCCGTGTATACGCTGGTGCTGCTCGTTGGCATCCTGATGATGCCTGCCTTCACGTATGAACACTGGGTCAAGCTGTTCAATTTCTACGTGGTCTTCATTCCGGTTGGCCAGATTTTGGCCTCCCTTGCATTCATTGCGTTGGCCTGGCATGCCTGGATTGGCGTGCGCGACATCTGGATGGATTACGTCAAGCCGGTGGGCCTGCGCCTGCTGTTGCAAGTGCTGACGATCCTCTGGCTGATCGGTTCGGTCATTTACTTCGCGCAAATCCTCTGGAGCATTTAAGCCGTGGTCTCTGTCATGAAATCCTTGCCGCGCCGCCAGTTTGATGTGGTGGTCGTTGGCGCCGGTGGAGCCGGCATGCGTTGTTCGCTGCAACTGTCCCAAGCGGGCCTGTCCGTTGCAGTGCTGTCCAAAGTGTTCCCCACGCGTTCGCACACCGTTGCCGCACAGGGCGGTGTAAGCGCCTCCTTGGGCAACATGAGCGAAGACAACTGGTACTGGCACATGTACGACACCGTCAAGGGGTCGGATTGGCTGGGCGACCAGGACGCCATTGAATTCATGTGCCGTGAAGCGCCGAACGCCGTGTACGAGCTTGAGCACTTCGGCATGCCGTTTGACCGCAACCCCGACGGCACGATCTACCAGCGTCCGTTCGGCGGCCACACCGCCAACTTCGGTGAAAAGCCGGTGCAGCGCGCCTGTGCCGCCGCCGACCGCACCGGCCACGCGCTGTTGCACACCCTCTACCAGCGCAACGTTGCCGCGCGCACCCAGTTCTTCGTCGAATGGATGGCGCTGGACCTGCTGCGCAACGAAGCCGGCGACGTTGTCGGCGTGACCGCCCTGGAAATGGAAACGGGCGAAATCTACATCCTGGAAGCCAAGACCACGGTGCTGGCCACCGGCGGCGCTGGCCGGATCTGGGCCGCTTCCACCAACGCCTTCATCAACACCGGTGACGGCCTGGGCATGGCGGCGCGTGCCGGCATCCCGTTGCAAGACATGGAATTCTGGCAGTTCCACCCCACCGGCGTGGCCGGCGCGGGCGTGCTGATCACCGAAGGCGTGCGTGGCGAAGGCGGCATCCTCTTGAACAAGGATGGCGAACGCTTCATGGAGCGCTATGCGCCCACGCTGAAGGACCTGGCCCCGCGTGACTTCGTGTCCCGCTCGATGGACCAGGAAATCAAGGAAGGCCGTGGTTGCGGTCCGGACGGCAGCTACGTTGTGCTGAAGCTGGATCACCTGGGCGCCGACGTCATCAACAAGCGTCTGCCCTCGATCCGCGAAATCGCCATCAAGTTCGGCAACGTCGACCCGATCAAGGAACCGATCCCCGTCGTCCCGACCATTCACTACCAGATGGGCGGCATTCCGGCCAACTACCACGGCCAGGTGCTGTCGCGCGAAAACGGCGAGAACAAGGTCGTCAACGGCCTGTACGCCATCGGCGAATGCGCCGCGGTGTCCGTGCACGGCGCCAACCGCCTGGGCACGAACTCGCTGCTGGACCTGATCGTGTTCGGTCGCGCCACCGGCAACCACATCGTGAATTCGCATCCTGAGCGCCAGCGCGCGCACCAGGACCTGCCGAAGGAAGCCGTGGACTTCTCGCTGGACCGCGTGAACAAGCTGGAAACGCGTACGTCGGGCGAAAAGACGCAAGACATCGGCAACGCCATCCGCTTCTCGATGCAGCGCCACTGCGGCGTGTTCCGCACGCTGGAACTGTTGAACGAAGGCGTGACCCAGATCGAAGACCTGGCCAAGCAAGCCGACAATATCTGCTTCAAGGACAAGTCCAAGGTGTTCAACACCGCGCGCGTCGAAGCGCTGGAACTGGCCAACATGACCGAAGTGGCCCGCGCCACGATCAAGTCGGCCGCTGCCCGTACGGAAAGCCGTGGCGCGCACGCGCTGGACGACCACCCGACGCGCGACGACGAGAACTGGCTGAAGCACACGCTGTGGTACTCCGAAGGCAGCCGCCTGGATTACAAGCCTGTGCAGATGAAGCCGCTCACCGTTGAGTCCTTCCCGCCCAAGGCGCGTACCTTCTAAGTCCGGATAGAGCCCATTATGAGCACCAAGAGAATCGTCAAGTTCGAAATCTACCGCTACGATCCGGACAAGGACGAGCGCCCCTACATGCAGAAGCTGGACGTTGAACTCCAGCCCACCGACAAGATGCTGCTTGATGCGCTGGTGCGCATCAAGAACGACGTCGATGACAGCCTGGCCCTGCGCCGTTCGTGCCGTGAAGGCGTGTGCGGTTCGGACGCCATGAACATCAACGGCAAGAACGGTTTGGCCTGCACGACAAACCTGCGCGAATTGAAGGAACCCATCGTTCTGCGTCCGCTGCCGGGCCTGCCCGTCATCCGCGACCTGATCGTGGACATGACGCACTTCTTCAACCAGTACCACTCGATTCGTCCGTACCTCATCAACGACGCGCCGCCGCCCGAAAAAGAGCGCCTGCAGTCGCCCGAGGCCCGCGAAGAATTGGACGGCCTGTACGAGTGCATCCTGTGCGCATGCTGTTCCACTTCCTGCCCGTCTTTCTGGTGGAACCCGGACAAGTTCGTCGGCCCGGCCGGCCTGCTGCAAGCCTATCGCTTCATCGCCGACAGCCGCGACGAAGCCACCGGCGAGCGTCTGGACAACCTGGAAGATCCGTACCGCTTGTTCCGTTGCCACACCATCATGAACTGCGTCGACGTCTGTCCCAAGGGGCTGAACCCGACCAAGGCAATCGGCAAGATCAAGGAACTGATGGTTCGCCGCACGGTCTAGTTTCTAGTGTGAAGACTTTTGTTTTTATGGTGTAACGATGAGCAGGCTAACTGAACTGGAGCGGGCGCGTCTGCGTTGGCGGGCGCGCCGCGGCCTGCTCGAAAACGACTTGATCATCACTCGGTATCTGGACGCCTACGAGGCCGAACTTACCGATGATGATGTGGCCGCATTGACCCAGCTGTTCGAGATGGGAGACAACGATCTTCTTGACCTGCTGCTGGCCCGCAAGGAACTCGAAGGCGACCTGGACACCCCCAGGCTTCGGGGCATTATTGGCCAGATGCGCGCACTCTGATTAATGTGAGAGGAATAAACATGAACCTGTCTGACAAAAAAGCCACTCTATCCTTCTCGGATGGCAGCGCACCCATTGAGTTCCCTGTCTACAAGGGCACGGTCGGTCCGGATGTGATCGACATCCGCAAGCTGTATGGCCAGACGGGCATGTTTACGTTTGACCCCGGCTTCATGTCCACCGCGGCTTGCGAATCGGGCATCACGTACATCGACGGCGACAAGGGCGAACTGCTGTACCGCGGCTTCCCCATCGAGCAATTGGCCGTCAACTGCGACTTCATGGACATCTGCTACCTGATCCTGAACGGCGATCTGCCGAACCAGGAACAGAAGGCTGACTTCGACTCGCAAGTGACCCATCACACGATGGTCAACGAGCAACTGCACTTCTTCCTGCGTGGCTTCCGCCGCGACGCCCACCCGATGGCCGTGCTGACGGGTCTGGTTGGCGCGCTGTCCGCGTTCTACCACGACTCCACCGACATCACGAACCCGCAGCATCGCCACATCTCGGCCATCCGCCTGATCGCCAAGATGCCGACGCTGGTTGCGATGGCGTACAAGTACTCGCAAGGCCAACCGTTCATCTATCCGCAGAACGACCTGTCCTACACGGGCAACTTCCTGCGCATGATGTTCGCCACGCCGTGCGAAGACTACAAGGTCAACGAAGTCGTTGAACGCGCGCTGGACCGCATCTTCATCCTGCACGCCGACCACGAGCAAAACGCGTCGACGTCCACCGTGCGTCTGTGCGGTTCGTCGGGCACCAACCCGTTCGCCGCCATCTCGGCCGGCGTGGCTTGCCTGTGGGGCCCGGCTCACGGCGGCGCCAACGAAGCTTGCCTGCAGATGCTGGAAGAGCTGCAAGCCAACGGCGGCATCGACAAGGTCGGTGAGTTCATGGAGAAGGTCAAGGACAAGAACTCGGGCGTGCGCCTGATGGGCTTTGGCCACCGCGTCTACAAGAACTACGACCCGCGCGCCAAGCTGATGCAGGAAACCTGCAAGGAAGTGCTCTCGGCCCTGGGCCTGGAAAACGACCCGCTGTTCAAGCTGGCCATGGAACTGGAACGCATCGCCCTGTCGGATCCGTACTTCGTCCAGCGCAAGCTGTACCCGAACGTGGACTTCTACTCGGGTATCGTCCAGCGCGCCATCGGCATCCCGACCTCGCTGTTCACGGCCATCTTCGCGCTGGCTCGCACGGTGGGCTGGATTGCCCAGTGGAACGAAATGCTGTCGGATCCCGACTACAAGATCGGCCGTCCGCGCCAGCTGTTCACGGGTTCGGTCACCCGCGACGTGCCACCGATGGACAAGCGTTAATCCGCTTTTCCTTTCGGCAAGTGAATGACAAGAAACCGCCTTCGGGCGGTTTTTTGTTGCCTGCGCAAAGGGGCCATGAGGCGGCGGATATGCGGATATCATGCTGGCCATGATTCCTTTCTCGCTTCCACCAGCCCATTTCTACCTGCTGCTTTGGTTTGGCTTGCTTGCCGGCGTCGTGTTGGGCGTGTGGGTCTTGGTGCTGGCCGTCAGCGCCGGCCATCGCCGCACGGTCCGCAAATATTGGAAGACCTCGACCGTGGTGTTCGTGGTGCTGGCGGTGCCCTTTGCCTTCTTCGCGTGGGTGCACTTCATGGTCCAGCAAATCGAGCGCGAGATCGAGCGGGCCGAGGCGGCGCGCAACGTGACGCTGGAACAAGCAACCACCGTGGGTGGCGTGGCCATGCCCGCCGGCACGCGGCTGAAGTTGCAAGACGAAGGGCAGATGGACACCTACGTTGAGGCCGAGTTTCCGGCGCCCACCTCTGTCTTCGGCGTTCAGGCGACGCGGATTCGCCGCTATCTGGACACCGAATACGAAAAGGACACGTACGCGCTGATTCAGCGATATCCGCGTAGCGTCATCCTGACAGGCCAGGGCGACCAAGCGGTGCTGGGATGGCGTTGCGACAGCACGCATGACATCGAGTTTGATACCGAGCCCGATGGCGCGATGAAGGCCTTGAGCCAGTGCCGGCTGGGTAGTGGCAATCAAATTGACGGCATGATGATCCACTCGGGCTCAGTGCTGTACGGCTCAAATGGCACGGTGTACGTAGACGGTTCGACCGACCCGGACCGATGGCGCATCGAGGTCAAGGACCCCGACGCGGTGCGGGTGTTCGGACTCATGTTGAGCGAACCCTGGATCTATCTTGATGGAGACCGCCGCTTGCTGCGCGTCAGCGACGCGGAGCTTGCCTGCCGCGTGCATCTGGGCAACTTTGACTACGCCGAGGGCACGCGGGTCAAGTCTATCCGGCGCGTGATCGATGGGCAGCGCGAACCCTTTCCTGGCGTGCTGGTGTTCAGCCCCAGTGTGGGGCAAGTGGCCAAACGTGAAGGCTATGCCGATGTGCCCGAAGGCATGTCGGTCATGCAGGCACTGGATGGAACGTTTATCGGCATTGTGAATAACGACGAGGTCGGCGTTTTTGAATTCTCGACCTTCGTCGTGGACGGCAACGCGCCGGCGGCGCCCGCACGGGCGCGTTGCCCCTCCCTTACACGCTGACGTGGCGCGCCATCAGCACCGCGAACAGCGGCAGGAAAATGAACAGGTGCGATTCGATCATCACCCAGCGGCGCACGCGCTTGATCTCGGGTAACGCGGGCACGAAGTCCGCTTGCTGGCGCGCCTGTTTTGCCCAGCGGAAGATGGCCAGCGTGGGCGGGATCGAACAGAGCGCGATGATGACGAACAGTGTGATCTTTGCGTGGAACCACGGGCTGCTCATGTAAAACGCCGCGCCTTTGACGCCTTGCGTCAGGCGCAGCAGCCCGGTGATCAGCACCAGCACGGCGCTGACGCCATACAGGCGGTCGTAGATCACCAAGCGCTTCACGCCGTTGGCGCTCAGATCGGGGCGTAGCAATACGGCTTCGGCGGTCAGCACGACCACCATGACAAAAATCGCCAGGTAGTGGAACCAGGCGTATAGCGCATCGGCCAGCATGTCGTCTCCAGGAAAAAGGTCAAGCATGGTTTTACCACCGGCCCATGGCGTGGCGTCGATCAAGTGGCATGAAAATACGGCGTGGGCCGCGGAAACACGCCATGAAAAAGGCGCCCCGAAGGGCGCCTTTGGCGTCAAGACCCGCGTGTGATCAACGGCGCTTTTTGGCGGCGTCGGCGGCTTCCTGCTGCGCATCCACCACGGCCAGGGCCGTCATGTTGACGATGCGGCGCACGGTGGCGCTGGTCGTCAGGATGTGCACGGGGCGCGCGGCGCCCAGCAGAATGGGACCCATCGCGACGCCATTGCTGCCCGTCATCTTCAGCATGTTGTACGTAATGTTGCCGGTGTCCAGGTTCGGCATGACCAGCAGGTTGGCGCGACCCTTGAGCGTGCTGTCCGGGTAGGCCAGCACACGGATCTTTTCCGACAAGGCGGCGTCGGCGTGCATTTCGCCGTCCACTTCCAGGTCAGGCGCGCGTTCCTGCACCAGCTTGCTGGCGGCGGCCATCTTCTTGGACGATTCCGTGACGCGGCTGCCGAAGTTCGAATGCGACAGCAGGGCAATCTTGGGCACCACGCCAAAGCGCAGCATTTCGTCGGCGGCCTGGATGGTGATGTTGGCCACTTCTTCCGACGTCGGGTTTTCATTGACGTGGGTGTCGGTGACGAACAGCGTCTGGTCAGGCAGCATCAGCACGTTCAGGGCGGCGTAGGTCTGGCCTTCCTTCTTGCCGATGATTTCGTCAACGTACTTGAGCTGGTTGTCGTACTTGCTGGCCACGCCGCACAGCAGCGCGTCGGCGTCGCCGCGACGCAGCAGCATCGCGCCGATCAGCGTGTTGTGCTTGCGGATCATCGCCTTGGCGATGGCCGGCGTCACGCCTTCGCGGCCCTTCAACTGGTAGTACGCGGTCCAGGTTTCGTTGAAGCGCTCGTCGTCTTCCGGGTCGACGATTTCGAAATGCTCGCCAGCCACCAGGCGCAGGCCGGCCTTGTTGATGCGCATTTCGATGACCGACGGGCGGCCGATCAGGATCGGACGGGCCAGCTTTTCGTCAACCACGGTCTGCACGGCGCGCAGCACGCGTTCGTCTTCGCCATCGGCGTAGATGACGCGCTTGGGCGCCTTCTTGGCCTGGGCGAACAGCGGACGCATCAGTTGGCCCGAGTGGTACACAAAGCCCATCAGCTTCTGGCGATAGGCTTCGATGTCTTCGATGGGGCGGGCGGCCACGCCGGAGTCGGCGGCGGCTTGGGCCACGGCGGGCGCAATCTGGAAGATCAGGCGCGGGTCGAAGGGCTTGGGAATGATGTAGTCGGGGCCGAACGACAGTTCCTGGCCGGCATAGGCGCGGGCCACTTCATCGTTTTGTTCAGCTTGCGCCAGTTCGGCGATGGCCTTCACGCAAGCCAGCTTCATTTCTTCCGTGATGCGCGAGGCGCCGGCATCCATGGCGCCGCGGAAGATGAAGGGGAAGCACAGTACGTTGTTGACCTGGTTCGGGTAGTCCGAACGGCCGGTGGCGATGATGCAATCGGGGCGGGCGGCCTTGGCCACTTCGGGGCGGATTTCCGGCTCGGGGTTGGCCAGCGCCAGGATCAGCGGACGGTCGGCCATGGTCTTGACCATGTCGCCCGTCAGCACGCCAGAGGTCGAGCAGCCCAGGAACACGTCGGCGCCATTGACCACGTCGGCCAGCGTGCGCGCGTCGGTCTTTTGCGCGTAGCGCTTCTTGTTGGCTTCCATGTTTTCATCGCGGCCGTCCCAGATGACGCCGCGCGAATCCACAACAAAGATGTTCTCGCGCTTGACGCCCAGGTGCACCAGCAGGTCCAGGCAGGCGATGGCGGCAGCGCCGGCGCCCGAGCAAGCCAGCTTGACCGAGCCGATGTCCTTGTTCACGACCTTCAGGCCGTTCAGGATGGCGGCCGACGAAATGATGGCGGTGCCGTGCTGGTCGTCATGGAAGACGGGAATCTTCATGCGCTCGCGCAGCTTCTTTTCAATGTAGAAGCACTCGGGCGCCTTGATGTCTTCGAGGTTGACGCCGCCCAGCGTGGGCTCCAGCGCCGCGATGATGTCGACCAGCTTGTCGGGGTCGTTTTCGGCCAGTTCGATGTCGAACACATCGATGCCGGCAAACTTCTTGAACAGGCAGCCCTTGCCTTCCATGACCGGCTTGGCGGCCAGCGGACCGATGTTGCCCAGGCCCAGGACGGCGGTGCCGTTGGTGATCACGCCCACCAGGTTGCCGCGCGAGGTGTACTTGGACGCGGCGTCATCGCCCTGGTCGAAGATGGCCATGCAAGCTGCCGCCACGCCAGGAGAGTAGGCCAGGGACAAGTCGTCCTGGTTGGCCAGGGTCTTGGTCGGAACGACCGAGATTTTGCCGGGGGTGGGGTAGGCGTGGTAATCCAACGCCAATTTGGTAAGAGTTTCGTCCATGGGATCGGGGCCTCTGAGGCACTAACTGAGAAAGAAAACGGAATGAAAAACGAATGACAAGCGGCGGGCTCGCGGCCCGCCGGTTTCTTTGCGAAATGCTTAGGGAACACCCGTATTTCACCAGAAAGCGCGGACACTTGGTTGTTGCAGTGCAGCGATCAGGCGTGTTTGATCAAGAACGGGTCGGATTATGTTTAGGTGGCGACGGGTTCCCCGTCGGTCAGATGATCGGCGCCCGGGGGATGGGCGTTCGGTTCCCATCGGTCGGGTGATCGGCGCCCATCGAATCGTAGGATGGGTGTAGCGCGCGATGGCCGGCACAAGAACACGGTGCGGACCGCGCGAAACCCATCAGGCAGCGGCTGAACAACAGACGCAATAGGCAAGAAAGCTGTGGCTGCTCTGTTCAAGAATTCCACCGGTGCTTGATGGGTTTCGCGCGATTGATGGTGGGGTTCTTGTCTTGGCCATCCCGCGCTACACCCATCCTACGAATTCCAGGGTGGGGTTTTGCGGGTGCGGGTGTTCAGCTTGTCGCGCAGCTTGTCGGCGTCTGCTTGCCGGCCCAGGCTGTCCAGCGCGTAGAGCGTGATCCAGTCGGCGCTGACTTCGAAGAAGTCGCGCAGTTGCGCGCGGGTGTCGCTGCGACCAAAGCCGTCGGTGCCCAAGGTGCGATACGGGGCCGGCACCCAGGCGCGGATCTGTTCGGGCACGGCGCGCACGTAATCAGTGGCGGCGATGACCGGCGCATTGCTGTCGCCCAGGCAGGTGCGGACCCAGTCCGCGTCGCTGGCCGTGTCCAGGCCCAGCACCCGCGCACGTTCGGCTTCGCGGCCGTCGCGGGCCAGTTCGGAAAAGCTGGTGACGCTCCAGACCTCGGCGTCCACGCCGTACTGCTCGTGCAACCGCTCGGCCGCCATTTCCGCCTCGCGCAGCATGGGGCCCGCGCCCAGCAAGCGCACTTCCGCTTGCTTGCGCGCGGCGCGCAGGCGGTACATGCCGCGCAGGATGCCTGTGCTGATGCCTTCGTCGGCGGGCATGTCGGGCTGCGCCAGGTTTTCGTTGGTGACGGTCAGGTAGAAGAATTCGTCGCGCTGCTCGTCCAGCATGCGGCGCATGCCGTGTTCGACGATCACGGCAACCTCGTAGGCGTAGGCGGGGTCGTAAGCGCGGCAGCTTGGCACGGCGGCCGCCATGATGTGGCTGGACCCGTCCTGGTGTTGCAGCCCCTCGCCGCCCAGCGTCGTGCGCCCGGAGGTGGCGCCGATCAAGAAGCCACGGGTGCGCTGGTCGGCGGCGGCCCAGATCAGGTCGCCGATGCGCTGAAAGCCGAACATCGAGTAATAGATATAGAACGGCAGCATCGGCAGGCCGTTGACCGAGTAGCTGGTGCCAGCGGCCGTCCACGACGAAATCGCCCCGGCTTCGGTGATGCCTTCCTCCAGGATCTGGCCGTCGTGCGCTTCGCGGTAATACAGCACCGAGCCGATGTCTTCGGGTTCGTACAACTGGCCTTGCGCGGAATAGATACCGATCTGCCGAAACAAGTTGGCCATGCCAAAGGTGCGGGCTTCGTCGGCCACGATGGGCACGATGCGCGGCCCCACGGCGCCGTCCTTGAGCAGCGCGGTAAGCATCCGCACGATGGCCATGGTCGACGACATTTCCTTGCCGTTGGCGGCCAGCGCAAAGCGCGCCCAGTGTTCGAGAGGCGGCGGCGTCAGGCGCGGCGCTTCGGTACGGCGGCGGGGGATGTGGCCGCCCAGCGCGTTGCGGCGCGCCTGCAGATGACGCAGTTCGGCGCTGTCTTCGGCGGGGCGGTAGAACTTCAGCGCCAGGCAGTCCGCGTCCGAGATCGGCAGGGCAAAGCGATCACGAAAGGCCAGCAAGGCCTCGTCGTCCAGCTTCTTCTGCTGGTGCGTCGTCATCTTGCCCTGGCCCGCCGCGCCCATGCCGAAGCCCTTCTTGGTCTGGGCCAGGATCACGGTGGGCTGGCCGCGGTGATTGGCCGCGCGGTGATAAGCGGCATGGATCTTCACCATGTCGTGGCCGCCGCGGTGCAGGCGGTCGATGGCCTCATCGGTCCAGTCCGCCACCAACGCGGCCAGTTCGGGGTGTTGATTGAAAAAATGCGCGCGATTGAATGCGCCGTCGTTGGCGGCAAAAGTCTGGAATTGGCCGTCCACCGTATTCGAGAAAGCGCGGGCCAGCGCGCCGTTGGTGTCGCGGGCAAGCAGGGCGTCCCAGTCGCTGCCCCACACCAGTTTGATCACGTTCCAGCCGGCGCCCGCGTACAGCGTTTCCAGTTCGTCGATGATGCGGCCGTTGCCGCGCACCGGGCCATCCAGCCGTTGCAGGTTGCAGTTGACGACGAACACCAGGTTGTCGAGCTTCTCGCGCGCGGCAAGTGTCAAGGCGGCGATGGATTCCGGCTCGTCCATTTCACCGTCGCCAAAAATGCCCCAGACCTTGCGGTCGCTGGCGGGGGTGAGCGACCGGTGCTCCAGGTAGCGCATGAAGCGCGCCTGATAAATCGCGTTGATGGGGCCGATGCCCATGGACCCGGTTGGAAATTGCCAGAAATCAGGCATCAACCAGGGGTGGGGGTAGGACGACAGCCCGCGCAGGCCGCGCGCGGTGGCGGTGATCTCCTGGCGGAAATGCGCCAGGTCGTCTTCGCCCAGAAAGCCTTCAAGAAAGGCGCGGGCGTAGACCCCGGGCGCGGAGTGCGGCTGCATGTAGACCAGGTCACCCAGGTCTTCGGCCGATTGCGCGCGGAAGAAGTGGTTGAAGCCCACTTCAAACAGGTCGGCGGCGGATGCATAGCTGGCGATGTGGCCGCCCAGCTCGCCATGCGCCTGATTGGCGCGCACCACCATGGCCAAGGCGTTCCAGCGGTTGATGCCGGCGATGCGTTCTTCCACCGCCAGGTTGCCCGGAAACGGCGGCTCTTGGCTGGCGGGAATGGTGTTCAGGTAGGCGGTGCGGGTCTGGCTGTTGGCGCGCAGCCCCAGAGACGCGGCGTGCCCCAGCAGGCTGTCCAGCACATAGCCCGCGCGCCCGGCGCCATCGGCGTGAAGCAGCGATTGCAAGGCGTCGCGCCATTCGGCGGTTTCCGTGGGATCGGCGTCAGACCCGGTGTGATGGCCGAGGGCGGGGTGGCTCGCGTCGCGCATGGGTGTTGTCTCCTGTTATCGCTCAATGCTAGACCTGTGTGGGTGGCATGAGTCATCAAATTCATAGGGAGATTTCCGGGATTTCAGCATAATCTTTTGCCGATGTTTCCCTTGCCGGCAGCTTCTGCGGCATAACGGCGCTTACTCGTGGTGACCACTGGGTGGACGCCAAAGCGCTAGAATGCGCGGTTTATCCGCATTCACAACGGGAGACTTCAATGACTCAACCCGTCAGCGTCCCGGCCAACGTCACGCTACCGGAACTGACGTTCCGGGGCATTTTGCTGGGCGCCCTGATTACCGTGATCTTCACGGCCTCGAACGTCTTCCTGGGGCTGAAGGTGGGCCTGACGTTTTCGTCCGCCATTCCGGCGGCGGTGATTTCGATGTCGGTGCTGCGCCTGTTCAAGGACGCCAACATCCTGGAAAACAATATGGTGCAGACGCAGGCCTCGGCGGCCGGCACCCTGTCGTCCATCATCTTCATCCTGCCGGCGCTGGTCATGATGGGCCACTGGCAAGGCTTCCCGTTCTGGCAGACGCTGGGCATATGCGCCGCGGGTGGCATGCTGGGCGTGATGTTCACCATTCCGCTGCGCCACGTGATGGTGGTGCAAAGCAAGCTGCCGTACCCGGAGGGCGTGGCGGCGGCCGAGATCTTGCGCGTGGGCAGCGCCGAACGGGCGCAAGATACGGCCGAAGGCAAGGCCTCTGGAAGACCTGCCGCCACGGGCATGGGCGATATCGTCGCGGGCGGCCTGGTGGCCGCGGTGGTCAGCTTTGCGGCCAACGGCTTGCGGGTGCTGGGCGATAGCGTCAGCGGCTGGTTCGCGCTGGGTGGCGCGGTGTTCCGGCTGCCCATGGGCTTTTCGCTGGCGTTGCTGGGCGCGGGTTACCTGATCGGCATCGTGGCGGGCCTGGCCATGCTGACCGGCCTGATCATTTCCTGGGGCATCGCCGTCCCCGTGCTGACCGCAATGGGCGACATGCCGGCCGGTCAATCGCTGGCGCAGTACGCCACCGGCCTGTGGGCGTCGCAAGTACGCTTCATTGGTGCGGGCGTCATCGGCGTGGGCGCAATCTGGACGCTGGCGACCTTGTTCGTGCCCATGGCGCGTGGCGTCAAGGCCTCGTTCTCTGCGTTGAGCAAGGCCGGTGCGGCCCGCGCCGGTCAGGCGCCGCGCACCGAACGCGACCTGTCGGCGGGCTGGATTTCGATCGTGACGCTGGTGCTGGTGGCGGTCTTGGTCATCACCTTCCAGGTGTTCCTGGCGGGCGCGCCCTTGTCAGCCGGCGCCATCTGGAAGCTGGTGGCCTACGCCGTGCTGTTTGCCTTTGTCTTCGGCTTTCTGGTGGCCGCGGCCTGCGGCTACATGGCGGGCCTGGTGGGGTCATCGACCAGCCCGATTTCGGGCGTGGGCATCGTGGCCATTGTGTTGGTGTCGCTGTTGATGCTGACGCTGGGCGGCGAATTGCTGCAGGCGCAGAACGGCGTGCAGATGGCGATTGCGTTGTCCATCTTCAGCACCTCGGCCGTGGTGGCGGTGGCGTCCATTTCGAATGACAACTTGCAGGACTTGAAGACGGGCTGGTTGGTTGGGGCGACGCCGTGGCGCCAGCAGGTGGCGCTGCTGATTGGCTGCGTCGTGGGCGCGGCGGTGATTTCACCCGTGCTGGACCTGCTTTACAACGCCTACGGTTTCGCGGATGCGATGCCGCGCGAAGGCATGGACCCCACGCAAGCGCTGTCGGCGCCGCAGGCCACGCTGATGCTGGCAATTACGCGCGGCATTTTCACGCATCAACTGAATTGGACGATGATCCTGATCGGCATGGCCGTAGGCGTTGCGCTGATCGTGGTGGACGAAGTTCTCAAGCGGACCTGCCGCGTGGCGCGCATGCCCGTGTTGGCCGTGGGCATCGGCATCTATCTGCCGCCAACCGTGGCGGCGCCGATTGTCGCGGGTGCGGTGCTGGCGTGGTTGCTGGAGCGCGCATTGCGTCGCCGTGCCGCCGCGGCGGGAACCCCGTATGAGCAATTCGCTGATGCGGCGAACCGTCGGGGCGTGCTGATCGCCTCGGGCCTGATCGTGGGCGAAAGCCTGGTGGGCGTGCTGATGGCGGGGATTATCGGCGCGGCGGGGACCGATGCGCCGCTGGCGATCGCGGGCGAAGATTTTTCGGTCACGGCGTCTTACCTGGGGCTGGCTGTCTTTGTCTTGGTGGCGGTGCTGTTCTGGCGGCGGGTGATGCGCCTGGCTTGATAGCTGGCAGGCCAGGCAAGGCTTGCCACGCTCCGGTACAGCCTGAATACATTGCGGCCGACCCTATCCGGGACCGGCCGCAATGGTCCACAACCTGCTCAATGTTCCTCGGCTTGCAGCGCCGCGGCGATGATGGCGCGGTCGTCCTGTTTGGCTCCGTTCAAGAACAGGTTCAGCAGCACGGCAGATAGCGACGCCAGCAGAATGCCGGACTCAATCAGCGTGTGCAGCGAGTGTGGCATCCATTGTTTGAAATTGGGCGCGATCAGCGGCACCATGCCGATGCCGATCGACACCGCCACGATCATGGAGTTGTGGCGGTTGCCCTTGAAGTCCACGCCGGACAGGATGCGGATGCCGGTGGCGGTGACCATGCCGAACATGACGATGCCGGCGCCGCCCAGCACCACGGTGGGCAGCGATTCCACCAGCGCGGCCATCTTGGGCAGCAGGCCCAGCACCAGCAGGATGATGCCGCCCGCCACGCACACGAAGCGGCTTTTCACGCCGGTCACCGCGACCAAGCCCACGTTCTGCGAAAAGCTGGTGTAGGGGAAGGTATTGAAGATGCCGCCGATCAAGGTGCCCAGGCCATCGGTGCGCAGGCCGCGCGCCATGTTTTCCTGGCTGATCTCGCGGTCGGTCATTTCACCCAGCGCCAGGAACATGCCGGCGGATTCGATCATTACCACCACCATGATCAGCGCCATGCTCAGGATCAACATAGGGTCGAACCTGGGCATGCCGAAATGGAAGGGCAGCACGATATCGAACCAGTCTGCCTGGCCGATTTTCTCGAACGTCATGATGCCGGTGGCCGCAGCCACGATGGCGCCGATGACGATACCCAGCAGCACCGAGATGTTGGCGATGAAGCCGCGCGTGAATTTGACGATCAGCAAGATGGACGTCAGTACCAGCACGGCGATGCTGAAGCCGGTCAGGTCCGCATAACGCGGGTTGGGCATCGACGGCATGATGGCAAAGCCCTGGGGCACGGGCGGGATGGCGCTGCCCGGCGAGGTAACGTCCGCCAGCCATTTTGCGTAGATGGGGTCCACGATGACGGGCGCGGTAGGGCCGGACGGATTGCCGAATACCCAGTTGATGCCGACCCGCATCAGGGTGATGCCGATGACGGTGATGATGGTGCCCGTTACCACGGGCGGAAAGTAGCGCAGCATGCGGCTGATCATCGGGGCGATCAGGATGGAGATGATGCCCGCCCCGATGATGGTCCCGAAGAGCAGTTGCGCCCCGCCCGGGCCGGGGTTGGCGTTGGCCATGGCCACCATCGGGGCCACCGCCGCGAACGTGACGCCCATCATGACGGGCAGTTTGATGCCGAACCACTGCGTGGCGCCCAAGGTCTGGATCAAGGTCACCAGGCCGCAACAGAAGAGGTCGGCCGAGATCAGCATGGCGACTTCGTCGGGCGTCAGGTTCAAGGCGCGACCGACGATCAGCGGTACGGCCACCGCGCCGGCATACATCACCAGCACATGTTGCAGGCCCAACGCCGCCAGCTTGCCCGAGGGCAGACGCTGGTCAACGGGGTGGAGATCTTGAGACGCGCTGGATGGCGCGGGCGATGCAGCCTGCATGGGAAAGTCTCCTGGCGGAGTGAAATGTCGGTCGGGAAAATCCTGAAAAGCAGTTCTTGTGTACGGGAAATGTATACAGGGTGGGGTGGTTCTCGAAATAGAGGAAAACCCGCATCAAATAGACATTATTGGTTACGTTATGTAGGAATTATCAGATTTACGGCAGCACGAAGCCTGACGCCGCGACTGGCGCCGCGTCAGGCTTGAGTTGCGGGAAATCAGACCGGTTGAAGCAGGTCCGACAAGGTGCGCGCGATGACCTTGGTGGCCCGGCGCAAGTCTTCCAGCACGACGCGTTCGTCGTTGCGCTTGGCGTGTGATTCCAGCACGGTGCGCGGCCCGGCACCGTAGATCACGCCGGGAATGCCGGCTTCGGCGTACAGGCGTACGTCGGTATAGAGCGGGGTTCCCATGGCGGGAATCGCTTCGCCAAAGAGGGCTTCACCATGTTTCTGGATGGCATCGACCAGCGGCTGGTTGCCTGGCAGCGGACGCATCGAATTAGCCAGCAGCAGGCGTTTGATGTCGATGGTGATGCCCGGCGTGGCAGCGGCCGCCTCTTGGATGATCCGGCGGATATCCGCTTCCACTTCCACCGCGTTTTCTTCCGGGATCATGCGCCGGTCCAGCTTGAAGCTGACCTTGCCGGGCACCACGTTCGTGTTGGTGCCGCCTTCAATGCGTCCGACATTCAAATAGGGATGGCTGATGCCGGGTACTTCCGACGTAATGTCCTGATAACGCGCGTTTTGTGCGTACAACGCATTCAGGATCTTGACCGCGCCTTGCAGCGCGTCCACGCCAGTGGCGGGAATGGCGGCATGCGCCATCTTGCCGTGCACGGTCACTTCCATTTGCAGGCAGCCGTTGTGCGCGGTGACCACTTCATAGCTGAACCCGGCGGCGATCATCAGGTCGGGCTTGGTCAGCCCTTGCGACAACAGCCAGCCCGGCCCCAGCAGGCCGCCGAATTCTTCGTCGTACGTAAAGTGCAGTTCGACGGCGCCATGGCTGGGCTTGGCAACCGCTTCCAATGCGCGCACGGCGTAGGTAAAGCTGGCGAAGTCGCTTTTGCTGACGGCGGCGGCGCGGCCGTACAGGCTGCCGTTTTCGATTTCAGCACCATAGGGGTCGTGCTGCCAGCCGTCGCCGGGGGGCACCACGTCGCCGTGGGCGTTCAGCGCCACGCGCCTGCCTGGGCCGTACTCGCGCCGCACGATCAGGTTGGTGATCGATTCCATGCCGTAGTCCCGCACCTCTTGCATGGGGACGGCGTGCGCTTCGGCTTCAAATCCCATTTCCTTGAGCAGTTCGGCGGTGCGGACCGCGTGCGGGGCATTGTTGCCGGGCGGCGTGTCGGTGGGTACGCGCACCAGCGATTGCAGGAAGCGCACCTGCTCGTCGAAGTGGGCGTCGACCCAGGCGTCTAGTCGGGCGTAGTCGGTCATGGCGTTTTAGCGTTTGATGTCGTTGGCAAGATCGTCCAGCAGGCCTTGCATGGCTTGCGCGGCCAACTGGATGTCGTCTCGGGTGGTGGATTCGCGGGGGTTGTGGCTGATGCCGTGGTTCTGGCCGCGCACGAAAAGCATGGCTTGCGGCATGACTTCGTGCAGCTTCATGGCGTCGTGCCCGGCGCCGCTGGGCATGCGATGCACCGGCACGCCGAGCGCGTCGACGGCGCGTTCCCAGCGCTGTTGCCACGCGGGGTCGCTGGGCGCGGCGGCGGCGCGCATGGTTTCTTCAAGCGCATAGCGCAGGCCGCGGCGTTGGCAGATGGCGTCAAGTTCGGCCAGCACGTCGTTCACCAGCGCGTCGCGCTGCGGATCGCTGGGCGCACGCAGGTCCAGGCTGAAACGGCATTCGCCCGGCACCACATTGATGGACCCGCTGGGCACTTCCAGCATGCCGATGGTGCCAACCGAATCGCCGTCACGCGCCGCGCGCTGTTCTACATATAGAGCCAGTTCGGCGGTGGCGGTGGCCGCGTCGCGGCGTCGGTTCATGGGCGTGGTGCCTGCATGGCAGGCCATGCCGAAGATCTGTGCCTGATAGCGCACGCTGCCGTTGATGGACGTGACGATGCCCAGCGGCAAGCCCATTTCGTACAGCACCGGCCCTTGTTCAATGTGGACTTCAACAAAGCCCAGATAGCGCGACGGGTCGCGGCGCAGCTTGGGGATGTCGTCAATGCACAGGCCCGCATGCAGCATGGCGTCGCGCATAGTGACGCCCTGGGCGTCTTGCTGGTCCAGCCATTCGGGTTTGAAGTGGCCGATCAGCGCGCCGGATCCCAGGAAGGTGGCGCGATAGCGCTGGCCTTCTTCTTCGGCAAAGCCGATCACTTCCAGGTGGTAGGGCAGGCGGCGGCCCTGGCGGTGCAGTTCGCGCACGCAGGCCATGGGCACGAAAATGCCCAGGCGCCCGTCGTATTTGCCGCCGTTGCGGACGGTGTCGTAATGGCTGCCGGTCATCAGCGTGGGGGCGTCGGCGCGGTCGGCGCGGTAGCGACCCACCACGTTGCCCACGGCGTCGATTTCAACTTCGTCAAAGCCGCAATCGCGCATCCAGTGCGAAACGCGTTGCGCGCAGGCGCGGTGCGCCTCGGTCAGATAGGTGACGGTAAGCTGGCCCTTCTCGGCGTAGCCGGGGTCGCTATGGATGCTTAGGCGTTCCTGCCAGTCCCAGATGTCGTTACCCAGGGTCAGGTCCACGCCGAATTTATCCGCCAGGCGGATTTCGACGATGCGGTGGATGTTGCGCAGCGCTTCCTGGCGTTCAACGTCGGGCGGGTTGTCGAGCCGGCGCGCGAATTCATCGATGATCTGCTGGCGAGTCAGACCCGTGCCGCGCGCCCCGCGCACGGCCAGGATGAAGGGGAAGCCGAAGCGTGTGTTGTAGTCGGTGTTCAGTTGCTGCAGGCGCGCCAGTTCGTCGGGCGAGCAATGCGTGAGCCCCGCCTGGTCCTGTTCGTTGGTGGATTCCGCGGTCAGGCTGTTTTGCAGCATGGCGCGGCCGGCCAGTTCCGGGTGCGAGCGAATCAATGCCAACTGCGCTTCGATATCGGCCTGGTCCAGCACCTGCCGCATCTGGTCTTGCAGATGCGCCAAGGACCGGAAAGGGCGCGCCGCCAACGCTTGCCGCGCGATCCATGGCGAATGTTCGTACAGGCCGTCAAGAATGGCTAGCGCCGCCTCGGGCGTGGCGGCATTGAGTTGTTCCAGCGTATGGGGCATGGTTGTCGCGCTCAACGGGTGGGTTGGTAGGGATGAGTGGCTTTCCAGTGCCGGGCGATATCCAGGCGGCGGCACACCCACACGCGGTCGTGGCTGCCGATGTGGTCCAGAAACCGCTGCAATGCCGTGATGCGGCCTGGGCGTCCCAACAGCCGGCAATGCATGCCGATGCTGAGCATCTTGGGCGCTTCGTCGCCTTCGGCGTAGAGCACGTCGAAACTGTCTTTCAGGTACTGGAAGAACGGGTCGGCGTGCGAGTAACCCTGGGGCAGGGCAAAGCGCATGTCGTTGCAGTCCAGCGTGTAGGGCACGATCAATTGCGGCACGACGGTGCCATCGCTTTTTTGTACCTGCATCCAGAAGGGCAGGTCGTCGCCGTAGTAGTCGCTGTCGTATTCAAAACCGCCGTAGTCCGCCACCAGGCGGCGCGTGCGGGGGCTGTCGCGCCCGGTGTACCAGCCCAGCGGCCGCGTGCCCGTCAACTGCGTGATGGCGTCCATGCCTAGGCGCATGTGTTCGCGCTCGGTGGCTTCGTCCACGTTCTGGTAGTGCACCCAGCGCCAGCCATGGCAGGCAATTTCATGGCCCAGCTCGGTGAATGCCGCCGTCAGTTCGGGGTGGCGCTGCAAGGCCATGCCCACGCCGAATACCGTCAGCGGCAGTTGCCGTTTTTCGAATTCGCGCAGGATGCGCCACACACCGGTACGCGACCCATATTCATAGATGCCTTCCATGCTGAGATGGCGGTCGGGGTAGCTGGCCGGGTTGAACATTTCCGACAGGAATTGTTCGGACCCGGGGTCGCCATGCAGCACGCTGTTTTCACCGCCTTCTTCGTAATTCAGCACGAACTGCACGGCGATGCGCGCGCGCCCGGGCCATTGCGCATGGGGCGGGTTGCGGCCATAGCCGATAAGGTCGCGGGGATACGGAAGCGTGGAATCGTAGGTGTTCATGAATGGATGGGCACAAAGCCGATGAGCGCGGCAGGGCGCAAGTGGGCGGACGGTTTCATGATGGGCTAAACAATAGCTGGAAAGCAATTGGCTGTATACAATTTATGTACATCATTAAGGATAACCATAAGATCATCGGGCGCACCGTCTGATGCACAGGAGACACCATGGGACTGACCACGCACGTACTCGACACCATGCACGGCTGCCCGGCGGAAGGCATGGCCGTTGCGCTGTATTCCACCGACGGCCCTTCGGCCTCGCTGCTTAGCCGCTTCACGTTGAACCACGATGGCCGCAGCGAGAAACCGCTCTTCAACGATGCCGAACTGAAGGTAGGTACGTATCGGCTGGTGTTCGATGTGGCCGCTTACTTCAAGGCCCGCGGCGTGGCCTTGCCCGAGCCCAATTTCCTGAATCTGGTCAGCCTGGATTTTGGCGTGGCGCATGCCGATCAGCACTATCATGTGCCCTTGCTGGTCAGCCCCTGGAGCTATTCCACCTATCGTGGATCGTGATGGCCCGATGCGGGCATCAGGGTATTCCTGATGCCAGGACGGCCCGCCTTCCATAGCGTTGTGGACAAAACCTGCATACAATTTCGCGGATCTTGATCGCAGCGGTGCGGGGCTTATCAACCAGGCCTTGTGCGCGATCTATCTTCTGCTTACAGCGCCCGCGGTGGTAGGCAGTGCGGCGGAGCCTATCAAGGCCCGCCCACTGCGGGGGCGTGTATGGAAAGCTACTACCTGGATTGGGTCAACCTGTTGCTGCGTTGGGCCCACATCATTACCGGCATCGCGTGGATCGGCACCTCGTTTTATTTCGTGATGCTGGACAACAGCCTTGAAAAACCGCAAGACGCCGAGTCGCTCGACAAGGGCGTGGGCGGTGAGCAGTGGGCGGTACACGGCGGCGGCTTCTACAACATGCAGAAGTACGCGGTGCAGCCCAAGAAGCTGCCCGAACATCTGCATTGGTCGTTCTGGGAAAGCTACAGCACCTGGATCACCGGCTTCGCGCTATTCACCGTGTCGTACCTGTGGAACGCCAGTACCTATCTGATTGACCGGTCGAAAATGGATTGGCAGCCCGGCACCGCCGTGGCGGTGGCGCTGGCGTTCTTCGTTGTGTTCTGGATTGTTTACGACGGCATCTGTCGTTTGTTCGGCCGAGGCAAGCATGGCGACACCATCGTGGGCGTGCTGGTGGTGGTGTTCATCGCCCTGGCATCCTGGCTGGCTTGCCATTGGTTCGCGGGCCGCGCCGCGTTTCTGCTGGTTGGCGCGATGATGGCCACCACCATGAGCGGCAACGTGTTCTTCTGGATCATCCCCGGCCAGCGCAAGAACGTGGCGGCGATGCGGGCGGGCAAGCCGGTCGACCCGGTTCATGGTCAGCGCGGCAAACAGCGCAGCGTGCACAACACCTACTTCACGCTGCCGGTGGTGTTCACCATGATGAGCAACCACTACAGCTTCACCTATACCCATCACTACAACTGGATCGTGCTGCTGCTGATCATGCTGGGCGGCGCGGCGATACGCCAGTTCTTCGTGGTGCGCCATCGTTTCAAGCTGGGCAATGCGCGCAACCCACTGCCGTATGTGCTGCTGGGCGTGGCGGTGCTGGGCTTGACCATTGTGTGGATGCGGCCCGCGCCCGTGGCGGCGTCGGCGGCGGTGGCCGCGCCCGCCGAGGTGGCGTTTGCAAAAGTGCGCCATGTGTTCGACCAGCGTTGCCTGCTTTGCCATGGGGAACAAGTGCAGATGAAGAACGTGCGCCTGGATTCCGTTGAGCAGATCGCGGTCCATGCCCAGGCCGTTTACCAGCAAGTGGTGGTGTCGAAAATCATGCCGATGGCCAATTCCACCGGCATGACCGACGATGAACGCGCGTTGATCGGCGCGTGGTTCCAGGCGGGAGCCAAGACCCAATAGCCCAGGCGGGGCCGGTCAGCGCAAGTCGCCCGCTGGCCAGCCCATCGCCCCGAAGCCGGCGGGCGGGCCGTCGGCTTCAGCCGTTGCGGTACAGAAAGCTGTAGGCGTTGATCGCCGGCACCCCTCCCAGGTGCGCATACAGAACCTTCGACCCAGCCGGTATCTCGCCTCGACGAACCAGATCCATCATGCCCTGCATGGACTTACCCTCGTACACGGGGTCGGTCATCATCCCTTCCAGGCGCGCGCAGGTGCGGATGGCGTCGTTGGTTTCGGCCGACGGCAAGCCATACGCCGGATAGGCGTAGCGCGTATCCAGCACCACGTCGCTGTCGGCGATGCCTGCTTCCAGCCCCACCATATCCGCCGTGCGGCGAGCGATGCGCAGGATCTGCGCGCGGGTTTGTTCCGCCGTGGCCGATGCGTCGATGCCGATGACGCGGTTGGCCCGGCCGTCCGCCGCAAAGCCCACCACCATGCCGGCCTGCGTGCTGCCGGTGACGGCGCAGACCACGATGTAGTCAAACTTGAAGCCCAGGTCGGCTTCCTGGCGCCGCACCTCTTCGGCAAAGCCCACATAGCCCAGCCCACCCAGTTCGTGATCGGACGCGCCGGCGGGAATGGCGTAGGGCTTGCCGCCCCGTTTGCGCACGTCTTCCAGCGCTTCTTCCCAACTGCGGCGAAAGCCGATGTCAAAGCCCTGGTCCACCAGCCGCACGTCCGCGCCCATCAGGCGGCTCATCATGATGTTGCCCACGCGGTCGTAGACGGCGTCGGAATAGTCCACCCAATTTTCCTGCACCAGCACGCAGGCCAGGCCCAGCTTGGCGGCCACCGCGGCCACCATGCGGGTGTGGTTGGATTGAATGCCGCCAATGGTGACCAGCGTGTCGCAACCTTGCTCCAGCGCCTGCGGGATCAGGTATTCCAGCTTGCGCAGCTTGTTGCCGCCAAACGCCAGGCCGCTATTGCAATCTTCGCGCTTGGCGTAGATGTCGACCTTGCCGCCCAGGTGCGCGGACAGGCGTTCAAGTTTTTCGATGGGGGTGTCGCCGAAGGTCAGGCGATGTCGGGGAAAACGTTGCAGATCCATGCGGGCTCCTGATGAAGGCATTCCGGCCGGCGAGTGAGGCGCGGATGGGAAAAATCATAGGAATCACGGGTGGAAGTGGTCAATTGCGTATTAAAGATAGATGGCGATATAAAAATTTATGAAAAATTAGGTTTTCGATTTAATATTTTTTCGAATCGCACATTAACCAGATAATATTTTTAGGGACATATTAAATGGCCGCGCTTTCCGGACTGGACCGTATCGACCGGCACATTCTTCGCGTCTTGCAGGACGACGCGCAGATCACCAACCTGGATCTCAGTACGCGCGTCCACCTGAGCCCCGCGGCCTGCCTGCGGCGCGTGGAAAAGCTGAAGGCCGAAGGCATCATCAAAAAGACGGTCGCGCTGCTTGAACCCGCCGAGGTCGACATGGCCACGCTGGTCATTGTGGGGGTGGTGCTTGACCGGTCCACGCCCGATTCCTTCACCGACTTCGAGGAAGCGGCGCGCGGCATCAGCGGTTGCCTGGAATGCCACCTGGTGGCGGGCGAGTTCGACTACTTCCTGATGCTGCGCATACGCGACCTGGATCGCTTCAACAAGCTGCATGCGGGCGAGATCATCAAGCTGCCCGGCGTACGCCAGATTCGCACCTTTTTTGTGTTGAAAGAGATCTTGTCGACGACAGCCTTGCCGGTGTGACGCGGCTAATGCGCAACACTTGTGCGCCAAGTTGCTCGGCAATGACGCACTGCGGCATTTTGGAATGCCAGAAATTGATGGCGCGTAGACGACGCAATGTCAGGGGTTGGCCGGACATTCCACGGCCGCATGCAGGCATTCCGAATGCGCTTTTGCGCCACAAAAATGTCGGAAGACGCCCGTAAACTCAAAGGGTTATACTGCTCGGCATACGGCTTTCAAGGCTTGTACGCGCCTTCTGCCCCCTGCGATCCGCTAAACGGGAAGCCCGTGTCGCGGAAGGTTTTTCCTGCATCGTGTCGAGTGAAGCACTCGTAAAGGTGAAGCGATATGTCTTCGGAAATAGAATCTCTATCCACGTCTTATCTCTTTGGCGGTAACGCCCCCTATGTTGAGGAGCTTTACGAAGCCTACCTCGATAATCCCGGTTCGGTTCCTGATAACTGGCGCGAATATTTCGACCAGTTGCAGCACGCTCCCGCTACCGACGGCCAAGAGTCCACTCGTGACCAGGCCCATGCTCCCATCGTCGAATCGTTCGCCCAGCGCGCCAAGGCCAATGCCTTCGTGCAACGCTCTGCCGAACCCGACCTGAGCGTCGCCAGCAAGCAGGTGTCGGTGCAATCGCTGATTGCTGCCTACCGCTCGCTGGGCTCGCGCTGGGCCGACCTGGATCCGCTCAAGCGCCAAGAGCGCCCGCCGATCCCCGAACTGGATCCGGCCTTCTACGGCCTGACCGAAGCCGATCTGGACCAAACCTACTCGGCCACCAACACCTACTTCACGACCGCCAGCACCATGACGCTGCGCGACATCCTGAAGGCGCTGCGCGACACGTATTGCCGCAGCGTCGGTGCTGAATTCACGCACATCTCCGACCCCGCCGCCAAGCGCTGGATCCAGGAACGCCTGGAAACCACGCTGGGCGCGCCGTCCTACTCGGCCGAAGAAAAGCGCCACATCCTGCAGCAGCTGACCGAGTCCGAAGGGCTCGAGCGCTTCCTGCACACCAAGTACGTCGGCCAGAAGCGCTTCTCGCTGGAAGGCGGCGAAAGCTTCATCGCCTCGATGGACGAAGTGGTGAACCACGCCGGTGAAAACGGCGTCCAGGAAATCGTGGTCGGCATGGCCCACCGCGGTCGCCTGAACCTGCTTGTGAACATCATGGGCAAGATGCCCGGCGACCTGTTCGCCGAGTTCGAAGGCAAGCACGCCGAAGGCCTGACCGACGGCGACGTGAAGTACCACAACGGCTTCTCGTCCGACCTGTCCACCCGTGGCGGCCCGGTCCACCTGTCGTTGGCGTTCAACCCGTCCCACCTTGAAATCGTCAACCCCGTGGTCGAAGGCAGCGCGCGCGCTCGCCAGGAACGCCGTGGCGACGCCGAAGGCAAGACCGTGCTGCCGGTGCTGGTGCACGGCGACGCGGCTTTCGCCGGCCAAGGCGTGGTGATGGAAACGCTGAACCTGGCGCAAACCCGTGGCTACGGCACGGGCGGCACGCTGCACATCGTCATCAACAACCAGATCGGTTTCACCACGTCCGACCCGCGTGACTCGCGTTCGACGCTGTATTGCACCGACGTGGTCAAGATGATCGAAGCCCCGGTGTTCCACGTCAACGGCGACGACCCCGAAGCCGTGGTGTTCGTCACCAAGCTGGCCCTGGACTACCGCCTGCAATTCCGTCATGACATCGTCGTGGACATCGTTTGCTTCCGCAAGCTGGGCCACAACGAGCAAGACACCCCGTCGCTGACGCAGCCGCTGATGTACAAGCGCATCGGCCATCACCCCGGCACGCGCAAGCTGTACGCCGACAAGCTGACCACGCAAGGCGTGCTGGCTGAAGGCGAAGCCGATCAACTGGTCAAGGACTACCGTCAACTGATGGAAGACGGCCAGCGCACCATCGAGCCGGTGCTGACCGACTACAAGAGCAAGTACGCCATCGACTGGTCGCCGTTCCTGGGCGCCAAGTGGACCGACCAGGCCGACACCGCCGTGCCGCTGGCTGAACTCAAGCGCATCGGCGAACGCATCACGACGGTTCCGGAAGGCTTCACGGTGCACCCGCTGGTCGCCAAGCTGCTGAACGACCGCCGCACGATGGCCAAGGGCGAAATGAACCTGGACTGGGGCATGGGCGAACACCTCGCCTTCGCCACGCTGGTTTCGTCGGGCTACGCCATCCGCATCACCGGTCAGGATTCGGGCCGTGGCACGTTCACGCACCGCCACGCCGTGCTGCACGACCAGAACCGCGAACGCTGGAACGACGGCACCTACATTCCGCTGCAAAACGTGTCGGACGGCCAGGCGCCGTTCACCGTCATCGACTCCGTGCTGTCCGAAGAGGCGGTGCTGGGCTTTGAATACGGCTACTCCAGCGCTGAACCGAACACGCTGACCATCTGGGAAGGCCAGTTTGGCGACTTCGTCAACGGCGCCCAGGTCGTGATCGACCAGTTCATCAGCTCGGGCGAAGCCAAGTGGGGCCGCCAGTCGGGCCTGACCCTGATGCTGCCGCACGGCTACGAAGGCCAAGGCCCCGAGCACTCGTCGGGCCGCATCGAGCGCTTCCTGCAACTGTGCGCCGACAACAACATGCAAGTGGTCCAGCCGACCTCTGCCTCGCAGATCTTCCACGTTCTGCGCCGCCAGATGATCCGCCCGTTCCGCAAGCCGCTGGTGCTGTTCACGCCGAAGTCGCTGCTGCGCAACAAGGACGCGGGTTCGCCCCTGACCGACCTGGCCGGCGGCAGCTTCCAGCCGGTGATCGGTGAAGTCGACGAGGCCATCGACGCCAGCAAGGTCAAGCGCGTTCTGGCTTGCTCGGGCAAGGTGTACTACGACCTGGTCAACGCCCGCCGTGAGCGTGGCGCCGACCACGTGGCCATCGTCCGCGTCGAGCAGTTGTACCCGTTTGCGCACAAGGCGTTCGAGACCGAACTGCGCAAGTACCCGAAGGCCACCGAAGTGATCTGGGTTCAGGACGAACCGCAGAACCAAGGCGCCTGGTTCTACGTTCAGCATCACGTGTACGAGAACATGGTGGAAGGCCAGAAGCTGGGCTACGCCGGCCGCGCCGCGTCGGCATCGCCGGCCGTGGGCTACCTGGCCAAGCACCAGGAGCAGCAGAAGGCCCTGATCGAAACGGCTTTCGCGCCCAAGTTCAAGGTCATGTTGACGAAGTAACCCTGACTTGATGCACGCGCCGCGCGCGGCAAGCGTTTTGGAACCCGGTTTCGAACCTTGCCGCGCAGCGTGACCAGAACACAAACTTTACGGAACAAACAAAATGGCTATTACCGACGTCGTTGTCCCCCAACTTTCCGAATCCGTCTCCGAAGCGACCCTGCTGACCTGGAAGAAGCAGCCGGGCGCTGCCGTTGAAGCGGACGAAATCCTGATCGAAGTCGAAACCGACAAGGTTGTGCTGGAAGTGCCGGCCCCCGCTTCGGGCGTGCTGGCTGAAATCGTCAAGGGCGATGGCAGCACCGTGACCTCGGGCGAAGTGCTGGCCCGTATCGACACCGCCGCCAAGGCCGCCGCCGCCGCGACGGCTCCCGCCGAAGCCCCCAAGGCTGCTGAACAAGCTCCGGCTGCTCCCGCCGCTGCCCCGGCCTCGTCGGCCGCCGCCGGCGTGGCATCGCCCGCCGCCGCCAAGATCCTGGCCGAGAAGGGCGTTGACGCCGCTTCCGTGTCGGGCACCGGCCGCGATGGCCGCGTGACCAAGGGCGACGCCCTGGCCGCTTCCGCTCCCGCCGCCAAGGCTGCTCCGGCCAAGGCCCCGGCCGCGCCGGCCCCGACCACGCTGTCGCTGGACGGCCGTCCGGAACAGCGTGTGCCGATGAGCCGCCTGCGCGCCCGCATCGCCGAGCGCCTGCTGCAGTCGCAACAAGAAAACGCAATCCTGACCACGTTCAACGAAGTGAACATGCAAGCGGTCATCGATCTGCGCAGCAAGTACAAGGACAAGTTCGAAAAGGAACACGGCATCAAGCTGGGTTTCATGTCGTTCTTCGTCAAGGCCGCTGTGGCCGCGCTGAAGAAGTACCCGCTGATCAACGCGTCGATCGACGGCAAGGACATCATCTATCACGGCTACTTCGACATCGGTATCGCTGTCGGCAGCCCGCGTGGCCTGGTGGTGCCGATCCTGCGCAACGCCGACCAACTGTCCATCGCTGAAATCGAGAAGACCATCGCCGACTTCGGCCGCCGCGCCGCTGACGGCAAGTTGGGCATTGAAGAAATGACCGGTGGCACGTTCTCGATCTCCAACGGTGGCGTGTTCGGTTCGATGCTGTCGACCCCGATCATCAACCCGCCGCAATCGGCCATCCTGGGCGTGCACGCCACCAAGGATCGCGCTGTGGTCGAAAACGGCCAGATCGTCATCCGTCCGATGAACTACCTGGCGCTGTCCTATGACCACCGCATCATTGACGGCCGTGAAGCCGTGCTGGGCCTGGTCGCCATGAAGGACGCCCTGGAAGATCCGCAGCGCCTGTTGCTGGACCTGTAATCTCGACGCTCCGCGCGGCGCCGCACCGGGCCTTCCGGTTCGCGGCGCCCCGGTCGGCCCACGGCTGGCCTCCGGCTCGCAAACACCGGGCGGGGCGTGTTCCACCCCACACTCAATCGCGAGAACACTATGTCCAAACAATTTGACGTCGTCGTGATCGGCGCAGGCCCTGGCGGCTACATCGCCGCCATTCGCGCAGCCCAGCTGGGCATGTCGGTCGCTTGCATCGACGCCTGGCAAAACGGCCAAGGCGGCCCGGCTCCTGGTGGCACCTGCACCAACGTCGGCTGCATTCCGTCCAAGGCGCTGCTGCAATCGTCCGAGCACTTTGAACAAGCCAACCACCACTTCGCCGAGCACGGCATCGAAGTCAAGGGCGTCAGCCTGAAGCTCGACACCCTGATCGGCCGCAAGAACACGGTGGTCAAGCAGAACAACGACGGCATCCTGTACCTGTTCAAGAAGAACAAGGTCACCTTCTTCCACGGCAAGGGCGCGTTCAGCGGCCAAGTGGAAGGCGGCTGGGCCATCAAGGTCACCGGCACCGCCGAAGAAGACCTGGTCGCCAAGCACGTGGTGGTGGCGACGGGTTCGTCGGCGCGTGAACTGCCAGGCCTGCCGTTCGACGAAAAGGTCGTGCTGTCCAACGACGGCGCACTGAACATCGGTGGCGTGCCGAAGACGCTGGGCGTGATCGGCGCCGGCGTGATCGGCCTGGAAATGGGCAGCGTGTGGCGCCGCCTGGGTTCGGAAGTGACCATCCTGGAAGCGATGCCCGAATTCCTGGCCGCCGCTGACGGCCAGGTTGCCAAGGAAGCGCTGAAGGCGTTCACCAAGCAAGGCCTGAACATCCAGATGGGTGTGAAGATCGGCGAGATCAAGGCCACCGCCAAGTCGGTGACCGTGCCCTACGTCGACGCCAAGGGCGCCGAGCAGAAGCTGGTGGTCGACAAGCTGATCGTCTCGATCGGCCGCGTGCCCTACACCGGCGGCCTGAACGCCGACGCCGTGGGCCTGAAGCTGGACGAACGCGGCTTCGTGGCCGTGGACGGCGACTGCAAGACCAACCTGCAAAACGTCTGGGCAGTGGGTGATGTGGTGCGCGGCCCGATGCTGGCGCACAAGGCCGAAGAAGAGGGCGTGGCGGTTGCCGAGCGCATCGCCGGCCAGCATGGCCACGTCAACTTCGACACCGTGCCGTGGGTCATCTACACGTCGCCGGAAATCGCCTGGGTCGGCAAGACCGAGCAGCAACTCAAGGCCGAAGGCCGCGAGTACAAGGCCGGCAGCTTCCCGTTCCTGGCCAACGGCCGCGCCCGCGCGCTGGGCGACACCACCGGCTTTGCCAAGGTGATCGCCGATGCCAAGACCGACGAAGTCCTGGGCGTGCACATCGTGGGCCCGATGGCCTCGGAACTGATCTCGGAAGCCGTGACCATCATGGAATTCCGTGGCGCCGCCGAAGACATCGCCCGCATCTGCCACGCGCACCCGACGCTGTCGGAAGCCGTGAAGGAAGCCGCTCTGGCCGTGGACAAGCGCGCGCTGAACTTCTAAGCGTCCTTGACCTGAGCTAGACAGGGGGCGGGTTCAAGGACCCGCCCTTTTTTCATTTTGGTTGGTTGAGCTAAGTCCCCCATGAACGTCCGCGAATACTACGAACACGCCTTGGCCGAACGTGGCTACAAGCCCGATGCCGCGCAAAAGCAGGCCATCGACCGCTTGCAGCGCTATTACGACGAATGGGTCAAGTTCAAGTCGATGCGCTCGAACGCGCTGAAGAAGCTGCTGAACCGCCCGGATGTGCCGCGCGGCGTGTATCTGTGGGGCGGGGTGGGGCGTGGCAAGAGCTTCCTGATGGATGCCTTCTATGCCACCGTGCCGGTCGTGCGCAAGGCGCGGCTGCACTTTCATGAATTCATGCGGGGCGTGCACCGCGAGCTGGAAGAAGTGAAGGGCATGCAGGACCCGCTGGACGAAGTGGCCAAGCGGGTCGCCAAGCGCTATCGCCTGATCTGCTTTGACGAGTTCCATGTGTCGGACGTGGCGGACGCGATGATCCTGCACCGACTGCTGTTGAAGCTGTTCGAGTACGGCACGTCGTTCGTCATGACGTCGAACTACGAGCCGTCGACCCTGTACACCGACGGCCTGCACCGCGACCGCGTGCTGCCGGCGATCAAGTTGATCCAGTCGCGCATGGACGTGATGAACGTGGATGCCGGGGTGGATTACCGCCGCCGTTCGCTCGAGCAGGTGCAGAGCTACCACACGCCGCTGGACGAGCGCGCCCAAGCCGCGCTGCAAAAGGCCTTCGACAGCCTGGCCGATACGCCGCCGCAGGAACCCCTGCTGCATATCGAACACCGCGAAATTCGCGCGGTGGCGCTGGCGGGCGCGGTGGTGTGGTTCGACTTCGCCACGCTTTGCGGTGGCCCGCGTTCACAGAATGACTACCTGGAATTGGCCAGCCGCTTCCATGCCGTGATCTTGTCAGGTGTGCCGAAGATGGGGCCGCGCCAGGCGTCCGAGGCGCGCCGCTTCACGTGGTTGATCGATGTGTTCTACGACCACCGCGTCAAGCTCATCATGTCGGCCGAGTGCGAACCCGAAGAGATCTACACCGAAGGCGCGCTGGCCAACGAATTCCATCGCACCGTGTCGCGCATTCTGGAAATGCAGTCGCGCGAATACCTGGAATCTGAACGGCGCCTGGCGGCGACGTTGTAGTCATGCCGTTGTAGCAATGGCGCAGTGCGGCCCTTGAGGACAGGGCCGCACCGTTTCGCGGGCTGGCGCCAAATGTCAGGCGCTGCGTGCCTCCGCCAGGTAGGCGCGCCACCGTGCAAGAAATGCCTCGCGGCCAGCGGCGGCTTCGGCTTCGTCCACCGGCACGATCTTGATGTCGGCAAGTGGCGGCATGTCCAGATGTTTGCTGACGTCGATATCGGTGCGGCTGGGGCGGCGGAAGGCGTTTTGCAGCAGGGCCAGCTGCATCTCGCGCGACAACAGCAGGTCGTACATGCGCTTGGCGGCTTCCGGGTTAGGCGCGTTCTTTACCATGGCCATGTTGTCGGCCACGGTGAAGGTGCCGTCGGCGGGGTACATGATGCCGATTTCCTTTTGGCCGCCAGCCACGTAGGGGTAGGCGGTGGATTCGAACGTGATGCCCACCGCATACTCGCCCTGGCCCACGCTGCGCACCACGTGCGAAGCGGCGCCGGACACGCTGGTGTTGCGCGCCAAGGCCCTCAGGCCCTCGGTGCCCAGCACGCGTTCGATTCCCCACAAGGCCGTGAACGCCGTCGAACTGTTGCCGGGATCGCCGATGATGATCTTGCCTTTGAAGCGACGGTCAGTCAGGTCGGCCCAGGTGGTGGGCGCGGCGCCGGGCAGATGCCGCGTGTTGATCATGCCGACCACGATATGCAGGTTGGCGGCCATCCAGAGGTCGTCGGGGCCGTGCAGCGCGTGGGGGATGGCGGCGGTTTGCGCGGAACGGTAAGGTTCAAACAAGGTTCGGTAGCCGTGCATGACGTTGGCGCTGGACGTCCAGAACAGATCCCCTTTTGGCTGCCCGGCTTCGGCTTCGATGCGCTTTAGCAACTGGCTGCTGCCGCCCGCCACCGTGCTGGGCTTGATGTGGGGCAAAAGCTCGCGTGCGATGTCGCTGGCCGTTTCCACGGACTGGGCATTCAGCGTGGTGTACAGCACGACCTGTTCGGTGCGCTGCGCCAGCGCGCGGGTAGGCAGGGCGCCCATGCCGCCGATACCGCCAGTGGCGGCCAGCAGCTTCAGCACTTGTCGGCGGTTCAAGGGGGGGAGTTGGATCATGGTGGTTCCTTGAGCGTTGCGGTTGAATGAGCCGGTCTCAGGCAAAGAGCCGGATCTTGAAGACGCGGGTAGCCAGCAGCACGGGCGCCAGGATCACGCTGATCAGCACCAGGCCGTAGGCCGATGCCTGCGCCATCAGGCCGCTGTCGATCAGGCGGAAAATCTGGATTGGCAGCGTTTCATGGCCGGGCGAATACACAATGACCGACGCGCTGAGCTCGGACACAGTGGTTGTCCAGGTGAGCACGGCGGCGGCGGCGATGGCGGGCAGCATCAGCGGCAGCACCACCTTCACGAAAGAGGCGAGTGGTGGCACACCCAGGCTGATGGATGCCTCTTCAATGGAATCCGGCAGGTTGAATAGCGTGGACGAAGCATTGCGCACGCCGAACGGAAGCCGTCGCACGATATAGGCCAGCACGATCAGCGACGCCGTGCCGGACAGGTCGAATGCGCCGTGGCCGAACGTCATCAGCAGGCCGATGCCGATGACCGTGCCTGACAAGGCCAGGGGAATGGAGCTGAGGTAGTCCAGCCAAGGCGTCAACAGGTTGCGCTTCTTGACGATCTGATAGCTTGCCAGGGTGCTGAAGGCAATGGCGACCAGCGTGGCGGCGCCCGCGTACAAGACGGAATTCAGCATCGGGGCCGGGGCGTTGACCAGCACCCGTTCCAGATGCGCGACCGTCCACTCGCCCCAGCGCATCACCGGGCCGTGCGCGCGCGTGAAGGCGCCCACGGCAAGCGTGGCCAGCGGCAGCATCGACAGCGCCATCACGGCCAGGGCCGCGCCTGCCAGCGTCCATGCGCCTGCGCCGCGTATCGGTGTTTCGGGGGCGCCGCGTCCTTGCGTGATTTGATAGCGTCCGCGCGACACAATCCAGCGTTGCAGAAAAAGCGCCAGCATCACCAGCGAAATCGAAGTGGTGGCAAGCGTGCTTTGCATGACCGGATCGCTGCCCGTTTCCGAAACCGACGCCTGGTACGTCAGCACGGACAGCAGTTCCACGCGATGGCCAAGAATCATCGACGTGGCGAAGTTGCCCACCACCATGGTGAACACGAGCAATGCGCTGGCCAGGATGGCGGGCATCACCACGGGCGCCATGACCTTCAAGCGCGACAGGGGCGGCGACGTGCCCAGGCTTTGGGCCGCCTCTTCCAGTTGCGAGTCAAAGCCTCGGATGGCCGCCAGCGTGCCGATGTAGATGTAGGCGTAGTACGTGAACGTCATGACGGTCAGCAGCCCCGGCCAGCCGTAGAACGAGGGCAGGTCCAGGCCCAGGCCGTCGCGCAGCGCACGGGTGAGCACCCCGTTGTTGCCCAGGATCATCAGCCAGGTCTGCGCGCCGATGACCTCGGGAATGATCAAGGTGATCAGGGGCAGCACAGACACCAGCCCCTTGCCGGGGTAGTGGTGGCGCGCGCTCAGGTAGGCCAGCGGCACGCCGATGCCAGCCGCCAGCAGCGTTACGCCGACGCCCAGCAGCAAGGTGTTGCCGATGGCGCGCAGATAGCGCGGGTCGGACAGCAGAATGTGCCAGCCGGACTGGCCTGCCTCGTTGCGTGCCAGCACGCTGGCGGACAGGATGTTCAGCACGGGCCAGACCAGGAAGACCAGCAGCACGGCCAGCACCGCCAGCGATAACCATGTCCAGGGCGACCTCAGCATGGGGAGCACGCGCTTCATGACGCCAGCACCAGCGTTTTTTGCGTATCAAATACCAAGCCGACCTGTGCGCCACGGGCCAGCGCCGCAGCGGGTTCGCCATGCACGTCTACGTTCAGATGGCCGCCGCCGGGCAGTTCAACACGGTAACTGGTCTTGATGCCCAGGTACTGCAATGCCAGGATGCGCGCCGGCACACCGGTGCCTGGCGTGGTGGTCAGCATGATGTCTTCGGGACGCGCCACCAGTACCGCTGCGCCCGCCAGCGGTGCGGGGGCATGCGCGGCAATGTCGTGTCCGTCCACCAGTAAGCGCACGGGGCCGGGCTCACGCGCCTGGCATTGCACCGGCAGCAAGTTGGCCGCACCGATGAAGTCCGCCACGTACCCGCTGGCCGGCTGACTGTAGATGGCGCGCGGCGTGCCCAACTGCGCCACGCGGCCGCGCTCCAGCACGGCGATCTGGTCGGACAGGGCCAGCGCTTCTTCCTGGTCATGGGTGACGAAGACGGTGGTGATGCCGGCTTCGCGTTGCAGCTCGGCAATGGTCTGCCGAACCTGGATGCGCAGCTTGGCATCCAGATTCGACAGCGGCTCATCCATCAACAGCACTTGTGGCTGGATGACCAGGGCGCGCGCAAGCGCCACGCGCTGGCGTTGCCCGCCAGACAGTTCGGCGGGCAGGCGCGCCGCGTATTGCGCCAGGCCAACGCGTTCAAGTGCGGACGTCACCTTTTGCTTGATGTGCGCGGACGCCACTTTCCGCGCGCGTAGGCCGTAGGCGGTATTGTCGAACACGCTTCGGTTGGGAAACAGCGCGTAATCCTGGAACACCATGCCGATATTGCGTTGGTGCGCGGGCACCCGCGTGACGTCGCGTCCGCCAAATCGCAGGCTGCCCGACGTGATGGGGGTGAAGCCGGCAATGGCGCGCAGCAGGGTGGTCTTGCCGCAGCCGCTGGGCCCCAGCAAGGTGAAAAAGCCACCCGGGGGGATGTCCAGGCTCAATCCGTCGATGACACGTTGCTTGCCGTATGAAATGCAGAGGTTTTCAATGCGGATGTCCATGCCCGGGAGCTCCTGGTGCAAGAGGAAAATGCGTCGGTATCGGGAAGGCGCCGACCGTTGCGGCGGTGACGGATTCAAGCCATTGCGTGGCGTACAAGCGTGAGCGCTTCGCGATGCCGGTCAGGGTCGCCGGCAGCGAGGATGCGTGAAGCCGGGTTGTCCAGGCCAAGCGCGCGACCGTTCCAGTCGGTGATGACGCCGCCCGCGCCCTGGATGACGGGGATGAACGGCGCGTAGTCATAGAGCGCCAGCCGGGCATCGATGGCGATGTCGGTGCGGCCAGCGGCAAGCAAGCCATACGCCAGGCAGCAGCCGCCATAGATGCGCCAGCGGGTGCGTTCGCGCAGCGCCTGAAACGCGGGCAGTTCGTCGGACGCGTAGAAGTCGGGGTTGCTGGTGCTGAGCATGGCGTCGCTCAGCAGGCCGCAGGCGCGGGTGCGGCAAGCCTTGCCTTGGTGCAGCGTGGGGCGTCCGGTGGCGCCGATCCAGCGGTCGCCGATGGCGGGGAAATCCATCACGCCCAGCACGGGCATGCCGCGATGCAAGAGCGCGATCAAGGTGCCGAAAACCGGCACGCCGGCAATGAAGGGGGCCGTGCCGTCTATGGGGTCGAGCACCCAGACATGCTCGGCATCCAGCCTGACCGTGCCGCCTTCTTCGCCGTAGATACCGTGTTGGGGATACGCGTCTTCGATGCGCAAGCGCAGGTGCGCTTCGATGGCGCGGTCCAATGCGGTGACCAGGCTGCTGTCCGGCTTGATATCGGTGTGCGGCAGGTCGGGCCGTGCCGGCGACGAGGCGGCGTTGGACGCATCGCGCAGATACGGCGCGTACATGCCGCGGGCCTCATCTGCAAGTTGCTGCGCGAAGGCGAGCTGCGCGTCCAGGAAGGGAGTCATGAGAATTCCTTGTTCGGGATAGGGGGCGATGAAGTCAGGCCGGCGAGCGTGTCGATGCGGACGGGCGCGAGCAGGTGCCGGGGCGGCGCGGGCTGCCAGCCATAGAGCGCTTGCGTGGCCGCGCCGCAGATGCGGCCCTGGCATGCGCCCATGCCGCAGCGCGTGTGCAACTTTGCGTCCATCCAGCTTTGGCGGGATACCAGCGCGGAATGCGGCACGTCTTCGCAACGGCAGACCAAGGTGTCGGGCCGCGCCAAGGACAGCAACGACGGGTGCAGCGCGAAATGGCTGCGCAAGGTATTGGCGAATTCCTGCCAGTGGGCCAGGTCGGTGGTCAGGCGCGCGGCCTGTGCCAGGCCACCGACCGCCGCATGGCCCGCCATGGCGCCTTGCAACCGTGCCTGCTCGTTGCCGCCAATGCCCGTGCATTCGCCCGCCGCGAATACGCCCGGCACCGTGGTCTGCTGCATGTCGTTCACGCGCAGACCCTGGTGCGCGTCCAGCTCGCACCCAAGCATCTGGCCAAGTTTGATGTTGGGCACCAAGCCAAAACCACAAGCCAGCCGATGGCAGGCGATTTTCTCTTCGCCATCAGCGCGGCTTAAACGCACCTGCTGCACCCGCCCGTCGCCCGTGGCTTCGAGCACGTGGCTGGCGCTGCGGAAATGGGGGCTGAAAAGTGCGGCGGCCTGCATTGCCTTGCCCGGCCAGCGTGCCAGGCGATAGGCGAAGCGCGCCAACGTGCGCCAATCGGTTTGTTCGGCAATGCGGACAACGCGCGCGCCCGCCTTGCGTGCGGAATGCGCGGCCGCCAGCAGCAGGGGGCCGGTCCCGGCAATGACGATGCGCTGTCCGCGCAGTGGCACGCCCGACTTGGCCAGGGCCTGCAGCCCGCCCGCGCCGGTAACGCCGGGTAGCGTCCACCCGGGAAAAGGCAGCAGGAGTTCGCGGGCGCCGGTACACAGGATCAGTGCGTCGTAGTGCTGAACCCATCCCCGGCTTGCGTCCTCAAGCATGAGTGCCGGCTGCCCGGACAAGCCAGCCATTCCGGCCAGCCCCACGACCCGGGTGCCGCAAAGCAGCGTGATATTGAGATGACGCGCGACCTGCTCGCGCAAGCGGCGGGCGGCGGCAGGCAGGGCCACGCCAGGTCCATCACGCCAGATCTGGCCACCCGGAGCAGGGTTGTCATCAAGCAGCACAATGGCGCGGCCACTGGGCGCGGCAGCCAGCGCGGCGGCCATGCCCGCGGGGCCGGCGCCAATGATGAGAAGGTCGCAATGGCTGTCGTGGCTGTCTTGGGCGGTGGCGCTGCTGGCGTCGTGCCCGTGTTCCAGGATGGTGTCGACGCGCATACCTTCGCGGCAGCGCGTCTGGCAGGCAAGCCGCAGATGGCCGTCTATCAGGACTCGGCATTCATGGCAGGCGCCCATGCCGCAAAACGCGGCGCGCCTTTCACCGGAAATCGACACGCGCGAGTTACCGGGCGGGCGCGCCGCCAACGCGGCGGCGACGCTGCTGTCAGCCGCAACACTGACCTGCTGGCCATCAAGCCGGATGCGCAAGCGCGCGGACGCGCGGGGAAAAGTCATGGCGCCACCTTGTGGAATGAACGGGACGGTGCAAACGGGGCTGCGGCCAGCGGTGGCGCTGTGTCTTGTATCAGCGCGGCCAGCAGCGTGGCGGTGGCCGGTGCGGTGGTGACACCCAGGCCTTCATGACCCACGGCCAGCCAAAGCGTTGGGCGTGTGGGGTGCCGGCCTATCAGCGGCAGCCCGTCGGGCGTGGCGGCGCGGATGCCCGTCCAGGTGCGCAGGATGTTCATGCCGGACAGGCCTGGCAGAAACTCCATGGCGCGCTTGAGCATGCGTGACAGCACCATCGGGTCCACGGCGGACGTTGATTGCCCGGACTGGCGAGAAGAGCCGATCAGCAGTTGTCCGGTGGGGCGGGGCTGCACGTTGAACGCCACGGCGGCGCCTTGGCGCTGTTGGGCGCTGGCCATGTAGCCGAGTTCGACAAGTTGATGGCGCATGCCCGTGGGGTAGCGGTCGGTGATGGCCAGATGGCCTTTTTTGGGTTGCAGGGGCAGGTCGTCGCAAAGCCGGGTGGCCGCCCAGCCTGCCGCCAGCACGATGGCCCGGGCGTCGCGTCGCGTTCCATCGGCAAGTACCGCGCCTTGCGTGTCGATGTTGCAGACTTCGGCCGCTTCGAACGACAGGCCCGGCGGCGCATGCGCCAGCAGCCAGCGGGCGGCGCTGGGCGCATACACCAGGCCGTCGCCAGGTACGTGCAGTGCGCCCGCCAGGCCGGTGCGCAAGGCCGGTTCGGCGTTGGCCAGCTGTTGCGCGCCAAGCAGGGTGGCGTCGATGCCGTGGTCGCGCAGGCGAGCTTGCTTGCGCCCGGCTTCAGCCATGTCGCGGTCGTTGGCGGCAAGCCACATCGTGCCGCATCCGGTATAGGCGCAGGCTGGGTCCGCGTCGTTCATGCGGGCGCCCCAATGCCGCCATGTATCCAGGGACGCGGCGCTGAGCGCCAGTTCGGCAGGGCTGCTGTCCATGGCAACCAGATGCCCCATGCCAGATTGCGTGGCGCCGCCCAAGCGGCCGTCGAGCACACGCACCGTCAGGCCGTCCTGTGCCAAACGATGGGCACAGGCGGCGCCGATGATGCCGGCGCCAATCACCAGGACATCCGTGTGCAGGGGAGCATTGGACGGCGCCATCAGCCGGCTTCAGGCGAATGCGCCGGGCGGATGCCCCAGCCGAAAGGGTCGTCGGGCGAAATCAGCAGCGTGGATTCAGCGCAGATGTGCGCGCGTCCTCGGATGGTGGGCACGACCTGCTTGCCCGCTATTTCATAGCTGGCCTCGAACGTGCTGCCGATGACGCTGGCCTGGCGCCAGACCTGCCCGGGTGCAAGCTTGCCGTCGGCGGCCAGGCAGGCCAGCTTGGCGCTTGTGCCCGTGCCGCAGGGTGAGCGGTCGTAGGCTTTGCCTGGGCATAGGACAAAGTTGCGGCTGTTGGCCTCGGGGTCGGACGTGAACAGTTCGATGTGATCGATGACGGCGCCGTCGGCGCCAGTGATGCCCGCCGATTGCAAGGCGTGGCGGATGGCCCAGGCGTAATGGGTCAGCGCGTCGATGTTGTCAGGCGCAATGCGCTGCAAGGTTTGGACCATGCCTTGGCCGCCTTCGTGGTCGACAAGAAAGAACCAATTTCCGCCCCAGGCGACGTCACCGATTACTTCGCCGTAGCCGGGCACGTCAACGCGCACGGCGCGATGCAGGCGATAGGCGGGCACATTGCGCACGCTGATCGACCCGTCGTCGTGCAAGAGGGCGCGGATGGTGCCGACCGGTGTTTCAATGCCGTGTTCGCCGGGACCGATGCGGGCCAGGTAGGCCAGCGTGGCGACCAGGCCGATGGTGCCGTGGCCGCACATCCCCAGGTAGCCGGCGTTGTTGAAGAAGATGACGCCGGCGGCGTTGGCCGGATCCTGTGGTGCGCAAAGCAGTGCGCCTACCATGACATCGCTGCCGCGCGGTTCCAGCACGGTGGCGGCGCGCCAGGCATCATGTTCGGTGGCAAGGCGGTGTTGCCGTTCGGCCATGCTGCCCGCGCCCAGGTCGGGAAAGCCCGATATGACTAGCCGGGTGGGCTCGCCTGCCGTATGGGAGTCGATGACAAGGATCTGATTCATTGACGCGCCTTATGTGGGAACAGCACGAGCGTGGTGGGGTATGAGTGAGATGCCGGCCTAGTCTAGGCAATTAAAGGCCTTGCGTCGTGCCGTAGAGACCGTAATGTCACGCTAGTTGCGATGGAATCTGCGGCGCCATGCGGCAATAGGCGGCATATGGTCGCCCGGCGATAACTCAAGGAAATTGCGAGTAATTACTCAGAGTTATCGCAGGGCGGCGCGAACCTATCAGGGCACGGATTGGTATTGCGCGGGACGGGTGGCCAGCGCATGGGCCACGACGCGTTCGATCAGGGCGCGTTCCTCGCCGATGACGGGCAGGCGAGGACGGCGCACATGCTCCGTGCCAACGCCCACCAGCGCGTCGATCAGCTTCAGGTTCTGGACAAGTTTCGTGGACACGTCCAGATGCAGAAGCGGCGTCATCCATTGGTAAAGGGCGAGCGCTTCGGCGTGCTTGCCCGCCTTCATGAGATCGTAAAGGGCGACCGTTTCACGCGGGAATGCGCACCCCACGCCGGCAAGCAAGCCGTCGCAGCCCAACGCCAGGCCCTCGTAGGCCAGGTCGTCCACGCCCAGGAAAATTTGATAGCGGTCGCCCACGGCGTTGCGCAGGTCGGTCACGCGGCGGGTGTCGCCCGAGCTGTCCTTGACGGCGGCGAGCCATTTGCAGTCGGCCAGTTCGGCCATGTGCGCGGGCGTCAGGTCCACGCGGTAGGCCAGCGGGTTGTTGTAGACCATGATGGGCTGCTGGGCGGCGTCGGCCATGGTGCGTACGTTCAGCATGGCTTCGCGGGGATCGGCGACGTAGATCAGCGAGGGCATGACCATGAAGCCGGCAACGCCCAGCTTGTTGGCGTCGTCGATATACCGCAGGGCTTCGCGCGTGCTGGTTTCCGATACGTTGGCCAGAACCGGCACACGCCCGCCGGATGCTTCCAACGCGATCCGGGTGACCGCCAACTTTTCTTCCAGCGTCAAGGTGCTGGCCTCGCCAAGCGACCCGCAGGTGACAACGCCGTGGATGCCGTTGCGAATTTGAAAGTCGATGTGGCGGGCGGTGCCTTCGGCGTCGATGCGTTCGTCGGCATGAAACTTGGTGGTGACGGCGGGGAAAATGCCTGTCCAGCGAGGGTGCGTCATGGATGACTCCAGTGAGAAAGCACGGTGGGTGGCTTCAGATATGTTCTTAATATATTTAAATTACGAATTAAAAGAATGCGGGTTAACCAGCGATTGGCATTGCGTCCCATTTTTTTGATGAAGGCCGTAGTGAGAATAGTTATAATTCAGGCGATTCCAAATAGGCATCAGCCGCGGGGCTTGCCTGTTTCCGGAATATCGGACTAAAGGAAAATCCATAATGAAATTCGCAAAGACGTTAGCCGCCATCGCCCTGTTGGGCAGCGCGGGCGCCGCGCAGGCACACTTTGTTTGGCTGGAACGGGGGGCCGAAGGACCGGCCAAGGTGTACTTCGGCGAATGGGCTGACGATGTGCGCGAAAAGCAGGATGGCCTGCTGGGAAAAGTCATGGTGGCGCCGGTCGTGACCGCGGCCGATGGCACGGTGCTGAAAGCGTCGGGCAAGGGCGCTGACTTTGTCGAATTCGCTGCCAGCGGCAAGGGCGACGTCCGCCTGGCCCAGCCGATCCAGTTCAAGGAAACCCTGGTGAAGTACGGCGCCAAGGCAGGCCGCACCGACACGCAAGCCAAGCTGGACCTGGAACTGGTGCCCACCGCCCCCGGCGCCAATACGTTCGTCCTGCATTTCCAGGGCAAGCCTTTGGCCAAGACCGAAGTCACCGTGTTCGGTCCTCCGAAATGGGAAAAGCGCTTCTGGAGCGATGAGAACGGTCGCATCGAAATCACGACGCCGTGGCCGGGCCAGTACGTGCTGGAAGCCGCGCACGTCGAAGAGAAGGCGGGTGAGGCCGATGGCAAGTCCTACGCCAAGATCCGCTACGTTTCCACCCTTAGCTTCAATGTGAACAAGTGAAAGCACCCGCAGCCGGCGCAGGCATGATGCGCTATCGCATGGCCGTATTTTCCAGGGCGGTTGCCGCCATTCTGGGCGGCTATGCCCTGGCCTCGGCGGCTGCGGCCTGCCTGGCGGTCTGGCTCCCCATGGGGCGGGCCGACGCCGTCACGACGGCCCAGATGTTGTCCTTCGTGGTCTACGCCTGCGGCGTGATCTGGGTGTTTGCCACGCGCAACGCCTGGCGCGCCTGGGCCGGCATTTTGTTGCCGGCATTGCTGCTGGGCGGGCTGTTCCTGGCCGGCCGCACGATGGGGGCGGCATGAAGGCAAAGAAGGTCAAGGCGCAGGGTGAAGAGGGCCTGCGCCAGTCGATGTCCTGGTTGCATACCTGGGCCGGATTGATTTTCGGCTGGGTGTTGTTCGCGATGTTCCTGACTGGGTCGCTGGCGTTCTTCCGACCCGAGATCACGCACTGGATGCAGCCCGAAATCCAGGTAAAGCCGGCGCCCGCCGTGCCGTCGGTGGAGGTGGCGCAGCGCTATCTGGCCGAACATGCGCCGGACGCCAAGCGCTGGTTCATCACGCCGCCGTCGAATCGCGAGCCGCTGATCCTGCTGCTGTATCAAGTGCCCAAGCCCAAGCCGGGCGAGCGCGGATTCGTGCGCGTGAAGCTGGACCCTGCCAGCGGGCAGGCGGTGACGGGCCGCGAAACGCGCGGCGGCGAGTTCTTCTATCGCTTTCATTTCGAACTGGAGACCGCGTTTCCGTGGGGGCGTTGGCTGGCCAGCATCGCGGGTATGTTCATGCTGGTGGCGATCATCAGCGGCATCATCACGCACAAGAAGATATTCGCGGATTTCTTTACCTTTCGCCCTGGAAAGGGGGGGCAACGCGCCTGGATGGACGGTCACAACGTGCTGTCGGTCCTGGGACTGCCATTCCACCTGATGATCACCTTCAGCGGACTCGTGCTGTTCATGGTGATGCTGATGCCCGCGGGCATCAAGGCTGTATATGAAACCCCGCGTCAGTACACGGACGAGGTCTTCAAATCATTCAAGGTGACACCGCCGCTGAATCAGCCCGCGCCATTGATACCGATTGCGCCGTTGGTCGAGCAGGCGCAGCAGGAGTGGCATGGACGCGTAGGCCGCATCACCGTCAACAACCCTGGCGATGCTGGCTCCACCGTGACGCTCACGCGCGCCGCCGCTGACGGGGTGTCATTTGGGCTGATGGCCCCCTGGAAGCGCTTTGACGGCGTCACGGGCAAGTTGCTGGAAGGGCAGGACACGATGGGCGCGACCGCCCGAACGGCGGGCACCATCACTGGCCTGCACTTGGGCCTTTTTGCTGAACCGCTGTTGCGCTGGTTCTACTTCCTGGTCAGCCTGGCGGGCACCGGCATGGTGGGAACGGGGCTGGTGCTGTGGATCGCCAAGCGGCGCCAGAAGGCGCGCCCGCAAGATAGCCGCGAAGCGTTTTCGCTGCGCCTGGTTGATGGCCTGAACGCGGGCACGATCGCGGGCGTGGTGTTCGGCGTGGCGGCGTTTTTCCTGGCCAATCGCTTGCTGCCCGTGGATTTGCCAGGGCGCCAGTTTTGGGAGTCGCGGGCGTTCTTCGCGGCCTGGGCCGTGTCGCTCGTCTATGCCTTTGTTTTCCAGCCTCGCAAGTGGCAGGACCTGCTGGCCATTGCCGCTGGCGCGCTGGCCTTGGTGCCGGTGGTCAATGCCCTGACCACCTCGCGCCACCTGGGGGTCTCGTTGCCTGAAGGCGATTGGGTCATGGCCGGGTTCGACCTGAGCTGCCTGGCCAGCGCCGCGTTGTTTGCCTGGATGTCGCGCAAGGCGGCTCGAGCCCGCCGCATGCCGGCCAAGGCGTCGGCCCGGGCCGTGGGTGCGCCGCGCACCCCGTCGCCGGCTGCGACCAGGCCGGCGTCGGTGCCGTCGTCTGCCCAGGCTGCGCCCAGCGCCGCCGTCTACGAACCGCGAGGTGATACGCCATGACGCTTGCCGCTTTTTGCCTGGCCTACGCGGGCTTTTCCGCCCTGTGCCTGGGTATGGATCGTCACTACGAAGACCTGTTCGACCGCGCCATGCCGCGCCGCCATCGCGTGCCATTGCGGGTGTTCGGCTGGATCGCCCTGGCTCTGTCGCTCTATGCATCCGCCACGGTATGGGGCTGGAGCTACGGCACGGTGGAATGGATCGGCATTCTCAGCATTGCCGGTCTGCTGCTGATCTGGTTCTTGACCTTCCGTCCGCGCGCGGCGTTGACCACGGGTGGGCTTTGCGCGCTGGCCGCGCCACTGCTGGCGGTCTGGTAGGCGCGCCGATCTTCAGGCCTCGCGGGCAAGTTACACTGCTTGTTTCCCCTCGCACACGCCTCTTCGCCCCATGAATACCCGCGTCCTTACCGGCATTACCACCACTGGCACCCCCCACCTTGGCAACTACGCTGGCGCCATCCGGCCCGCGGTAGAGGCCAGCACGCAGCCGGGTGTGGACGCATTCTTCTTTTTGGCGGACTACCACGCGCTGATCAAGTGCGACGACCCGGCCCGTGTGGCTCGCTCCCGCCTTGAGATCGCCGCCACCTGGCTGGCGGTGGGCCTGGACCCCGAGCGCGTCACGTTCTACCGGCAATCCGACATCCCCGAAATTCCCGAGCTGTGCTGGTTGCTGACCTGCGTCACCGCCAAGGGCATGATGAATCGCGCCCATGCTTATAAGGCCTCGGTCGACCAGAACCTGGCCAAGGGCGTGGACCCGGACGATGGCGTCACGATGGGCTTGTTTTCGTATCCCGTGCTGATGGCGGCGGACATCCTGATGTTCAACGCCAACCGTGTGCCGGTCGGCCGCGACCAGATCCAGCATCTGGAAATGGCCCGCGACATTGCCCAACGTTTCAACCATCTATATGGCCGCGACTATTTCACGCTGCCGGAAGTGGCCATCGAAGAAGACGTTGCCACCTTGCCGGGCCTGGATGGCCGCAAGATGTCCAAGAGCTACAACAACACCATTCCGCTGTTCGAAGGCGGGGCCAAGGCGCTGCGTGCCTCGGTGATGCGTATCGTGACCGATTCCCGTGCGCCGGGCGAAGCCAAGGACGCCGAAAGTTCGCACTTGTACACGCTGTTCCGCGCGTTTGCCACGCATGCGGAATCGGCGGCGTTTCGCAAGCAACTGGAAGATGGCATGGCTTGGGGCGATGCCAAGCAGGCGCTTTACGAGCATCTGGAAACGCGCCTGGCGCCCATGCGCGAAAAGTACGTTGAACTGATCGCCAACCCGGGCCGTATCGAAGACATTCTGCAGGCTGGCGCCGACAAGGCGCGCAAACAGGCGCTGCCGCTGATGCAGGAATTGCGCGTGGCGGTGGGCTTGCGCAATCTGAATGCCGGCGCCAAGTCCGGCAAGCCGCAAGGCAAGAAGGACAAGGACAAGGGCGCGCGTTTCGTCAGCTTCCGCGATGAAACGGGCGGCTTCCGTTTCCGCCTGTTGGCGGCTGATGGTGAAGAGCTGCTGTTGTCGCAGCGTTTCGCCGATCCCAAGCAAGCGGGCGCCTTGATGCGCCGCCTGCAATCCGAATCGGCCGAGCAAGTGCTGCAGGTGGCGGGTGAAGGCTACTCGGCCGTCATCGACGGCGTGACGGTTGCCGAAGCGCCCGAGGGCGTGCAGGGTGATGCCGATGCGCGCCTGGTGCGCGTGCGTGCGGCGCTGGCGTCGTTAGCCCAAGAATAGGCGGCTGCCGGATGGCTGCGGCGCGGGTTGCCATCCCCGCTGCAACCCGCGCCGCCATCCTTTTGAAGCAAGCTCAGGCTGGCCGCGCGCCTGCCACGATGCGGCCGTCGCGCACCTGGAAACGCTGCGCATTGCCCTGGCCGGCGATCTCAAGCAGGTCGCCGTCCGAATAGCCGACCACGTTCGGGCATTCCAGCCATTCGGGATTGATGAAGGGGAAGTATTTCAGCGTGCCGCTGCCTTGGCTGGCGAAATCAAAAGTTGTGTTGGCGACCACTTCGGGGTCCCATTGGCTGGCGTCGAACGTCAGCGCGCAGCCCACGCCGATGCGGTATACGATGCTGGCGCCCATGCTGGCGAATCCCAGCGCGCCCACTTGAAGCTGGGCGCCATTGCGTAATTCAATCACCCGGCTACCCAGGCGTTCCAGCGTGATGTGCTTGAAAGCAACTTCAGCGCCGTCAATGATCAGATGCGCGTATTGGCCGAGCGTGACTTCGGCATAGGCGCCACTATGGCCGGCTTCTTTTTCGGTAATGGTTGCCGCTTCATTGGCGGCAAGCGTAAGGGTAGTGCGCATGACGAATGGCTCTCCGGGGGGCGTTCTACGGGATAGGGCGCTTTTTCTTTTGCTTCTTGCCTGATAGACGGTTCGCGCCGCGGTTCGCCTGATCATGGATGTTTGTGTCTGCTGTGTTCCCCAACGCCACCAGCTTTTATTATTCGGACACAATTCGATATTTTCCCTTATTTTTGGAATTGTTGATTGAGCGCGCGCAAGAAAATGGGCCGATCTACGGGAAAGTCCTAGGGGCGGCGGCGGGCAACTAAAAGGCCAGGACCCAATGAAAAAGCCAGGGCCGTGGGGCCCTGGCTTTGCGGACAGCAGGCGCTAAGACTCAGCGCTAAGACTCAGCGCTTGAGCTTGGCGAAGGCGTCCGCCATGGCGCTGTTCATGCCGCTGGCGCCACCCGCCGCGTTGCCACGACCACCGTCGCCTTGAGCGCGGCGTGGGCGGTCACCGCCCTTGGGGGCGTCACCGCTGCGGCGTGCGGGTGCCGCGGTGTCGTTCAGGCGCATGGTCAGCGCGACGCGCTTGCGGGCGGCATCCACTTCCAGCACCTTCACGCTGACCGTCTGGCCCACGCGCACGACGTCGCGCGGGTCCTTCACGAATTTTTCGGCCAGCGCCGAAATGTGGACCAAGCCGTCCTGGTGCACGCCAATGTCGACGAACGCGCCGAAATTGGCCACGTTGGTCACCACGCCTTCCAGCACCATGCCCGGGTACAGGTCGTTCAAGGTTTCAACGCCTTCCTTGAATTGGGCCGTCTTGAACTCGGGGCGCGGGTCGCGGCCGGGCTTTTCCAGTTCGGCGAAGATGTCGCGCACCGTGGGCAAGCCAAAGCGCTCGTCCGTGAAGTCGGACGGCGACACCCCTTTCAGGGCGTCGCGCTGGCCGATGATCTGTTTGACCTCGGCCTTGATCTTCGCCACGATGCGTTCCACGACGGGATAGGCTTCGGGGTGCACCGATGAGGCGTCCAGCGGGTTGTCGCCGTTGGGAATGCGCAAAAAGCCGGCGGCTTGTTCAAAGGCCTTTTCGCCAAAGCGCGGCACCTTGCGCAGTACGTCGCGCGTGGGGAATGCGCCGTTCTCGTCGCGCCAGGACACGATGTTCTTGGCCAATAGCGAATTCAAACCCGACACCCGAGCCAGCAACGCGGCCGAGGCGGTGTTCACGTCCACGCCCACGGCGTTCACGCAATCTTCGACGACGGCATCCAGCGAACGCGCCAGCTCGCGCTGGTTGACGTCGTGCTGGTACTGGCCCACACCGATGGCCTTGGGGTCGATCTTGACGAGTTCGGCCAACGGATCCTGCAGGCGGCGGGCGATGGACACGGCGCCGCGCAGCGTCACGTCCAGGTCGGGAAATTCCAGGGCAGCGGTTTCCGAGGCGGAATAGACGGATGCACCGGCTTCAGAGACCACCACGCGGGTGACTTTCAGGTCAGGGAAGCGTTCCATCATGTCGCCCACCAGCTTTTCGCTTTCGCGCGAGGCGGTGCCGTTGCCGATGGCGATCAGGTCGACCTTGTGGCGCGCGACAAGCGCGGCCAGCGTGTTGATCGTGCCGTCGCGATCGCGGCGCGGTTCAAACGGGTAGACGGTGGTGGTGTCGACGACCTTGCCGGTCTGGTCGATGACGGCGATCTTGCAGCCCGTGCGGATGCCGGGGTCCAGGCCCAACACGGCCTTGGGGCCGGCGGGCGCCGCCAGCAGCAGGTCTTTCAGGTTGGCGGCGAACACGCGGATGGCTTCGGCTTCGCCGCTTTCACGCAGGCGGCCGATCAGTTCGCTTTCGAATGCCGTCAGCAGCTTCACGCGCCAGGTCCAGCGGCAGACTTCACCCAGCCAGCGCGCGCGCGGCGTGGCGTCCAACGCAAACAGGCCATTGCCCAATTTCAGGAAATTGGCGATGCGCGCCACGCAGGGGTGCGGCACCTGCGCTTCAAGCTCGGCTTCCAGCCCCAGGCGCAATTCCAGCACGCCTTGCTGACGGCCGCGCAGCAGCGCCAGGATGCGATGCGAAGGCAGCGTGCGCAAAGGCTCGTTGAAGTCGAACCAGTCGCGGAAGTTGGCGCCTTCGGTTTCCTTGCCGTCGATCATCTTGGAATAGATCAGGCCGGTGGACCACAGGTGCTCGCGCATGTCGGCCAGCAGGTCCGCGTTTTCCGCATAGCGCTCGGCCAGGATGTCGCGCGCGCCGTCCAGCGCCGCCTTGGCGTCGTTGATGGACGCTTCGGGGTTCAGGTACTGCGCGGCCAGCGCGGCGGGGTCGCAGGCCGGGTCGGCCAGGATGGCGTCGGCCAAGGGTTCAAGGCCGGCCTCGCGGGCGATCTGGGCGCGCGTGCGGCGCTTGGGCTTGTACGGCGCGTACAAGTCTTCCAGGCGCTGCTTGGTGTCGGCGGCGGCAATTTCCTGCTGCAGCTCGGGCGTCAGCTTGCCCTGCTGCGAGATGGATTCAAGGATGGAACCGCGGCGCTCTTCGAGCTCGCGCAAATAGCCCAGGCGCACTTCCAGGTTGCGCAGCACGGTATCGTCCAGGCCGCCAGTGGCTTCCTTGCGATAGCGCGAAATAAAAGGCACGGTGGCGCCGTCATCCAGCAGTTCCACCGCGGCAGCGATCTGGGAGACGCGCGCGCCGAGTTCGGTGGCAAGCTGCGCGACGATGCGGGCGTTGTCGACGCCGGCGGCGACGTTCGTGATAGCGGAAGTTTCAGACATCTCTATACGACGACAAAAAGGAAAAACAAGGGGCGGATTGTGCCATAAGCCGCTGTTACAGAACGTGCCAGGGGGGATGGATCCGTCCCTGGTCCGCAAGGAAAGCGGGCTGGGCAAAGGGTATCATTTGGTCCTTTCCCACATCAGTGTCTGGCGCCCGAACCGTTACCGGTACCGGTTCACCATAGACTCCGACCGACACTAGGCTGCCGTAATGCTGGACCTGGATATTTCCGAATTTTTTGATGAAGATGGGCCCTTGGCCACGGCCATGCCCGGCTACAAGCCACGCCCGTCGCAGGTGGAGCTGTCGCAAGCCATCGGCGACGCCATCCAGGACCGCGCCACGCTGGTGGCCGAAGCGGGCACCGGTATCGGCAAGACCTGGGCCTATCTGGTGCCCGCCTTCATCCAGGGCGGCAAGGTGCTGATTTCCACCGGCACCCGCACGCTGCAAGACCAGTTGTTCGCGCGCGATCTGCCGCGCGTGCGCGCCGCGCTGGCCGCGCCCGTGACCGCCGCCTTGCTCAAGGGCCGCGGCAACTACGTTTGCCACTATCACCTTGAACGCTTGCAGGGCGACGAACGCGCGCTCAAGTCGCGCACCGAAATCCAGCAACTGCGCCAGATCCAGGTCTTTGCGGGCATTACCAAAACGGGTGACCGCAGCGATCTTGCCCAGGTGCCTGAAGATGCCGACATCTGGCAGCGCGTGACGTCCACGCGCGAAAATTGTCTGGGCCAGGAATGCCCGCGCATTCGCGATTGCTTTGTGGTCAAGGCACGCCGTCAGGCACAAGAGGCCGACGTGGTAGTCGTGAACCACGCGCTCTTCATGGCCGACCTGGTGCTGCGCGAAGAGGGCGTGACCGACCTGCTTCCCGAAGCCGATACCGTCATCTTCGACGAAGCGCATCAACTGCCCGACACCGCCACCCGCTTCCTGGGCAACAGCGTGTCCACGCATCAGCTCATGGACTTCGGCCGGGCCCTGGAAGTGGCCGGCCTGGCGTATGCGCGCGAGGCCGCCAAATGGAGCGACGTCAGCCGGCACCTTGAAACTGCCGCGCGCGAATTGCGCCTGGTCTGTGCGCCGCTGGACCGCATGCCCGGACGCAAAGCCACATTTGAAGCCATTCCCAACCCCGAGGAATTCGACGAGGCCCTGGCCGCCTTGCGCGAGGCCGTGGACGGCGCCACGAAGGCGCTGGGTGCGGTGGCCGAAAAGCACCCGGACTTGATGGCGGCCGCGCGCAGCGGCGCCGAGATCTCGGTGCGACTCAAGCGCTGGGCAACACCCGGGCGGGCAGGAACCGGCTTCGAGGACGAAGGCTGGGGCCGCGATGACCAGGCGCCAGAGGCCGGGCCTGGACTCGCGCCCGACGCAGCGTCGGTTCCAGCGTTGGGTTCCGCGTTGGCCGATGGTCCGTCCACGCCTGCCGCCATACTGGAAGGCGTGGCCGCGGCCGCCGAACAATGGACGGGGCCCGCTGTGCGCTGGGTCGAACACGGCCAACATCATGTGCGCCTGCATTCCGCGCCGCTGTCCGTGGCGCAGGCATTTTCCAAATACCGCAAGCCGGGTCAGGCCTGGATCATGACCTCGGCCACGCTGTCGGTGAACGGTGAATTCACGCACTTCACCAGCCAACTGGGCCTGGAGCGCGCACGCACCGGCAAGTGGGAATCGCCCTTCAACTATCCCGAGCAGGCGTTGCTGTTCGTGCCGCGCGGCATGCCCGAGCCGCAATCGCCGCAGTTCCTGGACCGTTTCGTCGACACGCTGATGCCCTTGCTGGAAGCCAGCCCCGGCGGCACGCTGGTGCTGTGCACGACGCTGCGCGCGGTGGAAAAAGTGGCCACTTTGCTGGCGGATGCCTTCGACGACGCCGGCCACGACTGGCCGCTTTTGAAACAAGGCGAGGGCACGCGCCGTGATCTGCTGGACCGCTTCTGCAAGTTGAAGCATCCGGTATTGGTAGGCAGCGCCAGTTTCTGGGAAGGCATCGATCTGCCGGGTGATGTGCTGACGCTGGTGGCCATCGACAAGCTGCCGTTCGCACCGCCCGACGACCCGGTCATAGAAGCGCGTCTGCGCGCTTGCCGCGCCCAAGGCGGTAACCCATTTTCGGAATATCAGTTGCCGGAAGCCGCTATTTCACTCAAGCAGGGCGCGGGCCGTTTGATCCGCACGGAATCCGATTGGGGAGTGCTCATGGTGGGCGACGCCCGCCTGGTCGAAAAGCCTTACGGCAAGCGCCTGTGGCGCGGCCTGCCGCCGTTTGCGCGCACGCGTGAACTGGAAGAGGTGCTGGCGTTCTACCGGCGCAAGCAGGACGGCGCGGACGCCTAGCGTAGGGCGGTGTTCCACGCGCAAGAAAAAGCCCCTTGGATGTTTTTCCAAGGGGCTTTTCGTTTCCCATGCCGTGAAGCCGGTTGATCGGCGATCAATCAGTCAAACGGGTTCCACCAGTTGCGATCGGCCTGCAGGCCCTTGGTCTTGAATTCGCTGTTGGGGAAGTTCTTGTCGTAGACGCGCTGCGCGTCGTTTTTCAGATCGGTCATGCCCAGCTTGTCGTAGGACTCCACCATCAGATAGAGCGCTTCTTCGGTAGCGGGCGCACCTTCGAAGTCGGTGATGACGGTTTGCGCACGGTTGGCCGCGGCCACGTAGGCGCCGCGCTCGTAGTAGTAACGAGCTACGTACACCTCGTTCATGGCGATGGTGTTCACCAGCCAGGCGACGCGCTTTTCGGCGTCTACCGAATACTTGCTTTCCGGGTAGCGCTTGATCAGTTCATTGAAGGCGTCGTAGGACGCGCGCAGCCCCTTGGGGTCGCGCTCGGCGGGGTCCTGGCCTGTAATGTTGGACATGAACGCGCTGGCCGGCGTGAAGTTGATCAGGCCTTTCAGGTAGAGCGCGTAGTCGGTGCCGGGGTGGTTGGGGTAGAGCTGCTGGAAGCGGTCGATGGCGGCCAGGGCCTGTTCGTTTTCGCCGTCTTTCCAGTTGACGTAGGCCAGTTCAAGCAGGGCTTGCTGGGCGTACACGCCGAAGGGGTAGCGGCTTTCGATGGCGGTCAGGCGTTCGCGTGCTTCCTTCCAGCCTCCGGAGGACATTTCGGCCTTCGCGTCGGCGTAGAGCTGTTCGGCGCTCCAGTTGGTGGTTTTGTCATATTTGGTGTTGGTCGAGCCGCAACCGGCGATGACCAATACGGCAAATAGCGCGATAACCACGCGCAAAACCGGCCCGCTTCGGGATGCGGGGTTCAAGGGAGCTGCGGGGTGGTGAATCACGAGAATCGTATCCTTGGTGTTAGCATGGCAGGCTGATTATATGATTTGTCTCCATGTCTGATACAGCCGCCGGCACAGATCTCGTTTCCGACGACGAATTCCCGGGCCTTCCTGATGAAAATCCCGCCGAAACTCGCGGCGAACCGCAACTTGTAACGGTACCTTCCAGTACCCGCGCCGACCGGCTGGACAAGGTGCTGGCGGGCCTGCTGCCCGACCATTCCCGCAGCCGCCTGCAAGGGTGGATCGAATCCGGCAATGTGCACGTCAACGGCGCCCCCGGCAAGATCCGCCAAACTGTCGGCCCGGGCGACGAGCTCCTGGTCTGGGCCCAGCCCGCCCCCGATGCGCGCGCCTTCACGCCCGAACCCGTTGAATTCACCGTCGTGGACGAAAGCCCAGACTGGATCGTGGTCAATAAGCCCGCAGGGCTGGTCACGCACCCCGGCGCCGGCAACTGGAGCGGCACGCTGCTCAACGGCCTGCTGTATCGCTACCCGGAATTGGCGGCGGTAGCGCGGGCGGGCATCGTACACAGGCTGGACAAGGACACCTCCGGACTCATGGTGGTGGCCCGCAATGAAAAGGCCCAGACGCATCTGGTGCGCCAATTGCAGGCGCGCAGCATGGGCCGCGAATACGTGGCCCTGGCGCATGGCTGGGTAGCGGCGGCCGGCAAGGTCGACCGCGCCATCGGCCGCGATGCCCGCGTGCCCATCCGCATGAGCGTCGAACGCCCGGTCGCGCCCAAACCCGCCATTACCAATTACGCGCCAGCCCGTCGCGGTCAGGTGGACCCGGGCGGCCGCGTCACGGAAGTGGTGTGCCGCCTGGAAACCGGCCGCACGCACCAGATCCGCGTTCACATGGCCAGCCTGGGGCACCCGCTGCTGGCCGACACCATCTACGGCGGCAAGAACATTGCCGGCGCAACGCGCCAGATGCTGCACGCCCGCGCCCTGCATTTCGACGACCCAGGCGGCGGCGGTGACGTGCAGTTTGCCGCCGACATTCCCGCCGACATGGCGCAGGTTCAGGAGACGATTGCATGGACCGCGTGATTGCCAACCTGCCCGTCGTGACTGGCCCGGCATGGCCCGGCGTCAGGTATTTCTGCACCACCCGCGCTGGTGGCGTGGGGGTGGCGCCGCACGACACCCTGAACCTGGGGCTGCGCGCGGGCGACGACCCCGCCACCGTGGCCGAGAACCGGCGCCGAGTACGCGCCGCCGTGCCGGCCGATCCGCTCTGGCTGCGCCAGGTGCACGGTAGCGAAGTCGTGGACGCCGATTCCCCCGACCTGCCCGATGAACCCGCGCTGGACGCCAGCGTGACCTCGCAACCGGGCCGGGTACTGGCCATCATGGTGGCTGACTGCCTGCCCGTCGTTATCGCCGATGCGCACGGCAAGGTGCTGGGCGCGGCGCACGCCGGCTGGCGGGGCTTGGCGGGTGGCGTGTTGGAACATACGCTGGCGGCCATGCGCGCCAAGGCGCCGGCGGCCGCAGGCTGGCGCGCCTGGGTCGGCCCCGGCATCGGTCCGCAGGCCTTCGAAGTGGGGCAGGATGTGCTGGACGCCTTCACGGCGGACGATCCCGCCACCGCGCGCTACTTCACGCCACGGCCGGGCCTGCCCGGCAAATGGTTGGCCGACCTCGCCGGTTTGGCGGATTTCCGCCTGCGCCGCGCCGGGGTAAAAGAGGTGTCCTTGAGCGGGATGTGCACGGTGTCGCAAGCGCAGCGCTTTTTTTCTTACCGCCGCGACACCGAAACCGGACGCATGGCGTTGCTGGCCTGGCTCGACCCGGTTTGATCTGGCGCAAGGCTGTTGCGGAAGGCTTGAACCCCTGCCGCGAAACTCCTTGTATACCCGCATTGACAGTGATGGACCCGGAATGCAACATCAATTGAGCAGTGTCGATAACAAGGTGTGGAAGTGAACGCCAATCTCTCCGCAGGTCCCATTCCGGTGAGCGTGGCACCGGAAATCCTGGCCGACATTCAGGCCGAATTCTCTCGCGAATGGCAGCGCCTTTGTGACGACGCCCGGCGCGGCGCGCTCGTGCCCCCGGCCGACCGCCGCTTCGCCGGCGATGCCTGGGCCGCCAACAACTCGCACCTGCTTCTTGCGCATACCTACCTGCTGTCGGCGCGCGCCATGCAGCGCATGGTCGACGCGGCCCAGGTCAGCGAACCCATGCGCAACCGGCTGCGGTTTTCCATCATGCAATGGGTCGATGCGCTGTCGCCGTCGAACTTCCTGGCCTTGAATCCGGACGCCCAGCAATCCATTGTGGAAAGCGCCGGTCGCGCCCTGAACGAAGGCCTGGCCAACCTGTTGGGCGACGTCAAGAAAGGCCGCATCACCCAAACCGACGAATCGCAATTCGAGATCGGCCGCAACGTGGCGGTGACGCCCGGCGAAGTGGTGTTCGAAAACAAGCTGTTCCAACTGATCCAATACGCGCCCTCGACGGCCACGGTGCACGAGCGCCCGCTGGTGATCGTGCCGCCGAACATCAACAAGTTCTACATCCTGGATCTGCAGCCCGAGAATTCCTTCGTGCGCTATGCGGTCGAGCAGGGCTACACGGTGTTCCTGATTTCGTGGCGCAACCCGGTGGCCAGTGATGACGACGGGGTGGACCGCGCCACCTGGACCGATTACCTGGACGACGCCGTGCTGCAAGCGCTGCGCGTGGCCAGCGACATCACCAAGCAGCCTAAGGTCAACGCGCTGGGCTTCTGCGTGGGCGGCACGATGCTGGCCTCGGCGCTGGCGCTGGCCGAGGCGCGTGGCGAACACCCGGTGGCCTCGCTGACCTTGCTGACCTCGCTGCTGGACTTCCACGACACCGGCATCCTGAACGTCTTTGTCGACGAAGCCCATGCGCTGCTGCGCGATCATCAGCTTGGCAATGGCGGGCTGATGCCTGGCCGCGACCTGGCCACCACGTTCTCGTTCCTGCGGCCTAATGAGCTGGTCTGGAACTACGTGGTCGGCAACTACCTGAAGGGCCAGAAGCCGCCGCCGTTCGACCTGCTGTTCTGGAATGGCGACAGCACCAATCTGCCAGGGCCGTTTTTTTCCTGGTATTTCCGCAATACCTATCTAGAGAACAATCTGAAAGTGCCGGGTCGCGCGCAAGCCGCCGGCATGCCGCTGGACCTGACGCGCCTGACCATGCCGGCCTATATTTTCGGCTCGCGTGAAGACCACATCGTGCCGTGGGTGTCGGCCTATGCGTCCACGCAATTGCTGCGCGGACCCCAGCGTTTCGTGCTGGGGGCGTCGGGCCACATCGCGGGGGTGGTGAATCCGCCCGCCAAGAAGCGCCGCAGCTACTGGGTGGCCGACAAGCTGGGCCAGAAGGGCCATGAGATGCCGGGCGATCCAAATGCCTGGTTCGCGCAAGCCACGGAACAGGCCGGCAGTTGGTGGCCGGACTGGACGGCCTGGCTGGCGGACCATTCCGGCAAGCAGGTCAAGGCGCGTACAAAATTAGGCAATGCCAAGCACCAGCCGATCGAGCCGGCGCCTGGCAGGTATGTAAAGGTCAGGGCAGCCTGAAACCGCACGACGCGGTTTGCCCGGGATCAAGAAGAAAGTTAATCAACGAGGCGTCCGTCGCACACAGGAGGAAGTCCAATGAGCGGAAAACTGGCTTACGTAACAGGCGGGATGGGCGGTATCGGCACCTCTATTTGCCAGCGCTTGGCCAAGGATGGCTTTCGCGTAGTGGCAGGTTGCGGCCCGAGCCGCAACTACCAGCAATGGCTGGATGAGCAAGCTGCGCAGGGCTACACGTTCCACGCATCGGTGGGCAACGTATCGGACTGGGAATCCACGGTGAAGGCCTTCGAGAAGGTCACGGCCGAACTGGGCGGCGTCGACGTGCTGGTCAACAACGCGGGCATCACCCGCGATGGCCTGTTCCGCAAAATGAGCGCCGACGACTGGCGCGCGGTGATCGACACCAATCTGAACAGCCTGTTCAACGTGACCAAGCAGGTCATCGAGGGCATGGTTGAACGGCAGTGGGGGCGCATCATCAACATCAGCTCGGTAAACGGGCAGAAGGGCCAGTTCGGCCAGACCAACTATTCCACGGCCAAGGCCGGCATTCACGGCTTCACCATGGCGTTGGCGCAGGAAGTGGCCAGCAAGGGCGTCACGGTCAACACCATTTCGCCTGGCTACATCGGCACCGACATGGTTCGCGCCATCCGCCCCGAAGTGCTTGAAAAGATCGTGGCCACCATTCCGGTGCGCCGCCTGGGCACGCCCGAGGAAATCGCGTCGATGACGTCGTGGTTGGCATCGGACGAGTCCGGTTTTTCCACCGGAGCGGACTTCTCGCTCAACGGCGGCCTGCACATGGGCTGACGGCTAGCGGGCCGCCCCCCGGCGGCCCAAGGCGCGGGAAGGCCTCGGGGAGAGGGCCTTCCGGCATTACACTCCACCTTATTCGAAGTCTTAGAGATCGCCCGATCCGGGGACACACATGACGCAAGCACAAACCGGCGCCAGCCTGCGCCTGATTAAAAAATATCCCAACCGTCGCCTATACGACACCCGGACCAGCACCTACATCACTCTGGCAGATGTCAAGCAACTGGTTCTGGCCAACGAAGAATTCCAGGTGGTCGACGCCAAGAGCGGTGAAGACCTGACGCGCAGCATCCTGCTGCAGATCATCCTGGAAGAAGAAAGCGGCGGCATGCCCATGTTCTCGTCGAACATGCTGTCGCAGATCATCCGTTTTTACGGACATGCCATGCAGGGCATCATGGGTTCTTACCTTGAGAAGAACATCCAGGCCTTCATGGAAATCCAGACGCGCATGGCGGAACAGTCCAAGGGGCTGTACGGCAGCCAGTTCGGACCGGAAGCCTGGACGCAGTTCATGAACGTGCAAACGCCCATGCTGCAAAACATGATGAACAACTACATCGACCAGAGCAAAAACCTGTTCGTGCAGATGCAGGACCAGATGCAGGACCAGACGCGCGCGATGTTCTCGACGTTCCCGTTCACGCCTGGCAGCACGCCGGGCCAGGGCCGCAAGTAAGCGTCGACAGGCTAGGGCGCATTCTCGCCCTTGGCTCCGCCAGCAGCCGGTATGGCATCTGCCTTGCCGGCTTTTTTGTGGCGGTTTTCTGCCTTGAGCAAACGCAATGAACTGATGCATTCCGGGCCTTTCGGTTCAGGGTGATGTCAGTTTTTTTCGTTACATTAATGCAAACGGTTCTTGTTTATGTTTATCGAACCGCCATTCATTTGAGTCTCAAGGATTACCCACATGATCAAGAAAGCCTTGGCGCTGGCCATCGTCGCCCTGAGCGTGTCTGCCGCGAATGCGGCTGAATACCCCATCGGCAAGCCGGCAGAAAAGGGCGGCATGGAAATCGGCGCGGTGTACCTGCAGCCGATCGAAATGGATCCGCCCGGGATGATGCGTCCCGCCAAGGATTCGGATGTCCACCTTGAGGCTGATATCCACGCCACTGCCGGCAACAAAACCGGCTTTCCCGAAGGCGAGTGGGTGCCGTATCTGGTCGTGAATTTTGAAATCCAGAAGGTCGGCAGCCAGAACGTGCAGAAGGGCACCTTCATGCCCATGGTGGCCAACGACGGCCCGCACTATGGCGACAACGTCAAGCTGGAAGGCCCCGGCAAGTACAAGCTGAAGTACACGATCCTGCCGCCGTCCCAAAACAAGATGGCCCACTTCGGCCGCCACATCGACAAGGAAACCGGTGTGGGTCCGTGGTTCGAGCCCTTTGAACTGGACTACGAATTCGTCTACGCCGGTACCGGCAAGAAGGGCGGATATTGATCGTGCGCCGCCTGCATCGCCTGATTGCCGCCGGTTTGATCGGCCTGGCCAGCCTGGCCGGCATGGCGCCCGCGCAGGCGGCCGAACTGCCGACGTTCACGCTCAGGTTCAAGCCGGACGGCACGTTCGAGCCGGCCACCCTGGAGGTGCCCGCCGGCCGTTTCAAGATTGAACTCATCAACGAAAGCAACGAGCCGGTGGAATTCGAGAGCATTCCATTGCGCAAGGAAAAAGTGTTGGGTCCGGGGGTGAAGTCCTTCGTGGTCATCACCATTTCCCGCCCTGGCGAATATCCCTTCTTTGATGACTTTCACCAAGCCGTGAAAGGCACCCTGGTCGTCAAGCCCAAGGAATAAGCGGTAGCTACACATGGAACAGGTTCTATTTATTGTCTGGCGTGAAAGCGTCGAAGCGTTGCTGGTGGTGGGTATCTTGTATACCTGGCTGCGCGCCACGCCCGAAGGCAAGCGCGGGCTGAACTACCTGTGGGGCGGTGTCGCGGCGGGCCTGGCGCTGGCGGTGGCCTTGGCGTTGGTGTTGCTGGGCGTGTCGTCCTGGCTTAGCGACGAAGGCCAGGAATGGTTTCAGGCCATCATGTCGCTGGCGGCCTGCGCGCTGGTTGTGCAGATGGTCGTGTGGATGAAAAAGCACGGCCGCACCTTGAAGAGCGAACTGGAAAGCGGCGCGCGCAGTTCGGTTGCCAACGACAACTGGTGGGGCCTGTTCGTGCTGGTGGCCATTGCCGTGGCGCGCGAAGGCAGCGAGACGGTGGTGTTCCTGTACGGCACCGTGTCGGCGGGCGAAGGCGGCAGCGACATGCTGATGCTGGCCCTGGCCGGTGTGGCCGGCTTTGCGGTGGCCTTGCTGACGTTCTGGCTGCTGCAACTGGGCGGCAAGCTGATCACGTGGCGCCGCTTCTTCCGCGTGACCGAAATCCTGCTGCTGCTGCTGGCCGGGTCCCTGCTGGTTGGTGGCCTGGACCACCTGATTTCGCTGGACGTGCTGCCGACGATTATCGACCCCGTGTGGGATAGCTCGTGGCTGTTGGACGACAGTAGCGGCGTGGGCAAGGTGCTGGCGGACTTCGCGGGCTACCGCGCCTTCCCGGCCCTGACCTCGGTCTTGCTGTGGGTGGCTTACTGGGTCGTGGTCTGGGCGCTGTTGCGCTGGGTGGGCGACAAGCCCGCTCGGGTGCCTACCCCGGCCCCGTCCCGCAATGCATCCTGATTCCGACGTGATGCCGGACTGAATAATGAAGGTTTGATCATGGCTGCTGTACTCGGGAGGGCGACCTCCCGGATCGCCGATTTTCTTCGTGACCATGCCCCGCTGTTGCGCAAGCTGCAGTGGGGCATTGTTGCGTTGTACGCGTTCCTGTTGATCGTGCCCGCGATCATGCCATTGCCCGATAACGCGGCATCGGTGTTCAACAACCTGACCATCGTCGCGCAGTTTGCGTTCTGGGGCGTATGGTGGCCGTTCGTGTTGATATCCATGCCCATCCTGGGCCGCGCCTGGTGCGGCTGGCTGTGCCCCGAAGGCATGCTGACCGAGTGGGCCAGTGAGCGCGGGCAGGGCCGCGCCATTCCGAAATGGATGCGCTGGGGCGGCTGGCCTTTCGTGGCCTTCGCCCTGACCACGGTCTACGGTCAGCTTGTCAGCGTCTATCAATACCCGCTCGCCGTGCTGGTGGTGCTGGGCGGGTCCACCGTGGCGGCGATGATCGTGGGGTGGCGCTACGGCCGCAGCAAGCGCGTGTGGTGCAAGTATCTGTGCCCCGTCAACGGCGTGTTCAATCTGCTGGCCAAGCTCGCGCCCTGGCACTTCAAGGTAGATGAAGAAAAGTGGCGCCATCCGGTCATCCGGATCGAACCCATCAACTGTGCGCCGCTGGTGCCACTGCGTCACATGAAGGGCGCGGGCGACTGCCATGTGTGCGGGCGCTGCAGCGGCTACCGTGGGGCCATCGAACTGACGCCGCGTTCGCCCGAAGAAGAAATCGTGCATGTCGCCGACGGCGACGCCTGGCAGACCGCCTTGCTGTGCTTTGGTTTGATGGGCATCGCCATCGGCGCCTTTCTCTGGAGCGCCAGCCCCTGGTACGTGACGGCCAAGCAATGGGCCGCGACCTGGCTGGTCGAGCGCGACATCCTGTGGCCGTTGATGGACAACGCGCCCTGGTTCATCTTGACGCACTACCCCGACGTGAACGACAGCTTTTCGTGGCTGGACGGCGCGGGCATCCTGATGTTTGTGGTGGGCGCCACCATCATCGTGGGCGGTGCAAGCTTCCTGTCGCTGTGGATCGCGGACCGGCTTGCGCCCGCGGCTGCCGGGGCCGACGCGCCAGCCTGGCGCTGGATTCGTCCGGGCGTGCACAAGTTGGCGCAGGCGCTGATTCCGTCGGCGGGCATCGGCGTGTTCCTGGGCCTGTCCGCCACCACGGTCAACCTGCTCAAGCACGAAGGGGTCCAAGCCGCGTGGGCCGGGCCGGTGCGCTTCACGCTGCTGACGCTGGCCGTGCTGTGGACCCTGCGCCTGTTCGCCCGCCTGCTCAAGCCGCGCGCGGCAAGTGGCGTGCGCAAGCTGGCCGCGTGGATCGTCCTGGCGGCGGGCCTGGCGCCGTTCTGCCTGGCATGGGTGTTTTTCTTTGCGATCTGGTAAGCACTGCTTGATGGCTGGCGGCGGGCCACTGCGATAAAGTGGAACGCCTTGCCGGTCCGCCGGCGCTTTGATGCCTACACGCCAGTCCATGACTTCCTACGCCTTTCGCCTGCTTAACGTCTTTGCATCAACCACCTTCAGCGGCAACCAGCTTTGCGTGTTCGAAGACGCGCGCGGCATGGACGACGCCACGATGCTGAACCTGGCGGCGCAGTTCAATCTTTCCGAAACCACCTTCATCCTGCCGTCTGACAGCGCCGACGCGCGCGTGCGCATCTTCACGCCTGGCTACGAAATGAAGTTCGCGGGACACCCCACGATCGGCACGTCCCAAGTGGTGCGCGAGCTGCGCCAAACGGGCGATGCCTTGACGCTGGAATTTGCCGCGGGCCTTGTGCCGGTGCAAGCACAAGGTGACGCCTGGACATTCACCGCGCCATGCCCGGGTGGCGTCCAGACAGCGACGCCCAAACTGGACCGCGCCGAGATCGCGGCGCTGGTCGGGCTGACCACGGATGACCTTGCGGCCGACCCGATCTGGGTGGACACCGGCGCGGACCAATTGCTGGTGCCCCTGGCCAACGTGGACGCGGTGCGCCGGGCGGCGCCGGACGCATCGAAGCTCAGTCGCTGGCAAGCCAGCAGCCTGGGCCGCAAGACGCTGTACGTGTTTGCGTTTGATGAAGGCAATCTGCGCGATGCTCGCCAGGTGGTGGTGGCGCGCTATTTCTTCGCGAAGGCGGGCGGGGGCGTCGACGAAGATGCGGGCACGGGTTCGGCCTGCGCCAATCTGGGCGGTTGGCTGATCCACCAGCAACGGCCCTTGCCGGCCAGCATTCTGGTGGAGCAGGGCGACCAGATGGGCAGGCCGTGTCGCCTGCTGCTGGACGTGCTGGCCGATGGCCGCATCCAGGTGGGTGGCCGCGCCTTGGAAATCGGACGAGGCACCATCAGTATCTGACGGCGCGTCGGTGGAACCGATACGCCAAAAAAAAACGGCGCCTGTGTCAGCCACAGGCGCCGTACTCTCTCTAGGCCTCGGTATGGAACGGGGCCGTCCTGCTACATGCTCTGGCTTACTTGTTCTTGGCGGCGTCGACCTTGATGTTGTTCTTCACCTGCTTCACGCCTTCAATGCCACGGGTGACCTTGGCAGCGTGATCGGCTTCAGCCGCCGTGCCCACCGTACCAGTCAGCGTCGCAACGCCGTTATTGGTTTCCACAGCGATATCCAGGGCGCTCAATTGCTTGTCGGCAACATAGGCGGCCTTGATCTTGGTGGTGATGGTGGCGTCGGAGGCGTACTCGCCCACCGACTGTTCGGGCTTGCCGTCATTCGCAGCAAAAGCCATGGAAGTGAAGACAGCGCCAGTTCCCAGTGCGGCGGCGGCGATCAGCTTGCGAAATTCCATAGTCGTGCTCCTTGTTTGTATGGTCTGCCGCGAAAAAAGGCGGCGCGGCAGACGATCAACTTTCTTGTGTAGGGGTATGCGTTCTATCGACGTGTTCTATTTCTTTTTCAAGGCGCCGCTCAAGATGGACAAGAGCGCCAGCACCAGGAATACGAAGAACAGGATCTTGGCGATACCCGCGGCCCCGGCGGCAATGCCGCCAAAGCCGAGAACCGCCGCGATGATCGCGATAACGAAGAAAACTACGGCGTAATGCAACATGTCAGCTTCTCCAGTGGTTTCGACCGATCAAGGCGGGGCGGTGTTCAGGGATTGCGATCGAAGAAATCCCGGACTTCCTTTTGCGCTTCTTCCTTGGTCTTGCCGTAGCGCTCTTGGATCAGACCGGCCAGGCGTTCGGCATTGCCTTCCGTGCGGGTCAATTCGTCGTCGGTGAGTTCACCCCAGGCGGCTTTGGCCTTGCCAGTCATTTGCTTCCACTTGCCGGCGATGATGTCGTTGTTCATGGTGACCTCTCTTCTTCTCTGCGTGCGACACAAGGCTTATGGCCTATAAGTCTTGCAGTCGCGGTTGACTAGGACACTGATCAGCTAGCCCCCACCGTACGGGCCGCTCCTGGAGCTGTCAAACCTCGCTGTGGGTAAATGTAACAGCGAAAAAGCGGGTTCCTGGCGCGCTTTCCGACGGAAAAAAGAGCAGGTTGGCGACAGAGCAGGAGTTACATTCCGGCAATGTCTTGTCCCCTTTTGAGCGGGCCTCGTAACGGAAGATGCGGGGCTTTTCGAGACGCGCGGCACTGGTTGGGTTGAGGGTGGGCCGGTATAGTCGTGACGGAACACTCAGTGGTTCGACACTTCATGCTTCATCAACGAAAAAGGAAGGGGCACGCATGACGCAACGACTTTGCAGCGCGATTTTGCTGACGTTGGCCGCCATGGCGGCAGTGGGCTGCACGCACGTGACGGATCGGTACCAGGCCACGGCGCCCACGCAGGCGGTGACCACGCCCAGCACCTGATCGCATCGGCCAAGGCCGTGGGCGGTGCTTGGTATGGCCATGGGCCGTATGGCAGTGGCCGCATGGCGGCATGGCCGGGCAATGCAAACGGGGCGCCTCGGCGCCCCGTTTGCGTTTGCGGCGGTTGAGTTACCGCGTGGGTCTATCCACCGTGGCCCAGGGCTACGGTTGCGCGATGCGCTTGGCGATATGGTCCAGCGCCTCTTCCACCTGGTCCACCAGGATCAGGCACAGATCCCCGGCTTGCAGCCGCGCCAAGGCGGTGTCGATAGCCAGGAATTCGCCGTGGATCTCTTCAATGTGCCGCACGCGCGGGGCGCCGACCAGGCCTTCCTGCAACAACGCCAGCACTTCGCCGTCGGCGCGTCCGCGTTGGCATTGGTCTTGGTAAAGCAGCACGTCGTCAAACGCCGCACCCAGGATTGCCGTCTGCATGCGGATGTCTTCGTCGCGGCGGTCGCCCGCCCCGCTGATGACCACTGAACGGCGCTTGGCGGGCATGGCGTCCACCGCACGCACCAGGGCCAGGATCGCGTCGGGATTGTGGCCGTAGTCCGCAATGACCGTGGCGCCGCGGTAGTCGAACACATTGAAGCGTCCGGGCGCGGTCTGGGCGTCGTTGACGAACGTGGCCAAGCCATGGCGGATGACGTCCAAGTCCAGGCCCAAGGCCCAGGCCGCCGCAATCGACGCCATCGCATTTTCAACCTGGAAGGTGATCGTGCCGTTGCGCGTGAGCGGGATGTCGGACAGCGGAAAGCGCATTTCTTGTGCGCCCTGCGCGGCCACGATCGCGTCGCCGTCGCGGTACACCGAACGCAGGCCCTGCGCGCGGTGCGTGGTCAGCACCGGGTGGTTGCGGTCTTCGGCAAAGTAGGTGATGGAGCCCGGGCAACTGCCGGCCATCTCGGCCACGATGGGGTCGGCGGCGTTTAGCACCGCGGTGCCCGTCGGGTGGACGTGCTGGACGATCACGCGCTTGACCACGGCCAGGTCTTCCACCGTGCTGATGTAGCCCAGGCCCAGGTGGTCACCCATGCCGATGTTGGTGACGATGGCCACGTTGCAGCGGTCAAACGCCAGGCCTTCGCGCAAGATGCCGCCACGCGCCGTTTCGAACACGGCGGCGTCCACGTCCGGGTGCATCAGCACGCTGCGCGCGCTGCGCGGGCCGCTGCAATCGCCCGTGTCGATGCGCAGGTTGTTGACGTACACGCCGTCGGAATTGGTCATGCCGACGCGGTTGCCGGCCGCGCCCATCAGATGGGCGGTCAGGCGCACCGTGGTCGTCTTGCCGTTGGTGCCGGCCACCGCCACCACCGGAATGCGGCCGTCGTCGCCGTCGGCGTACATGTTGGCGATGATGGCTTCGCCCACGGGGCGGCCCTTGCCGAACGAGGGGGTCAGGTGCATGCGCAGCCCCGGCGCCGCGTTCACTTCCACCACGCCGCCATGCTGGTCTTCCAAGGGGAAGAGCACGCTTTCGGCCACCACGTCCACGCCGCAGATGTCCAGGCCGATCATGCGGGCCGCGGACACGGCGCGTGCCGCCATCTCGGGGTGGACTTCATCGGTCACGTCGGTAGCCGACCCGCCGGTACTGAGGTTGGCGTTGTTGCGCAGAAAGATCAGGGTGCCGGGCGCCGGCACGGAATCCGCGTCGAAACCCTGCTTTTGCAGCGTGGCCAGCGCAATGTCGTCAAAGCGGATCTTGGTCAACGATGTGGCGTGCCCATCGCCGCGCAAGGGGTCGGCATTGACCTGGTCAACCAGTTCGCGAATGGTATGCTGCCCGTCGCCCGTGACCTGCGGCGGATCGCGGCGCGACGCCGCCACCATATTGCCGCCCACCACCAGCAGGCGGAAATCGTGGCCGGGAATATAGCGTTCGACGATGACTTCCGAGCTGATTTCCTCGGCAGCCTCGAAAGCCTGGATCACCCGTTCGCGGGTCTCGATATTGACGGCGACGCCGCGTCCCTGGCTGCCGTCGCGGGGCTTGACCACCACCGGGCCGCCGAGCGCTTGCGCGGCTTCCCAGGCTTCTTCGGCCGACGTCACGGAACGGCCCATCGGCACCGGCACGCCAGCGGCGTCCAGCAGCATTTTGGTCAGGTCCTTGTCCTGCGCGATGGATTCCGAGATGGCGCTGGTGCGGTCGGTTTCAGCGGCCTGGATGCGGCGCTGCTTGCTGCCCCACCCGAACTGCACCATGCTGCCTTGCGTCAGCCGGCGATAGGGAATGTTGCGCGCCACGGCGGCGTTCACGATGGACCCGGTGCTGGGTCCCAGGCGCACGTCTTCATCCAGATCGCGCAAGCGCTTGAGCGCATCGGCCAGGTCGAACGGCGTGTCGTCCAGCGCGGCGCGAACGAGCTGCTGGGCCAGTTCCATCGCCAGCAGGCCGACGGCTTCTTCGCTGTATTCCACCACCACCTGGAACACACCGGGCTCGATGGTGGCCGACGTGCGGCCAAAGGTGACCGGGCAACCGGCGTGCGCCTGCATTGTCAGCGCGGCAATCTGCAAGACATGCGCGATGGATACGGCCTCTTGATGCCCTTCGGGGCGCATCAGCCCGATTTGCGGCAGCCGCGCGCGCAGGCGCGCTTCGAACTCGGGCAGGTCGTCGATGGAGCACTCGGCGTCGGCACAAGAAACAATGGCCTCGATCGCCGTGTTCTTGCTCCACAGATTGGGGCCGCGCAGGGCACGGATACGGGAAACTTCCATGGCAGGTGTTCCTGTCAGTATTGTTGAATCCAGCGGCGCACCAGATCGATGGTGGGTCCGGAGAAGGCTTCGTCGGATTGCAGCAGGACGAAGTCGCCCGCCGCGATGCCGTTCAGCACGCTCTCGATGGCCTTGCCATGGTCAGGTTCGTCCTGGATGTCTTTCACGCGGCTGCCTTGCGACAAGCCCTGGCGCAGCAGTGCGCGCGCCTGCCCCAATGGACGCTTGCTTTGCACCGTGTTGTCGTCATACAGCACGACACGGTCAAAGGCATCGCCCAACAGGCGGCCCTGTTCGATCAGGTCCGCGTCGCGGCGGTCGGCGCCGGCGGAATAGACGGCGGCGCGGCTCGACGCGGGGAATTGATCAATCGCGGCGATCAGCGGGCGCAGGGCCGACGCGTTGTGCACATCGTCCACCACGACCGCGGCGCCATTGCGTTCAAACAGCGTGAACTGCCAGGGCGCGTCGGCCTGGTCGATGTCAAAGGTTTCGATGCCGGCGCGGATCAGTTCCACGGGAATGTCCAGGGCCCAGGCGGCGCCCACCGCGGCCAGCACGTTTTCCACCTGGAAAGCCACGCGCCCGCCGTGGGTCAGCGGAATGGCGGCAACATCCGCCAGGCGCTCTTCGCGCGTGCCTTGCGCCAGGACGATGGCGCCGTCGCGCACAAACACCGCGCGGCCGTCCTGTTGCAGGTGGGCGGCAATGGCGGGCAGGGCGGGGTCGATGCCAAAGAAAATCACTGATCCGTCGCACAGCTCGGCCATCTCGACCACGCGCGGGTCGCGTGCGTTGAGCACGGCCGCACCGGTCGGCAACACCACATCGACTTGCGTGCGGAACACATTGAACATGCGCTCCGTTTCGTTGATGTCGAAGTCGCCCAGATGGTCGGCGTCGTCGATGTTGGTGACCACGCCCACCTGGCAGCGGTCATAGGCCAGGCCTTGGCCCAGGATGACGCCGCTGTCGTTCTCGATGACGGCGGCGTCCACGTTGCGGTTCATCAGCAAACGGGTGCCCGACGCAAAGTCGGCGTGGTCGCCCTTGTGCGCCAGGCGGCGGTCCAGATACAGGCCTTCGCTGCAGGCCAGGCCGGTGCGCTTGCCCGACAGGTGCAGCAAGCGCGCGACCAGGCGCGCCACCACGGTCTTGCCGTTGGTGCCCGTGACGCCCACGATGGGGATGCGGCCCGCGTCGCCTTCCGGGAACAGGTGGTCGACGATGGCGCGGCCTACCGGGCGCGGCGTGCCGTCGGCCGGTTTCAAGTGCATCAGCAAGCCGGGGCCGGCGTTGACTTCCACAATGGCGCCGCGCTGCTCGGCCAGCGGCCGGGTGATGTCTTCGGCCACCAGGTCTACGCCAGCGATGTCCAGGCCCACCACGCGCGCGGCCAAGGCCACAGTGGCGGCAATGCTGGGATGCACGCGATCGGTCACGTCGAAGGCGACGTTGCCGCTGCGCTGCACCAGCACGCGCTGCCCTTCAGCCGGCACGCTGTCTTCCGACATGCCCTGGCGCGCAATCTCCAGCCGGGCGGCGGAATCCAGGCGCACGAAATTCAGCGGATGGTTTTCGGTGCGGCCACGGCGCGGGTCGATGTTGATCTGGCTGTCGATCAGTTCGGCGATGGTGGATGCGCCGTCGCCCGTCACCCAGGCAGGTTCTCCGGCGGCGGCCGCCACCATGCGGTTGCCCACCACCAGCAGGCGGTGCTCGTTGCCTAGCACGAAGCGTTCGACGATGACGCCGCTGCCTTCGTCCACCGCCACGCGGTAAGCGGCCACCACGTCTTCGCGGGTCGTCAAATTGGTGAACACGCCCCGGCCATGATTACCATCGTAGGGCTTGACCACCACCGGCAGGCCGATGTCTTCGGCGGCGTCCCAGGCGTCGTCTTCGCTATCGACCAGGCGGCCTTCCGGCACCGGCACGCCGCAGGTCGACAACAATTCCTTGGTCAGATCCTTGTCGCGCGAAATGCCTTCGGCGATGGCGCTGGTGCGGTCGGTCTCGGCCGTCCAGATGCGGCGCTGCGCCGAACCGTAGCCAAACTGAACCAGGTTGCCTTCAAACAAACGGATATACGGAATATCGCGGTCATCGGCGGCATCCACGATGCAGGCGGTGCTGGGCCCCAGGCAGTGCTTGTCCACCAGGCTGCGCAGTTTGGCAACGGTGGCGGGCACGTCGAACGGGCGGTCTTCAATGGCCGCCATGACCAGGTCGCGCGCTTCGTTCAACGCGGTGCGCGTGACCTGTTCCTGCCAGGCGCGCACCACAACCTTGTAGACGCCGCGCGTCGACGTTTCCCGGGCCTTGCCGAAGCCGCCGCGCAAGCCGGCCAGGTTCTGCAATTCCAGGGTGACATGCTCAAGAATGTGGCCGGGCCAGGTGCCTTCTTTCAGACGGGCCAAAAAGCCGCCGCGCACGCCGGGGCTGCATCGGTGTTCGATCAGCGTCGGCAGCCATTCGGACAAGCGCTCGTAAAACCCGGGAATGGTGTTGGAGGGGTAGTCTTCCAGCTCACCAATATCCACCCATGCTTCCAGGACCGGGCGATAGGTCCAAATGTTCGGGCCGCGCAAAGCCACGACATCGAGAAATTCAATGTCTTTCTTTTTCATGTTTTAATTTACGAGAGAAGCAGGTTGGCACGCGCGGACGCCCCAAGGTAAGTCCGCGAAATTACTGGCGAAATTACGGGATTGCGCTGTAAGAATAATGCCAACGAGTGGGGGATCCCAGATATTCCTAATTAGAAAAATCGGCTGCTACTATACGACGCCTTCAAGGCGTCGATTCGTTGTGTTGTAAGGAAGGGACACGTTTGCCGCCGTGGGTGGTAAACCGGTTGCCGCCTAGTAGGGCAGAGTCCTGGCCCGGTATGCGTTCCAATGAAAAAACCACACCTGCTTTCCGGCCTTGCCGATGCATTTCCTGCCCGTTGGCGGGACGAAATCCGCGCTGAACTCGCGGATGACGAAACCTTATTGGCCTGGGTTGAAATTGACCTGGACCAGCGACTGAAGTTCCAGCCCGGGCTGGTCGCCGCCACCGACCGCCGCCTGCTGTCGCGTAATTCCGCTGACAACGGCTGGGAATCCTGGGCCTATGGGCCGCAACTTACCTTAAGTCTTACCGATCATGCCGGCGCCGCCGTGCTGGAATTGCACGACGATGCCGCGCGTCTGGCGGTCTGGCGCTTTACCCTGGCCCGCAATCCGGCCGCGCTGCGCCTGTTGGCCCAGTTCGAATCGCAACAGGCGATCCGGCTGTCCGGCCAAGCCGAAGAAGCGCCGCAAGAGCGCAACTGCACCGTCTGCAATAACCTCATTCCCGCAGGCGAAGAAGAATGCCCCACCTGCAACCAGGAACTGGCCGCGCCGTCGTCCACCTGGGCGCTGTTGCGCCTGTGGCGATTCGCCCGGCCGTATCGCGGCCCCTTGCTGGCGGGGTTCTTGCTGACCTTGCTGGGCACGGCCGCCACCCTGGTGCCGCCGTACCTGACCATGCCGTTGATGGACGAGGTGCTGATTCCGTTCCAGAACGGCGCGCCGATCGACTACGACAAGGTCCGCTTGTATTTAAGCGGTTTGCTGGCGTCCGCCTTGCTGGCATGGGGGTTGGGCTGGGCTCGGACCTACATCCTGGCCTGGGTCAGCGAACGCATCGGCGCCGACCTGCGCACCACCACCTATGAGCACTTGCAGCAGTTGTCGCTGGAATATTTTGGCGGCAAGCGTACGGGCGACCTGATTTCCCGCATTGGCAGCGAGACCGATCGCATTTGCGTGTTCCTGTCGCTGCACCTGCTGGACTTTGCCACCGACATCCTGATGATCGTCATGACGGCGGTGATCCTGGTGACGATCAACCCCTGGCTGGCGCTGGTCACGCTGGTGCCACTGCCGTTCATCATCTGGATGATCCACGCGGTGCGCGACCGGCTGCGCCATGGTTTTGAAAAGGTTGACCGCATCTGGTCCGAGATCACCAACGTGCTGGCCGACACGATTCCGGGCATTCGGGTGGTCAAGGCGTTTGCGCAGGAAAAGCGCGAGGTTGCGCGGTTTCGCGAAGCCAATAACCGCAACCTGGAAGTCAATGACCGCGTGAACACAACGTGGTCCTTGTTTTCGCCCACGGTGACGCTGCTGACCGAAGTGGGTTTGCTGGTGGTGTGGATATTCGGTATCTGGCAGGTGTCGCAGAACCAGATCACGGTGGGGGTGCTGGCGGCGTTCCTGGCCTATATCGGGCGCTTTTACATGCGCCTGGATTCGATGAGCCGCATCGTCTCGGTCACGCAAAAAGCGGCCGCCGGCGCCAAGCGCATCTTCGATGTGCTGGACCATGTGTCCAGCGTGCCCGAGCCGCAAAGGCCCGCCACGCTGCCGCATATCAATGGCCGCATCGAATTGCGCGACGTGGGCTTTCGCTACGGCAACCGCCAGGTGATCCGGGGGCTGGACCTGACCATCGCGCCGGGTGAAATGATCGGCCTGGTGGGGCACAGCGGTTCGGGCAAGAGCACGCTGATCAACCTGATCTGCCGCTTCTACGATGTGTCCGAAGGCGCGGTGCTGGTCGACGGCATCGACATCCGTTCGGTGCGCGTGGCCGATTACCGGCGCAACATCGGGTTGGTGCTGCAAGAGCCTTTCCTGTTCTTCGGCACCATCGCCGAGAACATCGCTTACGGCAAGCCCGACGCCACCCGCGACGAAATCGTGGCCGCGGCGCGCGCAGCCCATGCCCATGAATTCATCCTGCGCCTGCCGCATGGCTACGATTCGCTGGTGGGCGAACGCGGTCAGGCCCTGTCGGGCGGTGAACGCCAGCGCATCTCTATCGCGCGCGCGCTGCTGATCGATCCGCGCATTTTGATCCTGGACGAAGCCACATCGTCGGTGGACACCACCACCGAAAAGGAAATCCAGAAAGCGCTCGACAACCTGGTGCGGGGCCGCACCACCATCGCCATCGCGCACCGCTTGAGCACGCTGCGCAAGGCGGATCGGCTGGTCGTACTGGACCGTGGCCAGATTGTGGAGCAGGGTCCGCACGAAGATTTGATGGCCCGCGAGGGCGCCTACTATCGCCTCTATCAGGCGCAGGCGCGTCAGGCTGAAGCCGACGCACAGGCGTCGGGCAGCGAAGACATGGCCGCCGTGGCCTGACGCGGAACCGGGATTCTCTTCATGACATTGGCCTCCTCGTTGCCGACTTTTCAGCTACGCCGCAACGCCTTCGGGCGTCTGGAATACACCTCCGCCGACGGCGAGACGCATGAAGGGGTCATTCCCGTGCGCGCGTTCCCGATCAGTGAAGCCGGGCGTGGCCTGTCGCTGGTGACCAGCGACGGCCATGAACTGGTGTGGATCGAACACCTGTCCGACGTTCCGGCGCCGCAGCGCGCCCTGATCGAGGAAGAACTTGCCGGGCGCGAATTCATGCCCGAAATACGCAAGCTGAGCAGCGTGTCCACCTATGCCACACCCAGCACCTGGAAGGTCGAGACCGATCGCGGCCCCACGTCCTTCACGTTGCGCGGTGAGGAAGACATCCGCCGGCTCAGTCCACAGACGCTGTTGATTGCCGACAGCCACGGCATTTTCTATCTGGTGCGCGACATCCTGGCCCTGGATAAGCACAGCCGCAAGCTGCTGGACCGCTTCTTGTAGGTGTGAACGGCGCTATGCGCCGTTCTTGGCGCTCTTGAATGGCGTGTGCGATTCCAGCTCGCCCAGGTAGTCGGTGACGGCCGAGGTCTCTTCATCCAGGAAGTTCTGGATGGCGTCGGCAAAGCCCGGGTGCGCCACCCAATGCGCCGACCAGGTCGGCGTGGGCAGCAAGCCGCGCGCCATCTTGTGTTCGCCTTGCGCGCCGCCTTCAAAGCGCTTGATGCCATGCGCGATGCAGTACGCGATGGACTGCATGTAGCAGGTCTCGAAATGCAGCCCCGGCACGTATTCCGTCGCGCCCCAGTAGCGACCGTACAGCGCGTCGCCGCCCGCCAGGTTCAGGGCCACCGCCACGGGTTCGCCATCACGTTCGGCCAGCACCAGCACGAAGACGTCGGGTTGTTCGCGATGTGCGCGCTCGAAGAAATTGCGGTTCAGGTAAGGCGGGTTGCCATGGTTGAAGTACGTGCGGCAATAGCAGTCGTAAAAAAAGCCAAGCTCAGCGGGGCCGATCTCGGCGCCGCGTAGCCAGCGGAACGACAAGCCGGCGGCGGCCACCTTCTTGCGGTCTTGGCGGATCTTCTTGCGCTTGTCGTGGTTCATCATCGCCAGGAACGCATCGAAATCCGCGTAGCCGGGGTTGGTCCAATGAAACTGCACGCTTTCCCGCACCATGAAACCCGCGTCGCGCAACACGCGCATGTCGGCGTCTGACGGAAACAGCACGTGCAGCGACGACACCTTGATTTCCTCGGCGAAGGCCACCAGGCCGCGCACGAGCGTGGCGCGATCTTCGTCGTTGGACGCCAGCAGGCGCGACCCCGTGACCGGCGTAAACGGAATGGCCGACAGCAGCTTGGGGTAGTAGCGCATGCCGTGGCGCTGGAAGGCATCGGCCCAGGCGTAGTCGAACACGTACTCGCCGCGCGAATGGGACTTCAGGTAAAGCGGCACGGCCGCCGCCAGCGCATCGTCGCGCCACAGGGCCAGGTAATGCGGCGCCCATCCCGAGGCCGGCGCGGCGCATTTCGTTTCATGCAGTGCGCACAGGAATGCATGCCGCAGAAAGGGTTGATCCCCGGCCAGGGCATCCCAGGCATGGGCGTCGATGCGGGACAGGTCGGTTTCAATGGTCAGGCGCAGGGAATCCATCCGTGAATGATAAAGTCATCGACAGCGCACGGGTTTGAAACCGTGGGCTTTTTCAGGGTTTGCGGTGGCAAGCGCCACCTGGGATTGAACACACCATGTACAGCAACACAATGCCCGCGGCGCCGCGCGGGCGCGTCGACGACTGCTTGCGCGGGCAGGCGCTGGCGGCACTGGCCGCGCCAGAATGGCCAGAAAAAATGGCGGCCGTGCGAGGTATCGCGGATAGCGCTCTGCTGGACTGCCAGCGGGAATTCGCGGCGCCCGCCGGCTTGCCCGGTCGGCCGCAACGCCCGGAACTGGTGGCGCCCGCCCAGGTCAAGCATCGTTCCATGGCCACGGTCGAGGGCCGCGCGGCGTTGCTGCACGCGCTGGCCCACATTGAGTTCAACGCGGTCAATCTGGCGCTGGACATCCTGTGGCGTTTTGCTGGCATGCCCGAGACCTTCTATCGCGACTGGCTGCGTGTTGCACGCGAAGAGGCTTATCACTTCGATCTGTTGCGTCAGCGGCTGGCGGCCTTGGGCCATGCCTACGGCGACTTCCCGGCGCACAACGGTTTGTGGGACATGGCCGAGCGCACCAGCGACGATCTGCTGGCGCGCCTGGCGCTGGTGCCTCGCACGCTGGAGGCGCGCGGGCTGGATGCCTCGCCCATGATCCGCAATAAATTGGCAGGGGCGGGCGACGCGGAAAGCGCGGCCATCGTCGACATCATTCTGCGCGACGAAATCGGGCATGTCGCCATTGGCAACCATTGGTTCAAGCTGCTGTGCGCGCAAGCGGGCAAGGAACCCGTGGCTTGTTATGCCGAACTGGCGCAACGCTATGGCGCGCCCCGGCTGCGCGGCCCGTTCAACCTGGAAGCACGCCGTGCCGCCGGGTTCGACGACGCCGAACTGGCCGCGTTGCAAGCGGATCAACCGGAACTGAACACCCGATGACACCCATCACCATTGACGCGCTGCTGACGGGCATCGTGCGCCCGCTGGGCGATTCCGGCCGCGATAGCGGTATCGACAAGCATCCCGTGGCCGAGCGCCTGTGGCTAGGTGCCGAAGGCCTGCGCGGCGACGAACAGGCCGACCGCCGCTTTCATGGCGGCCCGGAAAAAGCGCTGCACCATTACGCCCGTGACCACTATCCGGCGTGGCGCGCCGAGCTGGGTGAACGGGCGGTGCTGGATGCCCCGGGCGCGTTCGGCGAAAACATCTCCACCACCGGGCTGACCGAAGCGGATGTCTGCGTGGGCGACGTCTTTTGCGTCGGCACGGCACTGATTCAGGTGTCGCAGGCACGCCAACCGTGCTGGAAGCTGGACCACCGCTTCGGCCAGCGCGGCATGGCGGCGCGCGTGCAATCAAGCGGCATGACCGGCTGGTACTACCGGGTGCTGCAAGAAGGTTGGCTGTGCGTGGGCGATACGCTGGCCCTGCGCGAACGGCCCCAGCCGCAATGGCCGTTGTCCCGCGTGCAAGACATCCTGAACCGGCGTGTGCTGGATACGGACGTGCTGCACGCTCTGGCGACGATGCCCGAGCTGTCGCCGAACTGGCGCGCGCTGTTCGAGAAGCGCGCGCAGGCGGGCCAGGTGGAAGATTGGACCCGACGACTGGAAGGCGATGCCGCGCTTTCAGCACCCAAGGAACGTTGAACATGAAGCATCCCCGCATGAAGTATTCAGGCATGAAGTTCCCCGCTACGAGAAGCAAGCCGTTCCTGGTCCTGGCGCTTTGCAGCGTCGTGCTGGCGTTGCCGATGTCGGCGGCACGTGCCGCCGACGCCTACGCCGCCTGCTTATCGCAATTGCGCGGCCCGGCGCAGAAAGCGGGCGTGTCCGCGTCCACCTTCGAGACGCACACGGCCGGGCTGTCGCCCGATATGACGGTTATAGACCTGCTGGATGCACAGCCCGAGTTCAAGACGCCCATCTGGGACTACATGGCGGGCCTGGTGGACGACGAGCGGGTGGCGGACGGCCAGGCGGGCATGGCGCGCTGGCAAGCGGAGCTGGCGCGCGCGGCCTCGCGCTATAACGTCGACCCGGCCACCATTGCGGCGGTGTGGGGCGTGGAAAGCAATTTCGGCCGCACGCTGGGCGGCCGGCCGCTGCTGACGTCCTTGTCCACGCTGTCGTGCTTTGGCCGCCGGCAAGCGTATTTCCGGGGCGAGTTCTTCGCCACCTTGAAGATCATCCAGGACGAGAACATCGCGCCGCAACGGCTGGTGGGGTCCTGGGCAGGCGCGTTCGGCCAGACCCAATTCATGCCGTCCACGTATCTGCGGCTGGCGGTTGATTTCGATGGCGATGGCCGCCGCGACCTGGTCGATAGCGTGCCCGATGCGCTGGCCTCCACCGCCAACTTCCTGAAGCGCGCGGGCTGGAATCCGCAACTGACCTGGGGCTATGAAGTGCGCCTTCCTGCCGGGCTCAGCACGGCGGGGGCGGGGCGCAAGAACAAACGTCCGATGTCGGCATGGGTCAAACAGGGCGTGACGCGCGTGGACGGCCTAGCCTTGCCCGGGGGCGAGACGCCAGCCGGCCTGCTGCTGCCAGCGGGTAGAAATGGGCCCGCATTTCTGGTCACGCGCAATTTCGATGCGCTGTATTCCTACAATGCCGCGGAAAGCTACGCGCTGGCCATTGCCCATTTGTCCGATCGGCTACGCGGCGGTGGGCCGCTGGTACAGCCCTGGCCCACCGACGACCCTGGCTTGTCCAGGGCGGAACGGCGCGAATTGCAACGCCTCTTGATCGCCAAAGGCTATGAGCTGGGTGAACCCGATGGTATGGTCGGCACCCGCACGCGCCAGGCCTTGCAGGCCGCCCAGCGCGAGCTGGGTCTGCCGGCGGATGGAAGGGCGGGGCAGAAGGCGCTACAGGCGCTGCGGGCCTCGGCCTCGCCCGCGCCGCGTTGACCGTATCCACCCGACGAATTTACAAGTTTTGCAAAGATCCCGCGCCAGGTAACCACCCTGACACGTGCGGGGCCAGCCTCGGCCCTATACTGATTTTCCGACTTTTCAGGAGAGCTGCGATGAGCTTGTTGGATACCTTGGCCTCGATGGCCGGCGGCGGTCAGCAAGGAGGTTCGGCGTCGTTGCTGCCGGCGCTGATCGAGCAATTGAACAAATACCCGGGCGGCCTCAGCGGCCTGATCGCCAGCTTTCAGAAGGGCGGCTTGAGCGAAGTGGTGGCGTCGTGGGTAGGCCCGGGCCAGAATTTACCCGTCAGCGCCGACCAGTTGGGTTCCGTGCTGGATCCCGGCGTCGTCAACGAGCTGTCCGCCAAGACCGGGCAGGACACCGATTCGGTGCTGGCGTCGCTGTCTTCGCTGCTGCCGCAATTGGTGGACAAGGCCACGCCGGAAGGCGAAGTGCAGCCCGGCCAGCAGTTCAACCCGACCGATCTGCTGGCGTCGCTGTCCGGCATGTTCGGAAACCGCGGCTAAGGGCGGCAAGGGGCTTTCCCCTCACGCATGGCCTGCTTTCATCCGCCGTGTTGGCCAAGCCGGGTCCTGCTTGTTTCTTCCGGCATGGCATCTGTTGCGAATCGGCAAAAAAATGGCCAACTCCGAAGAGTTGGCCATTTGCTAAGCACTGTGCAATAAAGCGGAATTTGGTGGAGCCGGGGGGAATTGAACCCCCGTCCGCAAGCCCTCTGCAATCAGTTCTACATGCGTAGTCGATTTATTTAGTTTTAACTTTGGACTTAGCCAACCGACAGGCCGGACCAAAGCGATTCACGTAATTTAAATCTGAGCCGTGTGACCCCAGCGCAGACCGATTCCTTGTGAATGTCGCTGCTGCGGTTCGAGGGTTACCCCCCTAGGAAGTTGCCTTCCTCCGCCTGACCCAAGGACAGATCAGTGCAGCGGCTCACCGCTTAAGCGGCGAGAGCGAAACGCTCGTCGTTGGCGTTTGTAGTGTTTCCAGTGGTTTAACGAGCGAACTGGTGCTCGGCATGCCCTGAGTTGTTTCGCGACCCACGTCGAATCCGGATCGGCCCCAAGAACTTTCTATTGTACTGGTAATTGCCATAGCCTGCTGCACTGTCCGCCGCCCGTCGCCTGGGCGTGGTGCGGCGGACACAAATGGGCGTCAGGCGGCGTTCGCGCAAGCAGGTTTGGCCGACGGCAGCGTGCGCGACGCGAGCATCAGCGCAAGCGCCAGCGCGACTGAAATCGCCACGATCAAGGCTGCCGCCCAACCCAGCGAAGCCAGCCCGTACTGGTCAATCACATGGCCACCCACCACGGCTCCCAGCCCGATCCCGATGTTGGCACCCGATATATTCAGCGACGCCGCGAAGGCGGGCGCCTCGGGGGCCGCTTTCATCAAGCGCACATGGCAAACGATGAAAAGCGCCGCCTGCGCAATACCCCACAGGCCCAGCGCCACGGCCAGCAGACCATGCGATTGCATCACCGGCGCCACAAATACCAGTCCCGCTGCCATCAGCGAGGAAAACAGGGCGGTGGCGCCCAGGGGGCTGCGGTCCACCATGCGGCCGCCCAGCGTGTTACCGATCAAGCCGACCGCCCCAAAGGCCATCATCGTCCAGCCGACAATCTGCCCATCAAAGCCCGCCAGCCGCTCCAGCATGTCCGCCAGATAGGTGTAGGCCGTGAACATGCCGGTAAACACCAGCAGCGACAGCACCACATGGCCCAGCACGATCGGATTGCGCAGGATGCGCAGTTGCGTGACCAATTTGACACTGTCAGCGCGGATTCGTGTGCTGGGAAAGGCCAGTAGCAACAGCAGGGCTTTAGCGAACGCCACGGCCGATAGTACCCAGAACGCCGCTCGCCAGCCGAATGCGTCCGAGATCAACACCCCGATCGGGATGCCAAACACGGTAGCCGCCACAATACCGAAAGCGACCATGGAAATCGCCCGGCCAGCGCGTGCTGGCCCCACCAGCTCAACGGCGGTTGCGCTGGCCAGTGACCAGAACACGGGCAAGGCCAATGCGGGCACAAAGCGGGCCACGGCCATGACCCAGATGTTCGGCGCCAGGGCGGCAACCGCGTTTGAAACGCCGAACAACACCAGCACCCCGATGAATAGCCGCTTGCGTTCGACATTGGCCATCAATGCGGTCAGCAAGGGGCCGGTAGCGGCCACCGTAAAGGCGAACAGCGAAACGAGCAGGCCGGCCTGGGACACGGTGACCTGCAGGTCGCGGGCCAAGGCGGGCAACAATCCGACGATTAGGAATTCGGTGGTCAAAATCGTAAAACCGGCGGCAGAAAGTAGCAGGATGGGCAAAAGCATAGGCATTCCATGGGCGCGATGCCGAATGGCGTTGCGCGAGGGGGGCGTTGTCAGCGAAAAGGTCGTCGGTGCGCGCAAGCATTGGCCGCGCACGGTGCACGAAGGTGTTCAACCGTCGGCGTGGGGGGGAGTGGTTGCGGAGGCAGGCTCCGTAACACCGGCGTCTGCCGGATCGGCAATCGGGAAGTACCCGACCGCCTTGCATGGGTCACACTTTAAGGGACTTGGAAATCCGGATAAAGCGTGCAATTCCGGAAAGATTGTTCGCCGGGTGCAACTAATGGAGGCAGCTACCAGGCGCCACTAATTCGCGCCAGGCATTGGCACGCGGGACTGGCGGGACGAATCAGCACGACGAAATCAGTACGACGAATGGCAAGAGGGCCGGCGGACCGTTGCGGTCCGCCAAGCCTGGCGCCTTTAGCGCAGGTCGATGGGCAGCAACGGCTGGATGGCCGCCCAAAGTTCCTCAGGCGTATTGGCGCAGGTTTCCGCTTCCCAACTGATGATGTTGTCGTCTTCGCCCACGTAGCCATACGCCGCCGCGACGGCGGGCATGCCGGCCGCATGCGCAGCCTGAATGTCGCGCAGGTCGTCGCCCACGTAAACGCAACGATCGGTGGAAAAACCGGCTTCCCGCGCGGCATGCTGCAGCGGCAGCGGATGCGGCTTGGCATGGGCCGTGGTGTCACCGCAGACAAGCACGGCGCTGTCGCGGGTCAGGTCCAGGAATTCGACGATGGGCAGCGTCAGGTAAGTGACTTTATTGGTGACGATGCCCCACGACATGCCCTGCCGGCGGATATCCGCCAGCAATTCCTCAATGCCGGGGAACAGCTTGCTGTGCACGGTGGAGTTGGCTGCGTAGTCTTCCAGAAACTGCAAGCGCGTCGGCTCATAGTCCGGATCGCCCGGTGCCAGGTCCAGGGCCACCCGAAGCAGGCCGCGCGCGCCTTGCGACGCGACGGGGCGCAGGGCTTCGAAAGGCATGGGTTCCAGACCACGGCGGGTGCGCTGCTGATTGGCGGCGGCGGCCAGGTCGGGAGCGGTGTCGGCCAGGGTGCCGTCGAAATCGAACAGGATCAGGGCGCTCATTTGCGGGTAGCCATCAGGTAGTTGACCGAGGTGTCAGACGACAGTGAGTAAATCTGGGTAATTGGGTTGTATTCCATGCCGCGCATGCTTACGGGCTCCAGGCTGGCGGCGCGCGCCGCGGCGGACAGTTCGCTGGGCTTGATGAACTGGTCATAGCTGTGGGTGCCGCGCGGCAGCAGCCGCAGCACGTATTCCGCGCCGATGATGGCGAACAGGAAGGCCTTGGCGTTGCGGTTCAGGGTTGAAAAGAACACCCAGCCGCCCGGTTTCACCAGCGTGGAGCAGGCACGCACGATGGAAGCGGGGTCGGGCACATGCTCCAGCATTTCCATGCAGGTGACCACGTCATACTGGCCGGGCTGCTCGGCCGCCAGTTCTTCCACGGGCACTTTGCGGTATTCCACCTTCACGCCCGACTCCAGGCCGTGCAGGCGGGCCACCTTGAGCGATTTGTCGGCCAGATCGATGCCAGTCACGTCCGCACCGCCGCGCGCCATCGCTTCAGACAGGATTCCGCCGCCGCAGCCGACGTCCAACACCTTTTTGCCGGCAAGGCTGCCCGCGCATTCCTGAATCCATTCCAACCGCAGCGGATTGATGGCGTGCAGCGGCTTGAACTCGCTTTCGGGATCCCACCAACGGCTGGCCAAGGCGCTGAACTTGTCGAGTTCAGCCTGATCAGCATTGACGGCAGGGCGGTCGGAGTCGTGAATTTGCGTGGTCATGGGAAGGTCCAGCGAAAGGCGACGCTATATATATAGAGGGGCCCGCCGCGCGTTGCCGGGCAGGCCACGCGCCAGGGCACCAGATTGGTGCGAAGCGGACGAAAAAAAGGGCCTCGCTATGCGAGGCCCCTTATTGTAGCTAGTCCGGCAATTACTTGCGGCTACCCACGATTTCGATTTCAACGCGACGGTTTTGGGCACGGCCCTCTTTCGTCTTGTTGGAAGCGATCGGGTTCAGCTCACCCTTGCCTTCCGTGTAGATACGGTTCGGGTCGATGCCCTTGCTGACCAGGTAGGTCTTGACCGAAGCGGCGCGGCGCTCGGACAGCTTCTGGTTGTAGGCTTCCGTGCCGATCGAGTCGGTGTGGCCAACAGCAATGATGGTTTCCAGCTCGATACCGCGAGCTTGCTGGGCGACTTGGTCCAGCAATTGACGGCCTTCGGGCTTCAGGGTCGACTTGTCGAAGTCGAAGAACGTGTCAGCATTGAACACGACCTTTGCCGCCATCGGGGCCGGCTTCGCCTTCTGTTGTGCAACCGGGACACCGTCGCAACCGGGGATACCGGTGGCAGGGGTCCAGAAAGCATCGCGCCAGCACAGTTCGTTCGTACCGTTTTTCCAAACGTCACCGAACGGGTTGCGCCAGTTGTCCACGGTTTGCGCGGAAGCTACACCAGAGGCCGTGACGGCGGCGAAGGCGAGCGCCAGAGCGAATTTGGAGGGTTTGTTCATGTTTCTCCTCGTTGAGCTTGAAGCTGGATAAGTGACTCGCAGCGAACCCCCGCCGCATATCAGGAAAACGGGGCCAGTATAGCAACGCCAAGAGCTGGTTCAAAGTATTAGCTACTGGGTTTCCTGCGTGCTGGAAACAATCTTAAGGCATTTGGGGGCCTTTGGCTTCCCTGGAGAGGCGCATTAATGCTGGATACGACGTTTTCGGCGCTCGTTCGGTTTCCCATGTTGGTTTTTGACAACAGGGCCGCAGGCCGCCATCGGGCGGCCAAAGAGGCGGCTTGATCAATAGGCCGGGTGAGCGCCTAGCGGGCTACTGCGGCAACCCCGCCAAACGGGAACGGAATCGAATGATAGAATTTCCTGTTTACCCGGCCCGGGTTCCTCCTTACACGATTCTGTCGTTATATATATGGATTCCTTTGCCAAGGAGACGCTTCCGGTTTCGCTGGAAGAAGAGATGCGCCGCAGTTACCTCGATTACGCGATGAGCGTGATCGTTGGGCGGGCGCTACCGGATGTGCGGGACGGGCTCAAACCCGTCCACCGGCGCGTGCTCTACGCGATGCATGAGCTGAACAACGACTGGAACCGCGCTTACAAGAAGTCAGCGCGTATCGTCGGGGACGTTATCGGTAAGTACCACCCCCACGGTGACCAGTCCGTATATGACACCATCGTTCGCATGGCGCAGGATTTCTCCATGCGCTACATGCTTGTCGACGGCCAGGGCAACTTCGGCTCCATCGACGGCGACAACGCCGCGGCGATGCGTTACACCGAAATCCGCCTGGCGAAGATCGCCCACGAATTGCTGGCCGACATCGACCAGGAAACGGTGGACTTCGGCCCCAACTACGACGGCAGCGAACAAGAACCGCTGCTGTTGCCGTCGCGCCTGCCCAACCTGCTGGTCAACGGCAGCTCGGGTATTGCCGTGGGCATGGCCACCAACATTCCGCCGCACAACCTCCAGGAAGTGGTGGACGGCTGCCTGTACTGCCTGCGCAATCCGGCCTGCACGGTCGATGAACTCATCGAGATCATCCCGGCGCCGGACTTCCCCACGGGCGGCATCATCTATGGCATGTCCGGCGTGCGCGAAGGCTATCGCACCGGTCGCGGCCGCGTCATCATGCGCGCCAAGACGCACTTCGAAGACATGGAAAAGGGCAACCGCCAAGCCATCGTCATCGACGCCATCCCCTACCAGGTCAACAAGAAGACGCTGCAGGAACGCATTGCCGAGCTCGTCAACGACAAGAAGATCGAAGGTATCTCCGATATTCGCGACGAGTCCGACAAGGACGGCATGCGCCTGGTCATCGAGCTCAAGCGCGGCGAAGTGCCCGAGGTTGTGCTGAACAACCTGTACAAGAACACGCAGTTGCAAGACACCTTCGGGATGAACCTGGTGGCGCTGGTCGATGGCCAGCCCCGCCTGCTCAACCTGAAGCAGATGATCGATTACTTCCTGCAGCATCGCCGCGAAGTGGTCACGCGCCGCACGGTGTTCCAACTGCGCAAGGCCCGCGAACGCGGCCACGTGCTGGAAGGTCTGGCCGTTGCGCTGGCCAACATCGACGATTTCATCACCATCATCAAGGCCGCGCCGACGCCTCCCGTCGCGCGCCAGGAATTGATGGCGAAGTCGTGGGATTCGTCGCTGGTGCGCGAGATGCTGTCGCGCGCCGACGGCGACACGCCGGGAGGCCGGGCGGCCTTCCGTCCGGACGACCTGGGCACCGAGTTCGGCCTGCAAGGCGACGGCATGTACCGCCTGAGCGATACGCAGGCTCAGGAAATCCTGAACATGCGCCTGCAACGCCTGACCGGGCTGGAGCAGGACAAGATCGTCGGCGAATACAAGGACATCATGTCCACCATCGCCGACCTGCTCGACATCCTGGCCCGCCCCGAGCGCATCACGACCATCATCAGCGACGAACTCCAGGCCATCAAGGCCGAGTTCTCGACGAACACCAAGGACTCGCGCCGTTCGGAAATCGAACTGAACGCGACCGAGCTCGACACCGAAGATCTGATCACGCCCACCGACATGGTCGTGACCCTGTCTCACGGCGGGTACATCAAGAGCCAGCCCCTGTCCGAATACCGCTCGCAAAAGCGTGGCGGACGCGGCAAGCAGGCCACGGCGATGAAGGAAAACGACTGGATCGACCAGTTGTTCATTGCCAACACGCATGACTACCTGCTCTGCTTCTCGAACCGTGGCCGCGTGTACTGGCTGAAGGTCTGGGAAGTGCCGCAGGGCACGCGCAACTCGCGCGGCAAGCCCATCGTGAACATGTTCCCGCTGGCTGACGGCGAGAAGATCACCGTGGTGCTGCCGGTCAAGGAATTCAGCGAAGATCACTACGTCTTCATGGCGACGTCGCGCGGCACGGTCAAGAAGACCCCGCTGTCCGACTTCTCCAACCCGCGCAAGGCCGGCATCATTGCCGTCGACCTTGACGATGGCGACTACCTGATCGGCGCAGACCTTACCGACGGCAAGCACGATGTCATGCTGTTCTCGGATTCGGGCAAGGCCGTGCGCTTTGACGAAAACGACGTGCGCCCCATGGGCCGCAACGCCCGTGGCGTGCGCGGCATGATGCTGGAAGAAACGCAGACCGTCATCGCGTTGCTGGTTGCCGGCGACGAAACGCAGACCGTGCTGACCGCCACCGAAAACGGATATGGCAAGCGCACCCCGATCGGCGAATACACCCGCCACGGTCGTGGCACGAAGGGCATGATCGCCATCCAGACCACCTCGCGTAATGGCAAGGTGGTGGGCGCGGTGCTGGTCAACCCGACCGACGAAATCATGCTGATCACCACCGGCGGCGTGCTGGTGCGTACCCGAGTCGCGGAAATCCGCGAAATGGGCCGTGCGACTCAAGGCGTCACGCTGATCAACGTTGATGACGGCAGCACGCTGTCCGGTGTGCGTCGTGTGGTGGAAAGCGATGCGGACGACGACGGTGAACTGGACGAAGACGTCCAGGCCGAAGGCGGCGCGACGGAAGGCGGCGACGACAGCAACGGCGCAGCGGACTCGACGGATTCGACGGAACCTACGGAGCAATAATGGCCCGCCCCTGGAACTTCTCGGCAGGCCCCTCGGCCTTGCCCGAGGTGGTATTGCAGCAAGCAGCAGCTGAGATGCTGGATTGGCATGGCAGTGGCATGTCGGTGATGGAAATGTCTCATCGCGGCAAGCACTTCGTGCAGATCTGCGACGAAGCTGAATCCGATCTGCGCGATCTTTTGGGCTTGCCCGCCGATTACGCAGTCATGTTCATGCAAGGCGGCGGTTCCGGGGAAAACGCCATCGTTCCCATGAATCTCATGGGGCGTCGCGGCACACCGGCCGCCGACTTCGTCGTGACGGGCCATTGGTCCAAGCGTTCCTACAAGGAAGCGGCCCGCTACGGCAGCACTCATGTCGCGGCAAGTAGCGAACAAGCCATCCAGCTGGATGGCCGCGAACAGGCGCCGCTGACCTGGGTGCCGCCGGTCGACTCCTGGAACGTGCGCAAGGAATCGGCCTACCTGCATCTGTGCAGCAACGAAACCATAGGCGGCGTCGAGTTCATGGACTGGCCCGACACCGCCGCGCTGGGCGCGCCGGACGTTCCGCTGGTGGTCGATGCGTCGTCGCATTTCCTGTCGCGTCCGATGGACGTGACGCGCTGCGGCATGGTGTATGCCGGTGCGCAGAAAAACGCTGGCCCGGCAGGCGTAACCATGGTCATCGCTCGCCGCGACCTGATCGGCCACGCCTTGCCAATCTGCCCGTCGGCGTTCGATTACGCCAACGTGGCCGCCGAGCATTCGCGCTACAACACGCCGCCCACGTTCGCGATCTACGTCGCGGGCCTGGTGTTCAAGTGGGTCAAGGCCAATGGCGGCGTGGCGGGCATGGAAGCCGCCAACAAGGCCAAGGCCGACCTGCTGTATGGCTATCTGGACAGCAGCAATTTCTACCGCAATCCCATTCATGCGCCGGTGCGTTCGCGCATGAACGTGCCGTTTGTGCTGCGCGACGAATCGCTGAACGATGCCTTCCTGCAAGGCGCCGACGCAGCGGGTCTGACCCAGTTGAAAGGGCACAAGAGCGTGGGCGGCATGCGCGCGTCCATTTACAACGCCGTGCCCCTTGCCGGGGTGGCGGCGCTGGTCGAGTACCTGAAGGAATTCGAGCGCCGCTATGGATGACGATCTGCAGCGCAAGCTGCGCCCCTTGCGCGAACGCATTGATGCGTTGGATGCGCAAATTCTTGATCTCTTGTCGCAGCGCGCCAGTGCCGCGCTGGAAGTGGGCGAGGCCAAGCACGCGGCACAAGCCGACGGCCCGGTCTTGCGCCCCGAGCGCGAGGCCGAGGTCATCCGCCGTTTGCAGCAGATCAACCCCGGCCCTTTCCCGAATGCGGGCGTGGCGTCGGTGTGGACCGAGATCATCTCGGCCTGCCGTGGTCTGGAACGCGGCATGACCGTTGCCTATCTTGGCCCGCAAGGCTCGTTTTCCGAGCAGGCCGCGCTGGAGCATTTCGGCCACGCAGTGCAGAAACTGCCGTGCGTCTCGTTCGATGAGGTGTTTCGCGCGGTTGAGGCCGGCCAGGCTGATGTGGGCATGGTGCCGGTGGAAAATTCCACCGAAGGCGCAGTCAACCGCAGCCTGGACCTGCTGCTGAACACCCCGCTCACCATTCTGGGTGAGCGTTCGCTGGTGATCCGCCATTGCTTGATGTCGCAATCGGGCAGCATGGACGGCGTCAAGACCATCTCGGCGCATCCGCAGGCGCTGGCCCAGTGCCAGGGCTGGCTGACGCGCAACTATCCTGATGTGGACCGCGTCGCGGCGTCCAGCAATTCCGAAGCGGCGCGCGCCGCGGCGGGGGACCCGACCATCGCTGCAATCGCCGGCGAAGTGGCCGCGCCCGCCTGGAATCTTCAGGTGATTGCGTCCGGCATCCAGGACGATCCGCACAACCGCACTCGCTTCCTGGCCATCGGCAACATCCAGCCGTTGGTCAGTGGCAAGGACAAGACCAGCCTGATCCTGGCCGTGCCCAACCGCGCGGGCGCCGTGTACGAAATGCTGGCGCCGCTGGCGGCCAACGGCGTGTCGATGACGCGCTTCGAGTCGCGCCCCGCGCGCACCGGCCAATGGGAATATTATTTCTACGTAGACGTGCTGGGTCACCGCAATGATCCGAACGTTGAGCGCGCCCTTGCCACGTTGCAGGCGCAGGTTGCCTACCTGAAGGTGCTGGGTTCCTACCCGGCGCCGTGAGTCCACACCATGACCACCGCATCCAAGCCCCTCGTTGCCCCCGCGCACGTCAGCGCCATCGCGCCGTATCAGGCGGGCAAGCCCATTGAAGAACTGGCCCGTGAATTCGGGCTGGACCCGGCCAGCATCGTGAAGTTGGCCTCCAACGAAAACCCGCTGGGCATGCCCAAGTCGGCGCGCGCGGCCATGCTGGCCGCGGCCGAGTCCCTGGCCCGTTATCCGGACCCCAATGGGTTTGATCTGAAGGCGGCGCTGGCCGAGCGTTACGGCGTGCCGATGAACTGGATCACCTTGGGCAACGGCTCGAACGACATCCTGGAGATCGCGGCGCTGGCCTTGCTGGAGCCGGGTTCGTCAGCGGTGTACGCGCAACATTCGTTCGCGGTCTACCGTCTGGCCACGCAAGCGCGCGGCGCGCGCCACATCGTGGTGCCGGCCAAGGACTATGGCCATGATTTGGATGCCATGTTCGACGCCATCGCCGACGACACGCGTCTGCTTTTCATTGCCAACCCTAACAATCCCACGGGCACCTTTGTGTCGGGCGATAAGGTCACGTCGTTCCTGGAGCGTGTGCATGCCGCCCACGGCGACCGCGTCACCGTCGTGCTGGACGAGGCCTACAACGAATACCTGGATCCGGAATACCGCTTCGACAGCACCGCGCTGGCGCGCCGTTTCCCGAACCTGATCATCTCGCGCACCTTCTCCAAGGCCTATGGGCTGGCGGGGCTGCGCGTGGGCTTCTCGGTGTCGCAGCCGCCGCTGACTGATTTGCTGAATCGCGTGCGTCAGCCGTTCAACGTCAACACGCTGGCGCAGGCTGCCGCGATTGCCGCATTGGGCGACACCGCATACCTGGAAGAAGCCTATGCGTCGAACAAGTCGGGCAAGGCGCAACTGTGCGCCGCATTTGACCGCCTTGCGCTGCGCTACGTGCCCAGCTACGGTAATTTTGTGCTGGTGCATGTGGGCGATGCGCCCCGCATCAATCTGGAATTGCTCAAGCGCGGCGTGATCGTGCGCCCCGTGGCGGGTGACGGTCTGCCGGAATGGTTGCGCGTGTCGATCGGCCTGCCCGAAGAGAACGCCCGCTTTATTGATGCCCTGACCGACATTCTGGCCACATGAACGACGCGTTACCTTCTACCGATCAGGGGGCCGCTGGCCCCCTGATTCCTGTATTGGCCGTGGTGGGCGTTGGCCTGATCGGCGGGTCGTTCGCCGCGGCGTTACGTCGGGCAGGGCAGGTGGGCCGTGTGCTGGGGGTTGGGCGCAACGCGGCGTCGCTGGCTAGGGCGGTCGAACTGGGCCTTATTGATGAGGCTGTCAGCGCCGAAGACGCTGCGGCGCGCGCTGATCTGGTCCTGTTGTCCACGCCGGTTGGCGGCCTGAAAAACGTGTTGTCGAGAATGCTGCCCCACCTGGGCGCGGCCACCGTGGTGACCGACGCGGGCAGCACCAAGGCCGAAGTCGTCGACGCCGCGCGTGAGGCGCTGGGCGAGCGGGTCGGATGCTTCGTGCCCGGTCATCCGATCGCAGGCGCCGAGCGCACGGGTCCCGAGGCCGCTGATGCCAAGCTCTACGCCGGCCGCACGGTCATCCTGACGCCGCTTGCCGAGAACTGCGCCGCGTCCATCAACCAGGTGCGCCGAGCATGGCAGGCCTGCGGCGCGAGCGTGATCGATATGGATGCTGGCGCGCACGACCGTGTGCTGGCGTCTGTCAGCCATCTGCCCCACCTGCTGTCGTCGGTCTATATGGAGCAGGTGGCCACGGCCGCTGACGCCCGCACCCGGCTTGACCTCGCGGGCAGTGGTTTTCGTGATTTCACGCGCATCGCGGCGGGCTCGCCGGAGATGTGGCGCGATATTTTCCTATCCAATCGCGATGCGATGCTGGCCGAGCTTGCCGACGTGCGCGCCGTGCTGGATCGTGCCGAACGCGCCATTGCCGACGGCGATGACGTGACGTTGCTGGCATTGCTGGATACGGCGGCGCAAGCGCGCCGTAACTGGCGCAAGGAGTAGCTGAAATGGGCGCTTTGCCTTATCTGGACCTGCCGTGTGTGCGCCAAGCGCAGGGTGTGATGGCCTTGCCGGGTTCCAAGAGCATTTCCAATCGCGTGTTGCTGCTGTCGGCAATTGCCGAGGGCGCCACCACGATTACCGGGCTGCTGGATTCCGACGATACGCGCGTCATGCTTGGCGCCTTGCGTCAGTTGGGCGTGCAGGTATCCGAACTGGATGCCGGCAGTGTCACCGTGCAGGGCGTGCAGCGGTTCCCGGTCGAAAGTGCCGATCTTTTCATGGGTAACGCTGGCACGGCGATACGTCCCCTGACTGCCGCGCTGGCGCTCATGGGCGGGGATTACCGCCTGTCGGGCGTGCCGCGCATGCATGAACGACCCATCGGCGATCTGGCGGACGCTTTGAATGCACTGGGTGCCCGTATTGATTACCTGGGGCAGCCGGGCTATCCGCCGTTGCATATTGGCCGCGGCCAGATCTCGGACGACGCGGTGGCGCGCGTACAGGGTTCGGTGTCCAGCCAGTTCTTGACCGCCTTGCTGCTGGCGGCGCCATTGCAGGCCGGCCTTAGCGGTAAACCGGTGACGATTGAGGTGGTAGGCGAACTGATCTCCAAACCTTACATTGAGATCACGCTAAATCTGATGGCACGCTTTGGTGTGCAGGTGCGGCGCGATGGCTGGAGCCGTTTTGTGATCGACGGCGGCGCAGGCTATCGCAGCCCAGGGCAGATTGCGGTGGAAGGCGATGCCTCGACGGCGTCCTACTTTTTGGCGCTTGGTGCGATCGGCGGCGGCCCGTTGCGAGTAACGGGTGTGGGCGCTGACAGCATTCAGGGCGACGTCGCGTTTGCCGATACGTTGGCGCAAATGGGGGCCAACGTGGCCTACGGTCCTGACTGGATCGAGGTTACCGGAGTTCGCGTGGCCGACGGCGCTCGCCTGAAGGCCTTCGACACGGATTTCAATCTGATCCCGGACGCCGCCATGACCGCCGCGGCGCTGGCGCTCTATGCCGACGGCCCCTGCCTGTTGCGCAACATCGGCAGTTGGCGCGTGAAGGAAACCGATCGCATTCACGCCATGCAGACCGAGCTTGAAAAGCTGGGCGCGCAGGTGGAATCGGGGCCGGATTGGCTGCGAGTCATTCCGCCCTCGCAGGACGCCTGGCGCGATGCGCACATCGGCACCTGGGATGACCACCGCATGGCGATGTGTTTCTCATTGGCCGCGTTCGGGCCGGCGGCGGTTCGGATTATGGATCCCGGTTGCGTCAGCAAGACGTTCCCGGGTTATTTTGATGTTTACAGCAGCCTGGTCTCGGCTTAGCGCACTGCCCACATGAATTCGACTTCCCCGACCGACTCTTCAGTCTCCGTCATCACGATTGACGGCCCCACCGCATCCGGAAAGGGCACGGTGGCGCATCGCGTCGCCAAGGCGCTGGGCTGGGCTGTCCTGGACAGCGGCGCGTTGTACCGCCTGACCGCCTTGGCCGCTCTCAAGCAAGGCGTGTCCGCCGACGACGAACCTGGCGTAGCGCGTGTGGCCGAAACTCTGGATGTGCGCTTCGACGGCCCGCATGTGTATCTGGCGGGTGTGGATGTGGGCCACGACATCCGTCGTGAGGAAGTCGGCAATTTTGCTTCCCGCGTGGCGGCATTTCCCGGTGTGCGACTAGCCTTGCTTGAGCGCCAGCGTGCCTTTCGGCTGCCGCCTGGGCTGGTCGCGGACGGTCGCGACATGGGCACCGTGGTGTTCCCCGATGCGTCCCTTAAGGTGTTCCTGGTTGCCGACGTGGTGGCCCGGGCGGAGAGGCGGCGTAAGCAGTTGATCGAAAAGGGAATTTCTGCTAATCTAGACGACCTTCTGCGAGACATGCGCGAGCGAGACGCCCGCGATACCGAACGCGCCACGGCGCCGCTGGCTCCCGCAGCAGACGCACACGTGCTGGATTCGTCTGATTTGACGATTGCAGAAACGGTGCAGGCAATACTGGATTTTTGGCAGCAGGCTGGCAATAAAGCAAGTAACTCAGGCAAATAGCTTAGGCAAGCAGCTTAGGCAAATAGCCCGGGCGACGGCTGATTTACCAGAATTTGCGCTGCAAAATCGCCCGGACAGTGCAACGTGTAACGAACGTGCAAGGTCCGGGCCAAGTTTTACTTGATTAGGCCCTGTCCTAGCCAGGCGCAACCCCCACGGGCCACCCCGCAGGGCAAACCGGCAGGCAGGTATTTTGACTCCACTGTGGCGGGCAATCCGCTGCGGTGTGTTCTTAACGGCCATTTCGGCCCAATGGATTTCAACCCCATGTCTTCCGTTTCCACTACCGCCACCGGCGGCGAAAGCTTCGCCGACCTTTTCGCACAAAGCCTCAAGAGCCAGGACATGAAGTCCGGCGAGGTCATCAGCGCCGAAGTCGTGCGCGTCGACCATAATTTCGTCGTCGTCAACGCCGGCCTGAAGTCCGAAGCGCTGATCCCCCTGGAAGAGTTCCTGAATGACCAGGGCGAGCTCGAAGTGCAACCCGGCGATTTCGTCTCGGTGGCCATCGATTCCCTGGAAAACGGCTACGGCGACACCATCCTGTCGCGTGACCGCGCCAAGCGCCTGTCGGCCTGGCTGCAGCTGGAAAAGGCCCTGGAAAACGGCGAACTGGTTACCGGCACCATCACCGGCAAGGTGAAGGGCGGCCTGACCGTCATGACCAACGGCATCCGCGCGTTCCTGCCGGGTTCGCTGGTGGATCTGCGTCCGGTCAAGGACACCACCCCGTACGAAGGCAAGACCCTCGAATTCAAGGTCATCAAGCTCGACCGCAAGCGTAACAACGTTGTGCTGTCGCGTCGCCAGGTGCTGGAAGCCAGCATGGGCGAAGAGCGTCAAAAGCTGCTCGAAACCCTGCACGAAGGTGCTGTGGTCAAGGGCGTGGTCAAGAACATCACCGACTACGGCGCGTTCGTTGACCTGGGCGGCATCGATGGCCTGCTCCACATCACCGACATGGCATGGCGTCGTGTGCGTCACCCGTCCGAAGTCCTGCAAGTGGGTCAAGAAGTCGAAGCCAAGGTCCTCAAGTTCGACCAGGAAAAGAGCCGCGTCTCGCTGGGCGTCAAGCAACTGGGCGAAGATCCGTGGGTGGGCCTGGCTCGCCGCTACCCGCAAGGCACCCGCCTGTTCGGTAAGGTCACGAACCTGACCGACTACGGCGCGTTCGTTGAAGTCGAAGCCGGCATCGAAGGCCTGGTTCACGTCTCCGAAATGGACTGGACCAACAAGAACGTCGACCCGCGCAAGGTTGTTACCCTGGGCGAAGAAGTCGAAGTCATGGTCCTGGAAATCGACGAAGACCGTCGTCGTATCTCGCTGGGCATGAAGCAGTGCCGTCAAAACCCGTGGGAAGAGTTCGCCACGAACTTCAAGCGCGGCGACAAGGTCCGCGGCGCCATCAAGTCGATCACCGACTTCGGCGTGTTCGTCGGCCTGCCTGGCGGCATCGACGGCCTGGTTCACCTGTCCGACCTGTCGTGGACGGAAACGGGCGAAGAAGCCGTGCGCAACTTCAAGAAGGGCGACGAGATCGAAGCCGTGGTTCTGGGCATCGATACCGACAAGGAACGCATCTCGCTGGGCATCAAGCAGCTGGAAGGCGACCCCTTCAACAACTTCGTCGCCACGTTTGACAAGGGCGCGGTTGTTCCGGGCACCATCAAGTCCGTCGAAGCCAAGGGCGCCGTGGTTACGCTGTCCGTGGACGTTGAAGGTTACCTGCGCGCTTCCGAGATCTCCTCGGGCCGCGTTGAAGATGCCACCACCGTGCTGAACGCCGGCGAAAACATCGAAGCCATGATCGTCAACATCGACCGCAAGACGCGTTCGATCCAACTGTCGATCAAGGCCCGCGACAACGCCGAAACCGCCGATACGATCCAGCGCATGTCCGACGCCAGCGCTTCGTCCGGCACCACCAACCTCGGCGCGCTGCTGAAGGCCAAGCTGGACCAACAGCGCAACGACGGTTAATTCGTGACCAAGTCGGAGCTGATCGCCGCCTTGGCGGCCCGCTATCCTCAGCTGGCCGCCCGCGACACCGATTACGCCGTCAAGACCGTGTTGGATGCAATGACCCAGGCCCTGGCCTCGGGTCAGCGCATCGAGATCCGCGGCTTTGGCAGCTTTTCGTTGTCGCAGCGGTCTCCCCGCATCGGTCGCAATCCGAAATCTGGCGAACAAGTGCTGGTGCCTGGCAAACAGGTGCCGCACTTCAAGGCGGGCAAGGAATTGCGCGAGCGGGTTGACCTGGTCGGCGGCAACGATGAGGACGCCCAGTCTTCTGAGTCGGGTGAGCCGATGACGTCAATGGCAAGTTTGCACGCCATGCACTGACGAGTCGGCTAGTAAGGCTGCCTACGGGCAGATCGGACCGAGAACAGGCCCCTTGAGAAATCAAGGGGCTTTGTTTTTTTCCTTGGACGGTTAAGACGTCGCTTACAATTGACCGTCTTGAATCTCTGGAGCATGCGTCATGCGCTATCTCGTCTGGGCCCTGCGATTGCTCGTGTTTATTGCGGTATTGATGTTCGCCTTGAAGAACACCGATCCGGTTGCCGTGAAGTTCTACGCGGACTACGTCGTGCAAGACGTGCCGCTGATCGTCGTGATGCTGGTTGTGTTTGTGGCTGGCGCCTTGTTCGGCCTGTTGTTGACCGTGCCTGCCGCCATGCGTCGCCGCCGCGAAGCCATACGCTTGCGCCGCGAGCTGGACCGCGTCCAGGCCGCCGTCAACGGCACCACGCCCGTCGTGCCGCCCGAAGCCGTTGCACCGATGTCGCCGCTCTGATGGCGAGCCAAACACCGCAAGTCCCGCATACCGCACTGAATTACCGCAAGAGCCCGAACCGTGGATTTTGAACCTTGGTGGTTGATTTTCGTGCCGGTGTTGTTCGCGCTGGGCTGGCTGGCCGCGCGTTTCGATATTCGGCAGATGCTTCGGGAAACCCGCAGCCTGCCTGACTCCTATTTCCGCGGGCTGAATTTCCTGCTCAATGAAGAGCCGGATCGCGCAATCGACGCCTTTGTCGAAGTCGCCAAGCTGGACCCGGAAACCACAGAGCTGCACTTCGCATTGGGCAGCCTGTTCCGCCGGCGCGGAGAAATGGAGCGCGCCATCCGCGTGCACCAAAGCCTGCTCAGCCGTTCCGACCTGCCCGACGCCGAGCGCGAACACGCCCAGCATGAGCTGGCCCAGGACTTTCTCAAAGCCGGCATGCTGGACCGCGCTGAAAGCGGTTTCGAGCAGTTGAAGGACACGCGCTACGCTCTGCCGGCCTTGCGTTCCCTGATTCGCATCTTTGAGTCCGAGCACGATTGGCCGCGCGCCATCGAAGCCGTCAAGACCTTGCAGGGCCTGGTCGACGAGCCGGTGCCGCAAATCGTGCACTACTACTGCGAACAGGCGCAGACCGCGCTGTCGGCCAAGCCCGCGGATGTGGATGCGGCACACAAGGCGCTGGACGCCGCCGACCACGCCTTGTCGACCACCGATACCTCGGTGGGCAAGGGCGCCATGGTGCGCACCGCCATGCTGCGCGCCCGCCTGGCATTGCTTGAGCAGGACCCGAAGCGCGAGCGGCTCTATCTGGAATCGGTCATGACCGACGCGCCTGAATTCGCGGGGCTGGTCGCCGAACAATTGCTGGCGAACTATCGCGCCGCCAATCAGATCGAGGCAGGCCTGGATTTCCTGCTGAAGCAGTATCAGCGCCACGCCTCGTTGGACCTCTTCAACGTGGTGTTCCGCGAATTGCGCGCGCAGCAGGGGTCGGAGGTGGCATGGACGTTTGCGCGCGGCGCATTGCGCAGTCATCCGTCCTTGCTGGGCCTGGACCGTCTGTTGGAAGCCGAACTGGCCAATCCGGAAGGTGGCGCCGAAAAGGGGCCGGTGCCCGGCGCCGACCTGACGCTGCTGCGCAGCCTGATTCACAAGCATACGCAACGACTGGACCGCTATGCGTGCCGCAGTTGTGGTTTTCAAGCGCGTCGTTTTTATTGGCAATGTCCCGGCTGCAACGCCTGGGAGACCTATGCGCCGCGCCGCCTGGAAGAACTTGAATGAAGCCTTTCCCCGCCGAAGCCATTTCGCAAAGCCGCGTCCTAGTGGTTGGCGACGTGATGCTGGACCGCTACTGGTTCGGTGAAGTCGAACGCATCTCGCCGGAAGCGCCCGTGCCCGTGGTGCGCGTTGCGCGCCGTGAAGACCGCCTGGGTGGCGCCGCCAACGTAGCGCGCAACGTTGCGGCGCTGGGCGGCCAGGTGACGTTGGTGGGCGTGTTGGGCGAAGATGAGGCGGGCGACAGCATTCGCCGCCTGTCCGCCGAGGCCGGCATCCATGCCGACCTGATTGCCGACCCGTCCTTGCATACCACGCTGAAGATGCGCGTGCTGGGCCGCCAGCAACAATTGCTGCGCGTGGACTTCGAGCAGCATCCCGAACCTGCCGCCTTGGATAGCGTGGACGCCGCGCTGGCCCGGCATCTGGCCAACCATGATGTGGTGGTGCTGTCGGACTATGCCAAGGGCGTGCTGACGCGCGTCGAATCTCTCGTGTCCATGGCCCGCCATGCCGGCATTCCAGTGCTCGTGGACCCCAAGGGCGATGACTATTCGCGCTATCGTGGCGCGACGCTGGTCACCCCTAACCGGGCGGAAATGCAGCAAGCCGTGGGCCGCTGGAATTCCGAAGCTGAATTGACCGACCGCGCGCAACGCTTGCGCGCCAATCTTGATCTTGAAGCCTTGCTTGTGACGCGTTCCGAGCAAGGTATGACGTTGTTTACCGATGCGGGACGCGACCACATCGACGCGCAGGCGCACGAAGTGTTTGATGTGTCCGGCGCGGGCGATACGGTGTTGGCCACCCTGGCGGTCTCACGCGCCATTGGCCTGCCCTGGGCCGAGTCGATGGGCTGGGCCAACAAGGCCGGCGGCATCGCCGTGGGCAAGCTGGGCACGTCCGTCGTCACCGCCGCGGAATTGGCAGGAGAAACCTCATGATCGTCGTAACCGGAGCCGCGGGCTTCATTGGCAGCAACCTGGTGCGCGGACTCAACCGCCGCGGCATCCATGACATCATCGCGGTTGACGATCTGACCGAGGGCGACAAGTTCGTCAATTTGGTCGATTGCCAGATCGCCGACTACATGGACAAGGACGACTTCCGCCGCCGCGTTGCCGACGGAAGTTTGCCCGAGGTGCGTGCGGTGCTGCATCAAGGTGCGTGCTCGGACACCACCGAGCGCAACGGCCGTTACATGATGGACAACAATTACCGCGTCACGCTTGAACTGTTCGAGTTCTGCCAGGCGCGTCGCATTCCGTTCCTGTACGCCTCGTCCGCCGCCGTCTATGGCGCGTCGTCGGTGTATGTGGAAGACCCGGCCAACGAAGGGCCGTTGAACGTCTACGGCTATTCCAAGCTGCTGTTCGACCAGGTGCTGCGCAAGCGCATGGGCAGCCTGACCGCGCAAGTCGTGGGCCTGCGTTATTTCAACGTGTACGGGCCACACGAACAGCACAAGGGCCGCATGGCCTCGGTGGCGTTCCACAACATGAACCAGTTCCTGGAGCACGGCCACGTGCGGCTGTTCGCGGGCTGGGACGGTTATGTAGATGGTGGCCAAAGCCGCGACTTCATCTCGGTCGAAGACGTGGTGGCGGTCAATCTGCACTTTCTCGATCACCCCGAGCAATCCGGTATTTTTAATTGCGGCACGGGGCGGGCGCAGCCCTTCAACGATGTGGCCGCGGCCGTCGTGAACACATTGCGCGGCGAGAACGGAGACGCTGAACTGAGCTTGGCGCAGTTGGTTGAGCTGGACCTGATCCGCTATATCCCGTTCCCCGATGACCTCAAGGGACGCTACCAAAGCTATACGCAGGCCGATGTGTCGCAACTGCGGGCGGCCGGCTTTCAGGCGCCGATGCGCGACGTGCAGACCGGCGTGGCCGAATACGTTCGGTATTGGCGCGCGCGGGGCTGACCCGGATATTACGCCCCGCCAGCAAGACACAAGCCACCCTTTGAGGTGGCTTTTTCTTGCCTGACGGCTGATGCGCCCACGTAGTTTCCGAGGTGGATCATTTCATTCACTGCCCGGCCCAAGAGCGGGGCGGGGAGCCATGATCCGGGTGTGGCTCGGCATCTGCCGCGCCCTTTCTTTCCGGAGACTTTCCATGATCGCTTTTCCCGTACCCGCCATCGCTCGGCGCCGCCTGACCATGCCTTGGCACAACGTCCATGCCCGGCAGATGGCCGCGCGTGCGCAAGGCGCGCGCCGTCCGCTGCTGCACACCTTGGGTGCGCTCCTGCTTATTGCCGGCTTGGGCTTCTCGGCACCTGAAGCGCGGGCCCTGGATGTGAACCAGGCAAACGCGCAGCAATTGGAAACCATCCGCGGAATCGGTCCCCGCACGGCCGAGATCATCATTACCGAACGCGAGCGGGGCGGGCGCTTCGATTCGTTCGAGGATCTGGCCGAGCGGGTGCGCGGCATCGGCGAAAAGAAGGCACAGGCGCTGAAGGCGGCGGGATTGGAGGTCGGTGAAGGGGATGCCGCGACCAATGCCGCCGCGGCGTCGAGTGCAGCCGCCGCCACTGCACCAGGCGCCGCCGCCGGCAAGCCGCCATCCCAGCCCGCCAACCGTCCGGCAACCGGTAAAACCGCGACCCCGCCGCCCAGTCGGCCCTGACGGTAGCCTGCTGCCTGGGAACCCCTGGCGCGAGCGCGGCTTTTGCCCGCGCTCGCCGTCGGGCAGAGTTATGATCCTTCGCATGACTACTACCTACCCCACTATCGAGCAGACCGTCGGCAATACGCCTTTGGTGCGTTTGCAGCGCATTCCTGGTGCCGCGGGTGACGCGCGTGGCAACGTCATCCTGGCCAAGCTGGAAGGCAATAACCCCGCCGGTTCCGTCAAGGATCGCCCGGCCTTGTCGATGATCCAGCACGCAGAAGCGCGTGGTGACATCAAACCGGGCGATACGCTTATCGAAGCCACCAGCGGCAACACCGGCATCGCCCTGGCCATGGCGGCCGCGATGAAGGGCTACCGCATGATTCTGATCATGCCGGACAACCTGTCGGTGGAACGCCGTGCGGCCATGGCGGCTTATGGCGCCGAACTGATCCTGACTCCGGCCGACAAGGGCGGCATGGAGTATGCGCGCGACCTGGCCACCGAGATGCAGGCGGACGGCCGGGGCGTGGTGTTGGACCAATTCGCCAACCCCGATAATCCGCGTGCGCATGTGGAATCCACCGGTCCGGAACTGTGGACGCAAACCGAGGGGCGCATCACGCACTTTGTCAGCGCCATGGGTACCACGGGCACCATCATGGGGGTGTCGACCTACCTGAAGTCGCGCAATCCGGCGGTCCAGATCGTCGGGGCGCAGCCGGCGGAAGGCTCGCAGATTCCCGGCATCCGGAAGTGGCCCGAAGCCTACTTGCCGAAGATATTTGACCGCAGCCGTGTGGATGCCTACGAATCCATCGAACAATCCGAAGCCGAAATCATGGCACGCCGGCTGGCGGCGGAAGAGGGCATCTTTGGCGGCATCTCGTCCGCTGGCGCGCTGGTCGCCGCCTTGCGCGTGGCCGAGCGCGTCAATGACGCCACCATCGTGTTCATCGTGTGCGACCGCGGCGACCGCTATCTGTCGACGGGCGTCTTCAACTGAGCCTGTCTTGCTTCGGGCCGCACGCCCACGGCACATCGCCCCGTTCAAGACGGGGCGATGTTGTCTTCAAGCCGGGGAATCAGCGGGAAGCCAATCAGCGCGCCACGCGCGTTTCGATCTCATAGGCCAGGTCCGCTACCGACGTGGCGTAGAAATAGCTGCGGTTGTACTTGGTCAAGGCGAAGAAGTTCGGCGTGCCCACACGGTATTGCGCCGTGCCCCGCGCTTCCTCGACCAGGTCCACAACGCCCAAGGGCTGGCTGCTCCAGCCCGCGCTGGACGCGCCCGGCTGCAGGCGCGCGCCAGCCGCCGTCAGCGTGCTCCAGCTTTGCTTGGGTTCCAGCCCGCCGTCAACCAGCGGGGTGGGATCGGCCGGCAGCACCACGGGCGCGAACACCGGCAGGCCGCGTTGCCAGCCATGCTGGGCCAGGAAGCTGCCCACCGACATGACGGCGTCCTGCGTGTTGCTCGTCAGGTTGATATGGCCGTTGTCGTCGCCGTCCACCGCGTAATGCATGATGCTGGTCGGCATGAACTGCGGCATGCCGATGGCGCCCGCATACGAGCCTTGCGTTTCAAGTTCCAGCTTGTCTTTCATGACCAGCGTCAGGAAATCCGCCAGTTGGCCCCGGAACATCGTGGCGCGTTCGGGCTTGTTGGGATCGGGGTAATCAAAGGCGAGCGTGGCTAGCGCATCCAGTACCCGGAAATTGCCCATGTTGCGGCCGTACAGGGTTTCAACGCCGATGATGGACGCGATGATTGGCGCCGGCACGCCGAAGCGTTGGGCCGCCTGATTGAGCAGGTCGCGGTTTTCGTTGTAGAAGTCCACGCCCCAACTGATTCGTTTCGGCTCCACGAAGCGCGAGCGGTAGGTCAGCCAGCTACGCCAGATTTTCTTGCCCGGTGGTGACGGCGCAATCAAGCGCGACACCGTGGCGTTATAGCGCGAGCTCTCAAGCGCCTTGACCATCGGGTCCAGCGGCAGTTGGCGCTCGGCCGCGAGTTCTTCGACAAAGCTGCGCACTTCCGGGCGTAGCGCACCGGTGGCGGTCAGCGTGGCGGGGGCGTCGTCCGGCAGTTCGGAGCCGGGGGTCGGCGTGGTGGGACCGATGCGGATGGCGGTGTTGGCGGAGGCGGCCGCGGGTTGGGCCGAAAGCGAATTTGGAGCGGTGGGAGCGGTGGTGGAGCAGCCCGCCAGCAGGGCGGAGAGCGTTCCGAGTTGCAGTAATCGCCGACAGATGAACATAATCTTCCTTATGGAGACCATGTATCTTACCCACCCGACATGCCGCTTGCATGAAATGGGCAGTTGGCACCCCGAAAGCCCGCAGAGGCTGGACGCCATTTCCGACCAGTTGCTGGCCAGTGGCTTGATGCCCTATCTGGACGATCGGCAGGCGCCCCAGGCGTCGCGCCACGACCTGTTGCGGGTGCACACCGTCCAGTATCTGGACAGTTTGCGCGAACATACGCCGGACCAAGGGTATTACCCAATCGATCCGGACACGCTGATGAATCCCCACACCTATGAAGCCGCCCTGTATGCGGCGGGCGCGGGCGTGGCGGCGGTGGATGCGGTGATTGGCGGTGAAGCCCGCACGGCGTTCTGCGCGGTGCGTCCGCCTGGCCACCATGCTTGCCGCTCGCAGGCCATGGGGTTCTGCTTCTTGAACAACGTGGCGATCGCGGCGCGCCATGCGCTGGAGTTCCACGGCCTGTCGCGGGTGGCCATCGTTGACTTCGATGTGCACCACGGCAACGGTACCGAAGACGTCTTTGCGGGCGACGAGCGGGTGCTGATGTGCAGCTTCTTCCAGCATCCGCTCTTCCCCAACAGCGGCACGGACCAGCCCGCGGCCAACATGGTGAACGTGCCCGTGGCCGCCTACACGGTGGGGGCCGCGGTCAGGACCATCGTCACGGATACCTGGTTGCCCAGGCTGGAGGCCTATCGCCCGGAATTGATCCTGGTGTCGGCGGGATTCGACGCCCACCGCGAGGACGATATGGGGCAAATGGGGCTAGTGGAAGCCGACTACGCCTGGATCACCGAGCAGATTGTCGAGGTGGCGGAACGGCATAGCCAGGGCCGGATCGTCAGCACGCTGGAAGGCGGTTACAACTTGTCAGCACTGGGGCGTAGCGTGGTTGCGCATATACGAGCGCTGGCGAAGCTGTAGAATCAGGAAAAAATTGTGCAATGCGATCCCGGCGCATGCCGGGTATTTATTTCCATTTGGAGGCAGCGGGATGAAGGTGTTGGTACCTGTCAAGCGCGTCGTTGACTACAACGTCAAGGTGCGCGTCAAGTCGGATCAAACTGGCGTGGATATCGCCAATGTGAAGATGTCCATGAACCCCTTTGACGAAATCGCCGTCGAAGAAGCGACCCGGCTCAAAGAGAAGGGTGCCGTCGCTGAAGTCGTGGCGGTTTCTTGCGGCGTTGCGCAATGCCAGGAGACGCTGCGCACCGCCATGGCCATTGGCGCCGATCGCGGCGTGCTGGTTCAGACGGACGCCGAACTGCAGCCGCTGGCCGTGGCCAAGCTGTTGAAGGCCTTGGTCGACAAAGAGCAGCCGCAATTGGTGATTTTGGGCAAGCAAGCCATCGACGACGACGCCAATCAAACCGGCCAGATGCTGGCCGCGCTGCTGGACTGGCCGCAAGCCACGTTCGCCAGCAAGGTTGAACTGGCCGACGGCAAAGTCACTGTCACTCGCGAAGTGGACGGCGGCCTGGAAACGTTGACGCTGACGTTGCCGGCTATCGTGACCACCGACTTGCGCCTGAACGAGCCGCGTTACGTCACGCTGCCGAACATCATGAAGGCCAAGAAGAAACAGTTGGACACCGTCACGCCCGAAGAACTGGGTGTTGATCCCGCGCCGCGCCTGAAGACGCTGAAGGTCAGCGAGCCGCCCGCCCGCAAGGCCGGCATCAAGGTGGCCGACGTTGCGGCCCTGGTGGACAAACTCAAGAACGAAGCGAAGGTGGTCTGATGACGACGCTGGTTATTGCCGAACACGATAACGCCCAGTTGAAGGGCGCAACCCTGAACGCCGTTGCCGCCGCCGCCAAGATCGGAGGCGACGTGCACGTGCTGGTCGCCGGCGCCAACGCGCGCGCCGTGGCTGACCAAGCCGCTGCCGCCGCCGGTGTTGCCAAGGTCCTGCTGGCCGATGCGCCGCAGTTGGCCGACGGCCTGGCCGAGAACGTTGCCGCCCAGGTATTGGCGGTGGCGTCGAACTACAGCCACATCCTGTTCCCGGCCACCGCGTCGGGCAAGAACGTGGCGCCGCGCGTGGCGGCCAAGCTCGACGTGGCGCAGATTTCGGACATCATCGGCGTGGAATCCGCCGACACGTTCCAGCGCCCCATCTACGCGGGCAACGCCATTGCCACCGTGCAATCGGCTGACGCCGTGAAGGTCATCACCGTGCGTACGACGGGCTTTGACGCCGTTGCCGCGCAAGGTGGCTCGGCCGCCGTGGAAGAGGTTGCCGCCGTTGCCGATTCGGGCAAGTCCACGTTCGTGGGCCGCGAAGTGGCCAAGAGCGACCGCCCCGAACTGGCAGGCGCTCGCGTCGTGGTCTCGGGTGGCCGTGGCTTGGGCAGCGCTGAAAACTTCAAGATCCTGGATCCGCTGGCCGACAAGCTGGGCGCCGCATTGGGCGCCTCGCGCGCGGCGGTGGACGCGGGCTATGCCCCGAACGACTGGCAGGTTGGCCAAACCGGCAAGATCGTTGCGCCGCAGTTGTACGTGGCCGTCGGCATCTCGGGCGCCATCCAGCACTTGGCCGGCATGAAGGATTCGAAGGTCATCGTGGCCATCAACAAAGACCCCGAAGCGCCGATTTTTGGCGTGGCCGATTATGGTCTGGTGGGCGACCTGTTCCAGGTCGTGCCGGAACTGACTGGCGCGCTGTAACGCACAGCAGCTTCACTAGTATGAAAGCCCCGCGGACGGCATGTCCGCGGGGTTTTTTTTGGCCTGCAATCTTCTCCGACTGTCTGATATGTTTGCAGTATTTCTTTTGAATTTCTGAAAGATTCTGATAATGTGCTTCGCGCGGAGCAGGATTTTCGCGCGCGTGTTTGACCTGTACATAACGAAGGAGATTCGGGATGGAATGGTTTTTTGACACATTGCGGAAGTTTCCAGAATTAGCGGTATTCCTCACCCTGGGCCTGGGGTATTGGATTGGAGCCAAGAAAATCTTCGGCTTCAATCTGGGCGCGGTAACCGGGACTTTGCTGGTGGGCGTGTTGGTCGGGCAGCTCGACATCACTATCGCCCCGATTCTCAAGCAGGTGTTCTTCCTGCTTTTCCTCTTCGGTCTAGGCTACGGCGTCGGCCCTCAATTTTTCCGCGGCATGAAAAGCGATGGCCTTCCCCAGGTCATTTTCGCGGTCATCATTTGCGTGATCTGCTTGCTGGTCACCTGGGCCACGGCGGTGGGTTTTGGCTTTGACGCCGGTACCGGCGCCGGACTCTTGGCGGGTGCGCAAACCATTTCCGCGGTGATGGGCGTGGCCACTGACACCATCAACGGGCTGAGCGTGGACGCGGCAACCAAGAAGCAGTGGATCGACAGCATTCCCGTGGCGTACGCGGTCTGCTACATCTTCGGCACCGTCGGCAGCGCGTGGCTGTTGGCCTCGCTAGGCCCCAAGCTGATGCGCGTGGACATCGTCAAAGAATGCAAGGAATACGAAGCCCAGATGTCCGGCGGCGGCGATTCCATGGAGCTGTCCGGCTACCGGAAATTCACCGCGCGTGCCTACAAACTGGACCACTCCGAACTCGTGGGCAAGACAGTTGGCGACCTTGAAGCACGCTTTGTTGACGCGCGTGTCTTTGTCGAACGCATTCGCCGCGGCGATCAGATCATCGATAACGACTCCAGCACCGTGCTGCAGGCCGGCGACGTGCTGGGCGTGACCGGGCGCCACGATGCGCTGGTCTTGCAGGCCGGCGGCATTATCGGCGGCGAAGTCGAAGACCGGGACGTGATCAACCTGCCCGCCGAGATCGTTGAGGTGGTGCTGACCAACAAGAACGTGGCCGGCAAGACGCTCAAGGAACTGGCGGAAAATGAGACCGTGCGCCAACTTGGGCGCGGCGTATTTCTGCGCAAGGTGGTGCGCGGCGGCCACGAGATGCCCGTCAACTGGGGGCTGAAGCTGGACCGCGGCGACCGCCTCTTCGTCTTGGGCGCGAAACGCGACGTCGAGCGGGTAGTGGGCAAGTTGGGCTACGTGGACCGGGCCACCGAGCAGACCGACATGGTGTTCGTGGGCTTCGGCATTTTGCTGGGTGGGCTGTTTGGTTCGCTGGTGCTGACGGTCAGTGGTATTCCCATCACCTTGTCGACCTCCGGCGGCGCGCTGATTTCGGGCCTGATCTTCGGTTACTTGCGCTCTGTGCATCCCACTTTCGGCCGGGTGCCGGAACCCGTGCATTGGTTTCTGACATCGGTCGGGCTGACGGCGTTCGTGGCCGTGGTCGGTATTACATCGGGACCCGGCTTCGTGCAGGGCTTCCAGCAACTGGGCGCCAAGCTTTTTGTGGCCGGCATTATCGCCACCAGCGTGCCGATGATTCTGGGCGTGTTCATCGCCCGGTATGTCTTCAAATTCCATCCCGCCATCGTGCTGGGCGTATGCGCCGGCGCCCGGACTACCACGGCCGCGATCGGACAAATCACGGAAACGGCGAAGAGCCAGGTGCCCGCCCTGGGCTACACGGTTCCCTATGCGATCGGCAATACCCTGCTCATTATCTGGGGCATTGTCATTGTCATGCTCATGACCTAGCGTTCCAAACCAGGAGTACTGAATAATGGCTACCACCTCGCCTCTTACTGTCAGTTTGGCCTCGGCTTTGAAAACGACCCGTTCGCGCCAACGTGACCTGGAACAGTTGTCTCCCTTTGAGTTAAAGGATTATCTGATTACGCTGGCCAAGGAAAACCAGCACACGGCTGCCTTGACCATGTTGAACGCCGGGCGGGGTAATCCGAATTGGATCGCCACCGAACCCCGCGACGCCTTTTTCCTGATGGGCCGGTTCGCCATGAAGGAAGCGCGCCGGGTGCGCGATGACACCATTCTGGCTGGCATGCCGGCCAAGAAGGGCTGTGCTGACCGGCTGCGAAAATTCCTGTCCAAGCACAAGGGCGAAGACGGCTACGACTTCCTGGTGGGCGTGCTTGAGTACGGCGTGAAGATCAAGAGCTTTGACCCGGACGAGTGGATCCACGAACTGACCGACAGCATCATCGGCGACAACTACCCCGTGCCGCCGCGCGCGCTGGTTCATATCGAACAGATCGTGCATGACTACCTGATCAAGGAAATGTGCGACGGCCGTCCCCCGAAGGGCAAGTTCGACCTGTTCCCGGTCGAAGGCGGCACCGCCGCCATGTGCTACATCTTTGACTCGCTGATGCAGAACGGCCTGTTGAAGCAAGGTGACACCATCGCGCTGTTCCTGCCGACCTTCACGCCCTATATCGAGATTGCGCACCTTGAGCGCTTCAAGTTCAAGATCGTCGCCATCAACGCCAGCAGCATGCGCGCCGACGGCACGCACGACTGGCACTATCCGGCCTCTGAAATCGCCAAGCTGGAAAATCCGAAGATCAAGCTTGCCGTGACGGTGAACCCGAGCAACCCGCCATCGGTGGCGTTCAACCCGGTCGAGATGAAGCAGATCGTGCGGCTGATCCGCAAGAATCCGGACCTGGTGCTGGTGACCGACGACGTCTACGGCACTTTCGTGCCGAACTTCCGTTCGCTGATGGCCGAGGTGCCGCACAACACTATCTGCGTGTATTCCTTTTCGAAGAATTTCGGTTGTACGGGCTGGCGCCTGGGCGTGATCGCCACGCACGAGACAAACACGATGGACCGGCGCATCGCCGAACTGCCCGCGGCATGGAAGCAGCGGCTGAACAAGCGCTATGGCGCCATGACGATGGAACCCGAAAAACTGAAGTTCATCGACCGCATGGTGGCCGACAGCCGCAACGTGGCGCTGAACCACACGGCCGGGCTGTCGTTGCCGCAACAGGTGCAGATGGGCTTCTTCGCGCTGTCCCACCTGCTGGACCTGAAGGACGCCTACAAGCACCTGACCATGGAAATCGTGCGCGCTCGCCGTGATGCGCTGTGGAGCGGGCTGGGCATACCGGTGCCGCCCGAGGACCCCGCACGCGCCTGGTATTACGTGGAACTGGACTTCATGGTGTGGGCCAAGGTCATGTATGGCGACGCCTTCTGCAAGTACATGACGTCGAATTACGAGCCGGTGGACTTCCTGTTCCGCTTGGCTGAAAAAACAGGCGTGGTGTTGATGGACGGCGGCGGGTTCGGCGGGCCGCCCTGGTCGATCCGCATCTCGCTGGCCAATCTGGACGATGCTGATTACGCCAAGATCGGCAAGTACATGGTTGAATCCGCGACCGAGTACGTCGAAGCCTGGAAGGCCTCCGAGCTGGTGCGCTCGGGTCCGACCGCCGGTAAGGGGCAAACGTTGAAGGCCAGCGCCGCCAAGCGCGCGCCCAAGAAGGCAGCAAAGAAGGTGGCCAAGACGGCGGTGAAAAAGGCGGTCAAGCAAGCCGACACTGCCGCCAAATCCGCCAAGAAGGCCAGGGCCCGCAAGTAGGCAACCACTACAGGCGACATGACCCCATGACATGCTCGGTCGGGTTTTTCAACAGCGTCCCCATTGCGGTGTTGTTTGTCACGGTGGGCTTGGGATACCTGATCGGCAAGTTGAAGCTCGGACCGATTCAACTGGGCGGCGTGTGCGGCACGCTCATCGTCGCCCTGTTGATCGGTCAGACGGGTTGCCAGATGCGTGGCGACCTGAAAGAGGTTGCGTTCGCACTGTTCATTTTTGCCATGGGCTATTCGGGCGGCCCGCAGTTCTTCGCCAACCTGAACCGATCCAGCCTGCGTTATATCGCCTTGCCGATCATCGAGGCGCTGCTGGTGCTGAGCATTGTGCTGGCGGCCGTGCCGCTGTTTGGCCTGGACGCCGGCACGGCGGCCGGTCTGGCGGCGGGGGCGGCGACCGAATCGGCGGTGGTGGGCACCGCGGCCGAGGCGCTCAAGCATCTGGGCCTGCCGGACGCCGAAGTGCAGCGCATGGAGGCCAATATCGCCACGGCCTACACGCTGACCTATCTGGTGGGCTTGATCAGCATCGTGTTCTTCACCAGCCAGGTTGCGCCCGCGCTGCTGCGCATCAACTTGCGCGAGGCTTCCAAGGCCTTGGAAGCCAAGCTGGGCATGGCCGCGGGCGAGGACGAGGACGTGAACCTGCCGACCTTGCCGCGCTTGGTGGGGCGCGCGCACGTCGTCAAGGATGCCGACGGCATGAAGGTTGGCGACGTCGAGGCGCAGTTGGGCGGGCGCACGGTGATCAGCCGCATTCTGCGCAACGGCGAGGCCGTAAACGCCACGCCAGAAGACACTGTGACCACCGGCGATGTGGTGGTGGTGCTGGGCTTGCGCCGTTTCGCGCTGCGGGCCGGCACGGTCGTGGGGCCTGAAATCCTGCTGCCCGAAGCGCATGCGGACGATCTTCATATGAGCGAGTTGGCCGTGATCGTCAATAAAAAGGCGATCAACGGAACCACGATGGGGGAACTGGCCAAACGGCCGGGAGCGCGGCGCGCGCGTGGCGTTTTCGTGCAATCAATCATGCGGTCGGGCCATATGTTGCCGCTGACGCCGGCCACGGTCGTGCAGTACGGCGACCTGGTGACGCTGGTGGGCGCCGAACCCGAACTGTCGGAGGCCGGCGCCGCGCTGGGCAATGAACTGCGCCGCAGCGGCATCACCGACCTGGTGTTCCTGGCTTTTGGCATTCTTGCCGGCCTGATGATCGGCAGCCTGAGCGCGCGCCTGTGGGGCATCCCGGTGTCGCTGGGCAGTGGCGGCGGGGCGCTGGTCAGCGGGTTGGTGTGCGGATGGATCAACGCCAAGCGGCCTACGCTTGGCCATATGCCAGACCATGCCGTGCAACTGCTGAAAGACCTTGGGCTGGCGGTCTTCGTGGCGTGCGTGGGCTTGTCGGCGGGGCCCGAGGCGGTATCGCTTATCCGTGAACACGGCGCCGTGCTGCCCGTGATCGGCTTGCTGGTGTCCCTGGGACCCGCCTGCCTGTCGCTATGGGTGGGCCACAAGATACTGAAGATAGAAGGCCCCTTGCTGGTAGGGGCCATTGCGGGCCAGCACGTCAGCACGCCCGCCATCAGCGCCATCTTGAATGCCAGCGGCAGCTCCGTGCCGCTCTTGGGCTACACGGTGACCTATGCCATCGCCAACGTGCTGTTGCCCGTGCTGGGACCGATCATTGTGTCCTTGGCGTACCATCTGAGTTAAGACGCGAATTCAAAAAACGCAGTAGACGCGAGGCGCCAGGCGCCTCGCCGTCGTTTTGCACCCGGAGACACCATGCCCTATGTAACCCCGCTACAGGATTTCCGCTTCACGCTGAAAGAACTGGCCGGCCTGGACGACATTCTTAAATTACCCGGCTTTGACGACGTGACGCCGGACCTGGTTGACGCCATCCTGGAAGAAAACGGCCGCTTCGTGGAGCAGGCGGTGGCGCCGTTGAACGTACCCGGCGACACGCACCCACCGGTCTGGAACGACGGGCAGGTCACCACCACGCCCGGCTATGCCCAGGGCTTCAAGGATTACGCCGCGGGCGGCTGGCAGGGCTTGCAGCATCCGCGGGAATGGGGCGGACAGGGCTTGCCCAAGCTGCTTGCTGCCGCGCCGGCCGAGAACATCCAGGCGGCCAGCCTGGCGTTTTCCTTGTGCCCGATGCTGACTGATGGGGTTATCGAAGCGGTGTTGACCGTGGGTTCTGACGCGCAGCGCAAAGAGTACGTGCCCAACCTGATCGCGGGCAAGTGGACGGGCACCATGAACCTGACCGAACCGCAGGCGGGCTCCGACCTGGCCCAGGTCGCCACGCGCGCCGTGCGGCAGGACGACGGTACGTTTCGCCTGTTCGGCCAAAAGATCTTCATCACCTTCGGTGAGCACGACCTGGCGGAAAACATCATCCACCTGGTGCTGGCCCGCACGCCGGACGCGCCGGCGGGTGTGAAGGGGATCTCACTATTCATCGTGCCCAAGTTCCTGGTGGAAGCGGACGGCAGCCTGGGCAAGCGCAACGACGTCTGGTGCGCGTCGTTGGAGCACAAGCTTGGCATCCACGGCAGCCCGACGGCGGTGCTGCTGTATGGCTCGGGCAAGGGCGAAGTCGGCGAAGGCGCGGTGGGTTATCAGGTCGGCGAACTGAACCGTGGCCTTGAGTACATGTTCATCATGATGAACGCCGCGCGTTTTTCGGTGGGCCAGCAGGGTATCGGCGTGTCTGAACGGGCGTATCAGCACGCGCTGTCCTATGCGCGCGAACGCGTGCAGGGGCGCGCGGTGGAAGGGTCGGCCGGGCCGGTGGCCATCGTGCGCCATCCTGACGTGCAACGCATGCTGCTGACCATGAAGGCGTTGACGGAAGCGGCCCGCGCCGTTTCGTACGTGACGGCTGCCGCGCACGACAAGGGCACGCATCACCCCGACCCTGAACAGCGCTCGCGCAACCGGGCGTTCTACGAATACATGGTGCCCATCGTGAAGGGCTACTCGACCGAGACCGCGGTGGAGGTCGCGTCGCTGGGCATTCAGGTGCACGGCGGCATGGGCTTCATCGAGGAAACTGGCGCGGCGCAGTTTTATCGGGATGCGCGCATCCTGCCCATTTACGAGGGCACCACCGCCATTCAGGCCAACGACCTGGTTGGCCGCAAGACGCAGCGCGACGGCGGCGCTACGGCCTACGCGGCCATTGCCGCCATGCGCGAGACGCTGCGCGCGGTTGAGGCCGAGTCGGCACGCGCGGCCGCGCCCGAGCGCGATGCGCTGCGCCTGTTGCGCGACAACCTGGATGGCGCCATCCAGGCCTACGAGGCAGGCGTCGGCTTCATTCTTGAGCAGTCGGCCGCGAACGTTCGCGCGGTGTTTTCCGGCAGCGTGCCCTACCTGATGCTGGCCGGCGTGGTGCACGGTGGATGGCAGATGGCGCGCGCCGTGTTGGCGTGCCGTCGGCATCTTGCAGCGGGGTCGACGGACCCGTTCCATAAGTCGAAGATCGCGACAGGATTGTTCTACGCCGCCCACATCCTGCCGCGCGCGCTGGCCCTGTCCGCAGCAGTGCGCGCCGGGGTCGTGGCGGACGCCTGCGGGGCGGACGCGAATATTGCATAAGGTTATATGGCTTGCGTATTTCGTCGGCCGAAGGTTTGATGGAAGAATCGTTTTTGACGCGTTAAGCTGCACGTTCAAGCCCCATTTCTGAGCGGCCCGTTGAAGCCGGGCGGCCAGATCCCTCCCACTCTATCCGCATACAGGAGACACCATGAGCCATCTACGTCTGGGCGACACCGCCCCTGATTTTGAACAGGATTCCTCGGCCGGTCCCATCCGCTTTCACGAGTATCTGGGCAATAGCTGGGGGGTACTCTTTTCGCATCCGGCCGACTTCACGCCCGTGTGCACCACCGAACTGGGCTACACGGCCAAGCTTGCCGACGAATTCGCCAAGCGCAACGTGAAGGTGCTGGCCCTGTCGGTTGACGGCACGGATTCCCATACGAAGTGGATCGAAGACATCAACGACACGCAGTCCACCCAGGTCAACTTTCCCATCCTGGCCGACAAGGACCGTAAGGTCTCCGAGCTTTACGACATGATCCACCCGAACGCCAACGCCACCCTGACGGTGCGTTCCGTGTTCATCGTGGACCCGAACAAGAAGGTGCGCCTGATCATCACGTACCCGGCCAGCACGGGCCGCAACTTCAATGAGATCCTGCGCGTCATTGATTCGCTGCAACTGACGGACAGCCACAGCGTGGCCACGCCGGTCAACTGGGAAGATGGCGACGACGTGATCATCGTTCCGTCGCTGCAGGACGAAGCTGTTATCAAAGAGAAGTTTCCCAAAGGCTACAAGGCCGTGCGTCCGTACCTGCGCGTTACGCCGCAACCGAATAAGTAAATTCGGATTTCGGGGGGTAGCCCCTATGCGTTGAAAGCGGTTTTCCGCCGCCCGAACCGCCGCCTTTCCCATAGGGAAACGCGGCGGTTTTTCTTGTTTGGGATGGCGGTCCTATATGCCTGCGAGCGATGAGCAATCAAATAATGATTCGTTCCGTTCAGGATGGGCAACACGCACACTTGCTTCCATATTGCCAAAGACAGGGAGCAGGGAATGGCGTTCGGGAAAGCGGGTTGGTTGGCCACGCTGGTGGTGGCGGCGGTTTCTCTGACGGCCATGGCGCCGGCTCAAGCTCAGCAAAAACAAACCTTGTTGAATGCGTCCTACGACCCCACGCGCGAACTCTATCGCGCCATTGATGACGCCTTCATCAAGCAGTACAAGGACAAGGCCAATGTGGACCTGACGATCCGCCAGTCGCACGGCGGTTCGGGCCGCCAGGCGCGTTCGGTCACTGATGGGCTGGAAGCCGATGTGGTGACGCTGGCGCTGGCCTATGACATCGATGCCATCGCCGACCGCGGCTTGATCCCCGCGAACTGGCAGTCGCGCCTGCCGCGGAACAGCTCGCCCTATACCTCGACCATCGTGTTCCTGGTGCGCAAGGGCAACCCCAAAGGCATCAAGGACTGGGACGACCTGATCAAGGACGGCGTGCAGGTCATCACCCCCAACCCGAAAACCTCGGGCGGCGCGCGCTGGAACTACCTGGCCGCGTGGGCCTACGCGCTGGAAAAGAACGGCGGCAGCGAAGATAAGGCGCGCGCCTACGTCAGTGATCTGTTCAAGCACGTACCGGTGCTGGACACCGGCGCACGCGGGGCCACCACGACCTTCGTGGAACGCGGCGTGGGCGACGTGCTGCTGGCCTGGGAAAACGAAGCCTTCCTGGCGCTTGAAGAACTGGGTCCGGACAAGTTCGACATCGTGGTGCCGTCGCTGTCCATCCTGGCTGAACCACCGGTGGCCGTGGTCGACAAGACCGTGGACAAGAAGGGCACGCGGGCCGCCGCCCAGGCCTATCTGGAATTTCTGTACGCCCCGGCCGCGCAAGAGATCATCGCCAAGAATTACTACCGGCCCATCGACAAGACGGTGGCCGCCAAGTACGAAAGCAAGTTTCCCAAGCTCAAGCTCGTCACCATCGACGACAAGATCTTCGGCGGCTGGCGCAAGGCGCAGAAGGACCATTTCAGCGATGGCGGCACCTTCGACCAGATCTATCTGCCGCAGAAAAAATAACGACAAGGTTCTGGAACGACGGCCATGACGACAGCCTCCAACCCGACGGCAAACGGCGCGCCAGCGCTGTTTGCCAGACGGCGCAACAGCCCGGGCGTGCTGCCCGGATTCGGTATATCCATGGGGTACGCGGTGCTGTACCTGAGCGTGCTCGTGCTCATTCCCCTGGCCGCGCTGCCCATCAAAAGCGCCGAGCTTGGTTGGCAGGGCTTCTGGGATACCGTGACCGCGCCCCGGGTGATGGCGTCGTATCAATTGACCTTTGGCGCATCGCTGCTGGCGGCGCTGGTGAACCTGGTGTTCGGCTCGGTGGTGGCGTGGGTGCTGGTGCGCTACCGCTTTCCCGGCAAGAAGATCCTGGACGCGCTGGTGGATCTGCCGTTCGCGTTGCCGACGGCGGTGGCAGGCATCGCGCTGACCGCGCTGTATTCGCAAAAGGGCTGGCTGGGCGGACCGTTGTCAGAATGGTTTGGATGGAAGGTGGCGTTTACGCCGCTGGGTATCGTGATTGCGCTGATCTTCATCGGCGTGCCCTTCGTGGTGCGCACCGTGCAACCCGTGCTGGAAGACGTGGAGCGCGAGATCGAAGAGGCCGCCGCCAGCCTGGGCGCCAGCCGCAGGCAGACCGTACGCCGTGTGCTGTTGCCCACCATCCTGCCGGCCTTGTTGACGGGCTTTGCGCTGGCGTTCGCGCGGGCGGTTGGGGAATACGGGTCGGTGGTGTTCATTGCCGGCAACATGCCCATGGTGTCCGAGATTACGCCGCTGTTGATCATTTCCAAGCTTGAGCAGTTCGACTACGCGGGTGCTGCCGCCATCGCCACCGTGATGCTGGTGTTGTCCTTTGTCATGCTGCTGGTCATCAACCTGCTGCAAGGCTGGCAAGCCCGCCGCAACCTTGGGAGGCTGGCATGAGCGCAGCGGATCGTCCTGCCCATTTGACCGAGCCGCGCTGGGTGCGCGGCATTCTGTTGTTCATTGCGTTGTCGTTCCTGACGCTGTTCCTGCTGGTGCCGCTGGCGGCGGTGTTTGCCGAGGCGTTCAAGAAGGGCTGGCAGCTTTATCTGGCCGCCATCGTCGAGCCCGATGCGTGGTCTGCCATCCGGCTGACCTTGCTGGTGGCCGCGATTGCGCTGCCGGTCAACCTGGTGTTCGGCGTGGCCGCGGCGTGGGCCATCACCAAGTTTCAGTTTCGCGGCAAGCAGTTCCTGATCACGCTGATTGATCTGCCGTTTTCCGTATCGCCCGTGGTGGCGGGGCTGGTCTTCATCCTGCTGTTCGGTACGCAAGGGTGGATGGGCGCTTGGCTGCAGGACCACGATTGGAAGATCGTCTATGCGGTGCCCGGCATCGTCCTGGCGACCTTGTTCGTGACCTTTCCCTTTGTTGCGCGCGAACTGATTCCGTTGATGCAGGCGCAAGGCAGCGAAGAAGAACAGGCCGCGTTGACGCTGGGCGCCAGCGGCTGGCAGATCTTCTGGCGGGTGACGCTGCCCAACATCAAATGGGGGCTGCTGTACGGCGCCATTCTGTGCAATGCGCGCGCCATGGGCGAGTTCGGTGCGGTGTCGGTGGTGTCGGGGCAGATTCGTGGGCTGACCAACACGATGACCCTGCACGTCGAGATTCTCTACAACGAATACCAGTATTCCGCGGCGTTCGCCGTGGCGTCCTTGCTGGCCTTGCTGGCACTGGTGACGCTGGTGGCGAAGAACGTGGTCGAGTGGCGCAACGCCCGATTCCTGCGGGCCGCCGACCTGCCGGTCGAGTATCCCGGGCCGGCGACGGCAAGCCTCAAGCCGGCCGCGGCGTAACGCGCGACGGCTAAGACGGAGACAAGCATGAGTATCGAAGTTCGAAATTTATCCAAGCGGTTCGGGCAATTCCGCGCGCTGAACGACGTGTCACTGCATATTGAAACCGGTGAACTGGTGGCGTTGCTGGGGCCTTCGGGCTGTGGCAAGACGACGCTGCTGCGCATCATCGCGGGCCTGGAAGCCCCCGATACCGGCAGCGTGCTGTTCGCGGGCGAAGACGCAACCGACGTTGATGTGCGCCGGCGTCAGGTGGGATTCGTGTTCCAGCACTACGCGCTGTTCAAGCATATGACGGTGTTCGAAAACGTGGCCTTCGGGCTGCGCGTGAAGCATCGGTCGCAGCGCCCTTCCGAAGATCAGATCCAGCGCAAAGTGCATGACCTGCTGACGCTGGTGCAACTGGACTGGCTGGCGGACCGCTATCCGGCGCAGTTGTCGGGTGGGCAGCGCCAGCGCATCGCCCTGGCGCGCGCGCTGGCCGTGGAGCCCAGGGTGCTGCTGTTGGACGAACCCTTCGGGGCGCTGGACGCCAAGGTGCGCAAGGAACTGCGCCGCTGGCTGCGGCGCCTGCATGACGAGCTGAACGTGGCCAGCGTGTTCGTGACGCATGACCAGGAAGAAGCGCTTGAAGTCGCCGACCGCGTGGTGCTGATGAACGCGGGCCGTATCGAACAGGTAGGCACGCCGCGCGAAGTCTGGGAAGCGCCGGCGACGCCGTTCGTATACGGATTTCTGGGTGATGTGAACCAACTGCAGGGCGTGGCTACGCGCGGTATTTGGGAAGGGGCCGGACTGTCCTTGCCCGCGCCCGACCTGGCGCAAGCCGAGGCGCGGCGCGCCACCGCGTATGTGCGTCCGCATGAGTTCGAGATCGAGCGTTATCGGGCGGGTGGCGAGGGCATTGCCGTGCGCTTGTCGCACGCTTATCTGGCGGGCCCCAGCGCGTATCTGGAACTGGCGCGCCAGGATTCCGACGCCATCATCGAAGCGGAGGTGCCGGAGCATCTGTACCGGCAGATGGATCTGCGCGATGGCGATACCTTGTTGGCGCGTCCCCGGCGCGCCCAGATTTTTGCGGTGCAAGCATGACGACTATTGCTGATCTTTCTTCCCTTCTGGACGCGGGGCTGGCCGCGCGCTGGAACACCTTGACCGAGCGTCTGGCCGACGTCCAGCGGCGCCATCCCGACGCCGCGCTGGCCTCGTCGCTGGCGGCCGAAGACATGTTGCTGACGCACGCCATCTATGACTCGGGCCTGGACCTGGAAGTGTTCACGCTGGACACCGGCCGCCTGCATGCCGAAACGCTGGGCGTGCTGGACGCCGTGCGCGCGCGCTATGGGCGCGATGTCACGGTGTATCGGCCAGATGCGGCGGCGGTGGAACAGCACGTTGCGGCGCATGGTGCATATGCGTTCTATGAAAGCGTTGACCTGCGCAAAGCCTGTTGCCAGATCCGCAAGGTCGAGCCGCTCAAGCGCGCGCTGGCCGGGCGCGGCGCCTGGATTACCGGGCAGCGCCGCCAGCAGTCCACCACCCGTGGCGAATTGCCGCTGGAAGAGCAGGACCCGGTGTTCGGCCTCTACAAGTTCAACCCGCTGGCTGAATGGAGCGAGGACGAGGTCTGGGCCGTGATCCGCGCGCTGGGCGTGCCCTACAACCCCTTGCACGACCAGGGGTACCCGTCCATCGGGTGCGAGCCCTGTACGCGCGCCATCCGGCCGGGCGAGGACGTGCGCGCGGGGCGTTGGTGGTGGGAGTCGTCGGACTCCAAGGAATGCGGCCTGCATGCGGGTAACCGCGTCATCGGCATCGTGGCGCGCGGCGAGTGACGCCATCCATGAATTCACAATCTGTTTTAGGGGAATAACCTATGTCCGCTGTGATCCAACGCAGCCACCTGGATTGGCTGGAATCCGAAGCCATCTTCATCATGCGCGAGGTGGCCGCCGAAAGCGAAAAGCCCGTGCTGCTGTTCTCGGGCGGCAAAGATTCGGTGGTGCTGCTGCGCCTGGCCGAAAAGGCCTTTCGCCCCGGGCGCTTCCCGTTCCCGCTCATGCACATCGATACCGGCCACAACTTCGATGAAGTCATCGCCTTTCGCGACCAACGCGCCGCGGAACTGGGCGAGGAACTGATCGTGCGCAGTGTTGAAGATTCCATCAAGCGCGGCAGTGTGGTGTTGCGCCGCGAAACGGATTCGCGCAACGCGGCTCAGGCGGTGACGCTGCTGGAAGCGATTGAGGAATTCGGCTTTGACGCCTGCATCGGCGGCGCGCGGCGCGACGAAGAAAAGGCGCGTGCCAAGGAACGCATCTTTTCGTTCCGCGACGAGTTCGGCCAATGGGATCCCAAGGCCCAGCGCCCCGAACTGTGGAACCTGTTCAACACCCGCGTGCATCGGGGCGAGAACATGCGCGTGTTCCCGATCTCGAACTGGACCGAGCTGGACGTCTGGCAATACATCCAGCGCGAGCAATTGGCGCTGCCGTCCATCTACTACAGCCACGAACGCGAGGTGGTGCGCAGGAAGGGCCTGCTGGTGCCAGTGACCCGCCTGACGCCGCCGCAAGATGGCGAACAAGTCGAGCGCTTGCCGGTGCGTTTCCGCACAGTGGGCGATATTTCCTGCACCTGCCCGGTGGCTTCTGATGCCGCCGACACCTACGCCATCATCGCCGAGACGGCAGTGACCGACATCACCGAGCGCGGCGCCACGCGCATGGACGACCAGACTTCCGAGGCCTCGATGGAGCGCCGCAAGAAGGAAGGCTATTTCTGAATGCACAACGCCGGCTGCGGCCGGCGGCAGGGGACGCACATGAATGCACTGAACGATTCTTTTCTTTCCGGCGCCGGCACGGGCGTGTTGCGCTTGATCACGGCGGGGTCCGTCGATGACGGCAAGTCCACCTTGATCGGCCGTTTGCTCTACGACAGCAAGGGCGTGTTTGCCGACCAGCTGGACGCCATCTCGCGCGCCAAGCATAAGCGGGTGGCGGGCGACGGCATTGACTTTTCGCTGCTGACCGACGGCCTGGAAGCCGAACGCGAGCAGGGCATCACCATCGACGTGGCCTATCGCTATTTCTCCACGCCCGCGCGCAAATTCATCATTGCCGACGCGCCCGGCCACGAGCAGTACACCCGCAATATGGTGACGGGCGCATCGACGGCGGATGTGGCGGTGATACTCATCGACGCCACGCGCGCGGCCGACGGCAAGCTGTTGCCGCAGACCAAGCGGCACAGCACGATCGCGCGGCTGCTGGGCATCCGCCATATTGTGGTGGCCGTGAACAAGATGGATCTGGTGGATTGGGATCAGGCCGTCTTCGACCGCATCCGCGATGCGTATGCCGACCTGGCCACCAAACTGGGCATTGCGCATTTCGACGTGCTGCCGCTGTCGGCGCTCAATGGCGACAACGTGGTGACGCTGTCGCCCAAGACGCCTTGGTACGAAGGCCAGCCCTTGCTGGCGTTGCTGGAATCGCTGGACCTGGCCAGCGACGGGCGCGCGTTGCCGTTGCGCTTTCCGGTGCAATGGGTGGCGCGGCACGGCGGCGATCAGAAGGAAGACTTTCGCGGCTACGCGGGGCGCGTGGCCAGCGGCGTGCTGCGCGCGGGCGATGCGGTCACCGTGCAGCCGTCGGGCGTGACGGCGGTGGTTCGCGAGGTGCGCGTATTTGACCGCGTGTTGGATGAGGCGGTGGCCGGCGATTCCGTCACGTTGGTGTTGGACCGTGATGTGGACGTGTCGCGTGGCGACGTGATCGTGCACACGGCCGCGCCCGCGCAAGTGACGCGCGAGTTCGAGGCCGAGCTCTGCTGGCTGGATGCGCAAGCCTTGAATCCGGCGCGCAAGTATCTGTTGAAGTCGGGCACGCGCCTGACGTCGGCGAAGATCCGCGCGGTGCTGTCGCATCGCGACATCCACGAATTGCAGGAAGTGGAAAACACCGAAGGCACCTTGCAGATGAACGACATTGGTCGCGTGACTTTCACCACGCGCGAGGCCTTGGCGGTGGATCGTTATGCGGATGTTCCGGCCACGGGCGCCTTTATTTTGATCGACGAAGCCACGCATCAGACCGCGGCGGCGGGCATGTTGCGTTAATGCCTGTCTGGGCCGAAAAACAACGTATTTTCGGTCCGATTTTTGCTGTTGTATTTCTTCCAAACCCAATGCTAGTGCGGGTTTCCAGGCGATATCGCCTGGTGAAATCGATTTGTTCAGACGCGCTTGGCGTCTTGCGGTAAAGTGGGGCTGTCTTACGAAAAGGCTTTTGGTGCTTGTCAAAACCACTGTGTTTTTGTACAGTAGTTTTTATGGCACGCACCGATCATTCTTTTCTCGCCGGTTCTGGGTCCCCGGCTGCCGCCCCCGCCGCCTTGCGCGGTCGGGGTGCGGTTACTAATGTTCGGCATCGCTTTCAGCGCGATGACCGTGTGCAGGTCGATGACGGCTGGTCCGGTTCCGGTCTGCCAGCGGATTTCGTCGAATCCGTCCCTGATAATTTCCCCGACAACGCTCCCAAAAGCACGTTCGACCATTCGGTCCCTGGCGCTGGCTCTCCGCGCGGTACGACGGTCATTCCCATCCTGCCCGATACGCGCCTTGAGCCGCCCGTTCCCAAGACGACAGTTACCGCGGAAGAAGCCCGCAAGATGCTGTCGCGCAATGATTCACCCGATATCCCCTTTGATGTTGCCGTGAACCCTTACCGGGGTTGCGAGCACGGTTGCGTGTATTGCTACGCCCGGCCCACGCATTCGTACCTGGGCATGTCGCCGGGGTTGGACTTTGAAACCCGCCTGGTAGCCAAGGCCAACGCCGTCGAGGCCTTGCGCGCCGAGCTCGCGCGCCCTGGCTATAAGCCGTCGCCCATCAATATCGGTTCTGCTACCGACGCCTACCAGCCCATCGAACGCGACTGGCGCCTGACGCGCGGCATGCTCGAACTGATGCTGGAAACCCGGCACCCGGTAACCATCGTGACGAAGAACGCGCTGGTGGCGCGTGACCTGGACCTGCTGGCGGCGTTGGCTGAACAGAATCTGGTGGTGGTCTATATCAGCATCACCACGCTGGACGCCGGTATGGCCCGCACGCTGGAGCCGCGCGCCGCGGCGCCCTGGCGGCGGCTGGAAGCCGTGCGCAGCCTGACGGATGCGGGCGTGCCAGTGGGCGTGCTGGTGGCGCCGGTCATCCCCTTCATCAACGACGAATCCATGGAACACATCCTCCAGGAGTCCAAGGCGGCCGGCGCGCATTACGCCAGCTATACCGTCTTGCGCCTGCCCTGGGAGGTCAAGACCTTGTTCGAAGACTGGCTCAACGCCCATTACCCCGACCGCGCCCAGCGCGTCTTGCACCGCATAGAAGACCTGCGCAATGGCCGCCGCAATGACCCGAACTTCGGTTCGCGGATGCGGGGCACCGGCATCTGGGCAGACCTGCTGCGCCAGCGCTTTGCCGTCGCCACCCGCAAGCTGGGGCTGAACCGCCACCGTCTGGCGCTGGATTGCGACCGCTTCCAGCCCCCGGTGATGGCAGGTGGTACGCCATCGCTGTTTGCGACGGACGTTGCGGCTGCCTCGGGCGGTGCGTCTTCAGCGGCCAGATCTTCTTCCGATTTCCTATCCCCGGTTGGCGCGCAAGCGTCTTCAGGGGTCCCCCATTCTGACGGCTTGCCCGCGGTCAGCGGCGCCTATGGGCGCGGCGAACGCCAACTGCGCGCGTTGGCGGCTGGCCAGTTGTCGCTGTTTGATTGATCGCGGTTCGTCGCCGTGTCGGCCGCTGCGGCGGCGTGGAATCATTTCTTCAAGGAGTTCTTATGAACACCGCTGATTTTTCCGTTTTGTCCGACGAGCTTGTCGTCTCGCTGAACCCGCTGCGCCGCGGCGTCCATCGTGCGCGTGCCGTTTGCACCAAGCTGACAGGTATGGCCATGCCGTGGACGACCGCATCGGCCGGTGGCGAGCGGCGCGACCGCAGTCGGTCAGGCACCACGCCGGCACGCTGGCCGTTTCCACCCGCGCCGGTAGACGAGGGCACGCTAGGGGGGCAAACCGTATCGGTGCCGATGCCGGTGGCCGAGTCATCGCCCGCATCAATGCCGATGCCTGTCATTCGTCCCGTGGCGGCTCCCGCCGAACGCGAGCGCAGCCTGGGCAACGCCACGGTAGAGCCCGTGACCTCCCAAGTGACCATGAAGGCGATGGTGTTGGATGTGGTGATGGTGCTGGCGTGGGGCGCAATCATCCCTGGGCTGATGTGGCTGGGCGCGGCGGCGGGCTTCTAAGCAGTCAGGCACCATGCCTGGGGCAGCGCAATCAGCTGGAACCCAGCAGGACCACGCCCACCAGAATGGCAAGGCAGCCGGCCAAACGGCCCGGGCCAACCTTTTCGCGCAGCAGGAACATGCCAGCCAGGGTGCCAAGCATCATCGACATTTCGCGGGCTGGCGCCACCAGGCTCAAGGGCGCGCCGTTGCGCAAGGCGTACAGCACCAGGATGTATCCCAGCGGAGACAGCAGGCCCACGGCCAACGCCAAGTGCCAGTGCCCACGCATGGACTCCCAGGCTTGAGCACGCCGGCCCAGCATGTGGGGCGTCATCATGGCGGTTCGAGTGACGCAGGTAAACCAGTCGAACAGTACGGGGCTGATCAGCAGTACCTTCACGCCATAGGCGTCCACCACGGTATAGGCGGCGATGAACAGGCCGATCACCACGCCCCAGCGCACGCCAACCCAGGCTTGCGCCTGCTTGAAGATGGTCAGCCGGCCCTGGGTGGCAATCAGCAGCACCCCGATGACCACGCACAGCATGCCGATAATGCCGGTGCTGGTGGCGGGTTCGCCCAGCAGCAGAAAGGCCCCTGTCGTGGACAGCAGCGGGCCGGTGCCTCGTGCAATGGGGTACACCACGGACAAGTCGGCCACCTGATAGCCGCGTTGCAGGCACAGGCTGTAGCCCAGGTGCAACAGGCTGGATGTCAGGATGGCGCCTACGACGGGCCAGGTCCAGCTCATGCCGTCGTGTACCAGCACCCAGATCACCCAGGGGGCATAGAGCACCGAAGCGCATAACCCGTAGGCAAACACGAATGGGGCGCCCACCATGGCCGCGCGCTTGGCAAGCAGGTTCCACGTTGCGTGGGCCATCGCCGCCAGGACGACCAATATCAGGGACGTATACGACATGAGGGAACAGCGTCAGATGACGTGTTTGTGACAGAAGTGGCAAGGGTACAGCAAGCCACGGGAAGGCCGCCATTCTACTCGACGCTTACGCAAACTTTTGGTGTAGAATCATTGGTTTGCCAAATCTCATCCTCTGCTTGCGGCACGAGTAACAACATCGGTAAAAATCGCACGGCAAAAATTTTTAGTCCGCAAAGACATGATGATCTAGGAGTTCTCATGAACCTTATCGCTATCCTGGAACAGGAAGAAATTGCCCGTCTGACCGGCGGCCAAGCCAAGCCTGAATTTGCTCCTGGTGACACCGTCATCGTGAGCGTGAACGTCGTTGAAGGCACCCGCAAGCGCGTGCAGGCCTTCGAAGGCGTTGTTATCGCCAAGCGCAATCGCGGCCTGAACTCCGCGTTCACCGTGCGCAAGATTTCGTCGGGTGAAGCCGTGGAACGTACGTTCCAGCTGTACTCGCCGCAAATCGCCGGCATCGAAGTCAAGCGCCGCGGCGACGTGCGCCGCGCCAAGCTGTACTACCTGCGCAACCGCTCGGGCAAGTCGGCACGTATCAAGGAAAAGCTGGTCAGCAAGCAAGCCTCGGCGGCTTGATCGCTTATCGGCACACGGCCCTACCAGTGTCGGACGTTCGCGCCATTCAGCGTTTCCGTCCGGCACGGGTTTCCGGGTTAAAAAGGCACCTGCGAGGGTGCCTTTTTCTTTTTGCAAAGCCGTATGTCTGATTCCTCGTATTCCGCGCGGCCACGACGGCCGCTCGTGCGTCCCGGCTTCGATCCGGCGACGCAACCGTGGGTAGTGGCCAATGAGTCCTTGCCGGCCGTGCCCGCCAGCCTGCTGACCCCGCATCGCTTGCGGGGCACGCTGACCCAGCCCTCCACGTGGAGGCTGGAGCTGTCTCGCGACAACGACCTGCGCTATCCCGGGCGCGAAGGCGCGCCAGTGCCTGCCGCCGTGCTGATCCCGCTGGTCACCCGCGACAACGGCGTGCACATCATGCTGACCCAGCGTGCCGCGCACCTGCATGACCATGCCGGGCAGGTGAGCTTTCCGGGTGGTCGCATCGAAACCAGTGATTCAACCCCTGTCGCCGCCGCCTTGCGCGAGGCGCAAGAGGAAACGGGCTTGCCCGCCGACCATGTTGAAGTGTTGGGCAGCATGCCGCCTTACCTGACGGCAACCGGTTTTTCGATCATTCCGGTGGTGTCGCTGGTGCGTCCGGGCTTTGAGCTGGCGCCCGACGCTTTCGAGGTGGCCGAAGTGTTCGAAGTGCCGCTGTCGTTTCTGATGGACCCCGCCAACCATCGGCTGTATGAAGCCCGCTTGGACGACGGTCGGGTGCGAAATTATTACGGCATGCCCTACGGCAAGCATTTCATTTGGGGCGCCACGGCAGGCATGCTGCGCAATCTTTATCACCTGTTGCGTAACGGCTTGCAGCCTGGCTGACAACCCAGGCTCGCAGCACCTTGCCCCTGCACACGCAACAAAAGACGGCCATTTCTGGCCGTCTTTTGTTTGGAAATGGGGGGTATCAGTAGCGCTGCTGGCCCGCCAGATTCTCTTCCAGAATGCGCTCGTACAGCGCGTAGCGCAGTGGGTTGATCTTGCCTGCCTGCAAGGCGGCAACCACCCCGCACCCGGGTTCGCGCCGATGCGTGCAGTTGTAGAACCTGCATTCCTCGATGGGCTGCGTAAATTCCGGGAAGCCGCGGATGATGTCGTCGCGCGTCAGGTGCTGCAAGCCAAACGCCTGGAACCCGGGCGAATCGATCAAGTCGCCGCCGGGCTCGGGCAAATGGTAGAGCCGCGTGCTGGTCGTGGTGTGCTTGCCCATGTCCAGCGCAGTGGAGTGCTCGCGCGTGGCGGCGCGGGCGTCGGGAATCAGGGCATTGAGCAGGGTGGACTTGCCCATGCCGCTTTGGCCCAGCAACAGGTTGGTGCGTCCGGCCAGGCGCGGGGCCAGCAGGGCATGCACATTTTCCGGTTCCAGGGCGCTAAGTTCGACGACCGGCACGCCTAGCGCGGCAATCGGCGCCAGACGTGCGCGCGCGGCGGGCAGCTCTTCGGTCAGGTCGGTCTTGTTCAGGACGATAAGCGGGGATATGCCGACGCTCCAGGCGCCGGCCAACGCGCGCCCGGTCAGGTCGTCCGAGAACGTGGGTTGCACCGCAATCACGATCAGCAACTGGTCAACGTTGGAGGCGAACTGCTTGGAGCGCATGTCGTCCGACCGATACAGCAGGTTGCTGCGCGGCAGAATGGCGTCGATAGCGCCTTCGTCCTTGCCTTGCGGCGCGATGCGCACGCGGTCGCCGACGGCAGCTCCGGCTTTTTTGCCGCGCGGAAAGCACTTGCGTAGCGAACCATCGGCAAGCTCCACCGTGTAGTGGCGCCCGTGCGCGGCGATGATGCGGCCGTCGATCTGGTCGCCTACGGCTTCGGATGGCGCGGCCATGGCGCCGTTTCGGGTAGTGCGCGTGTTGCTCATGCGGCAGGCGCCATCAGGTGGCGGATGCGCTCGGCGGCGGGGGGGTGGCTGTCGTAGAAGGCGGAATGCACAGGGTCGGGAGTCAGCGTAGCAGCGTTGTCGTCATAGAGTTTGACCAGTGCGGATACCAGGTGTGCCGGCGAACTCTGCTCGGCCGCATAGCGATCCGCCTCGAATTCGTCGCGACGCGAGTACCAACTGGCCAACGGCGTGAACATGAAAGTAAAAACGGGAATGACCAGGAAGAACAGCAGCAGCGCCATGGCGTCGTTGCGACCACCCAACTGGGGTAGCACGCCCAGATCCACATAGAACCAGGGTTGCTGCGATACCCAGCCCAGGATGGCAAAGAAGGCCAGCGCGGCGCCGAAGCTGAAGACCACGCGCTTGATGATGTGGCGCTTGGCGAAGTGGCCCAGTTCGTGCGCGAGCACGGCTTCGATTTCATCGCCGTTCAGGCGGGCGAGCAGGGTGTCGAAGAACACGATGCGGCGCGACCGCCCGAAGCCGGTGAAATAGGCGTTGCCGTGCGCAGAGCGGCGCGAGCCGTCCATCACGAACAGGCCATTCAACGCAAAGCCGCAGCGCTGCGCCAGGCGCTGAATGCGGCCAGCCAGTTCCGGGTCGGACAGCGGCGTGAACTTATTGAAGAGCGGGGCAATGAACATCGGGTAGATGATCAGCAGCGCCAGATTGAATACCGTCCACAGCGCCCAGGCCCACACCCACCAGTAGGCGCCCGCGCTGCCCATCAGCCACAGCACGGCGGCGGCCAGCGGCAGGCCCAGCACGGCCGCCACGAGCAAGCCCTTGGCGGTGTCCGCGATGAACAGTTCAGGTGTCATGCGGTTGAAACCGAAGCGAGCTTCCAGTTTGAACTGTCGCCACAGCGTGAACGGCAGGCCCAGCAGACCCAGCACCAGCGCCACCACCACCAGCAACAGCATCTGGCGCAAGAAGTCATTGCTGGTAAGCTGGCCCACCATCAGGTCGATGAATTGCAAGCCGCCCATCAGCGTCAGGCACACCAGCAGAATTGCGTCGTAGGTGCGTTCCAGCATGCCCAGCTTGACGCGCGCAACCGTGTAGTCGGCGGCGCGCTGATGGCTGGTCAACCCGATGCGTGGCGAGAATTCGGCGGGCACCTGGTCGCGGTTGCGCGCAACGTGACGGATCTGGCGGCTGGCCAGCCACAGGCGCACCGCGATATCGGCAAGCAGGAAGGCAACGAACAGCAGAGTGAACATGGGCGAAGCGGATGGCTCAATAGGGATGTGCGAAAATCGCGTGTTTTATAGGCAAATTATATGGCTGTGAACGAAAATCGCCTGGTCTGGCTCGACATGGAAATGACCGGGCTGGATCCCGAGAAAGAACGCATCATCGAGGTTGCCGTCGTGGTCACCGAACCCGACCTGACGGTGGTGGCCGAAGGCCCGGTTCTGGTCGTCCACCAGCCCGACAGCCTGCTTGACGCCATGGATAACTGGAACAAATCCACCCACGGCAAGAGCGGCTTGATCGACAAGGTCCGCGCATCGACCGTGTCCGAGGCGCAGGCAGAGGATACGCTGTTGGCGTTTTTGGCGCAGCATGTGCCGGCGGGAAAATCGCCGCTTTGCGGCAACACCATCAGCCAGGACCGCCGCTTCATGTTTGCTTACATGCCGCGCCTGGAACAGTTCTTCCACTACCGTAATCTGGACGTCAGCACGCTGAAGGAATTGGCGCGCCGCTGGGCGCCGGCCGTGTACAAGGGCTTCGAGAAAAAGAGCCGCCACGAAGCGCTGGCCGACATCTACGAATCCATCGACGAACTCAAGTACTACCGCGAACACTTCCTGAAAGTGTAAGCAGGCGGCTTGGGACGGGATTGCCATGACCAGTCATTCCGTTGCTCAGATTCGCCGCGCCGAGCAGTTGGCGTTGGCACAGGGGGCGTCACTCATGCCAAAGGCTGGCGCGGCGGCCGCGGCATTTGCTGCCGAACGGGTAGCTCCTGGCGGCTCCATCCTGGCCGTGGCCGGTCCCGGCAACAACGGCGGAGATGCCCTGGAAGCCGCGACACGCCTGCTGGCGTTGGGTCTGCGCGTTCAGGTCCTGCTGCCGTCTGGCCCCGAAAAATTGCCCGCCGATGCGGCGCGCGCCTGGGCGGGCTGGCTTGCCGCCGGGGGCCATACGCTGGCGTCGCTTCCCGCCACGCCTCCTGATCTGCTTATCGACGGCCTGTTCGGTATCGGGTTGAACCGTCCGTTGGATTCCACCTGGCAGCAGTTGGTCGATATGATCAATGCGTGGCGCGCGCCCGTGTTGGCGCTGGATGTGCCTAGCGGCATCGACGCCGATACCGGCGCGGCGTTAGGCCGGCCAATCCAGGCTACCTGGACGCTGTCTTTTATTGCTACCGCCCGGGGTTTGACTCGGCCCGGCGCCGGTCGCGACGCCGCGGGCGAATGCCATGTGGACACGCTGGGTGTGGAGATGCCCGGCGATGCTGCCAGCTAGGCGGATTGCCCCGGCGTACCATTGCCGAGGCCACGCGCTCTGAAGGCGCGCCCCCCTCAGACCGGCCGCCCTCCAAAACGGGATTCCACGTCAGTCGTCAGCGGGGTGTAACGCTCATTGTCTTGCCCGGCGCGCGCGTTCAGATGCGTTTCCGACGCATCGAACACCTTCCAGTAGATGCGCCCGCATAGGGCGCGGGCGGCGTGGCCCGGCCAGTTGTCGGGCAGCATCGGCCCGGGCAGTTGTGGGTCGTGCAGCACGATCCGGCGCCAGTGGTGCAGCAGCATGACCCGCACGACAAAGGCGTCGGCGGGCGGTGGGGTTTCCTCCAGCAGCTTTTCCAGCGGACCGAAATTACGCGAGAACTGGCGGTACTGCTCGGCCACATCGTCCAGGTTCCAGCATTGCGAGGCCAAGCTGGCGATGGGCAGGCCGCCCGCACCGGCCAGATCGCGGGCAGATAGCACCAACGCCCGGTCCGGAATGCCCAGTTTTTCCAGGATGTCGTGCGCGGCGCTCGCCTCGGTGTGCGGATGCGCGAACAGGCCCGGCGCGATCATGCCGAACCCTTCCCAGACCAGTTCCCGGCGCAGCTCGGCGCGTTCGGCCAGCCCGTTGCCGGTGCGTGGTAGCGCCACCAGCGTCCATTCCCCGTTCCAGTCCTGCGTCGCGCCTTCGTAAATGCGCTGTGAGGCATGCGCGGTATGTCGCTGCCCCTGTTCAGAAATCAGGTACAGGCTGCGCCGGCCATGCCGTTCCGATTGCAGCCAATTCTGCGCCACCAGCCGAAAGACGCTGGTGCGCAGCAGGCGTTCGTTGATGCCCAGCGGGGCCAGCAGTTCGATCAGGTCGCCCAGCCAGATGGCGCCGCCGTGAGGCGCCAGCGCGTCCCCCAGCAAGCTGACGCAGAGCGATTTGGCGCGAGGCGGGTCGCTTTTCAACAAGCGGGACAGGAAACGGTCCAAAGGCGACGTAGGGTTTGCCATAGGGTGGGCCAAATGCGGCCGATATCGGGATCCGCAATATGATACATAAATCCAATGTGATACAGCTTTGCGTTTGACAATGATTTTTTTGTATTAAATAATCCGCCTATGACATGACGGCGCTGTGGAACGTTTGCCTTGCGTTTTCGCAAACCGTCTCAAGGAGACAAACATGTACGCTCAACTCGTCGAAACCGGCGTCAAGCAGGTCAAGACCGCGGACCAGCTTGAAGGTCCCGAACAGACGTTTCAGCGCCGCATAGACGATGGCGTGCGCATCGAGGCCAAGGACTGGATGCCCGATGCCTATCGCAAGACGCTGGTGCGCCAGATCTCGCAGCATGCGCACTCGGAAATTGTCGGCATGCTGCCCGAAGGCAACTGGATCACGCGCGCTCCGTCCCTCAAGCGCAAAGCGATTCTGCTGGCCAAGGTGCAGGACGAGGCCGGCCACGGTCTGTACCTGTACAGCGCCGCCGAGACGCTGGGCGTGTCGCGCGATGACCTCATCGACGACCTGCACGCGGGCCGCGCCAAGTACTCCAGCATCTTCAATTACCCCACGCTTAGCTGGGCCGATATCGGCATGATCGGCTGGCTGGTCGATGGCTCGGCCATCATCAACCAGATCCCGCTGTGCCGCTGTTCATACGGCCCCTACGCGCGCGCCATGGTGCGCGTCTGTAAGGAAGAATCCTTCCACCAGCGCCAGGGGTACGACCTGCTGATGCAGATGTGCCTGCACGGCACGCCCGAGCAAAAGGCGATGGTGCAAGATTCCTTGAACCGCTGGTGGTGGCCCGCCCTGATGATGTTCGGCCCGTCCGACGCCGAATCGCCCAACAGCGCGCAATCGATGGCCTGGAAGATCAAGCTCTTCTCCAACGATGAACTGCGCCAGAAGATGGTGGACCAGACTGTGCCGCAGGCCGAATACCTGGGCCTGACCGTGCCGGATCCCGACCTCAAGTGGAACGCCGAACGCGGTCACTATGACTTCGGCGAAATCGACTGGAGCGAGTTCTACGCCGTGCTCAAGGGCAACGGGCCGTGCAACCGCGAACGTCTGGCCGCGCGCGTCAAGGCGCACGAAGACGGTGCCTGGGTGCGCGACGCGCTGGTGGCCTACGCGGACAAGAAGGCGCAGCGCAAGGCCGCTTGAAGCGAAGCGCTTGAACTGGCCGCAGCGTCTGCATACCTATTCAAGCGCGCCTGCGCACCTCTTTTCCACCCCGACATCACCTCATCATTGCCGTCCGGAGCGCGCCGCGCGCGCCCGGCATTTCAAGGATATTCATCATGAGCAAAGACTGGCCTTTGTGGGAAGTGTTCATCCGCAGCCAGCACGGCCTGGCCCATAAGCACGTCGGCAGCCTGCACGCCTCGGACGCCGAAATGGCGATCAACCACGCTCGCGACGTCTACACGCGCCGCAACGAAGGCCTGAGCATCTGGGTCGTGCGCGCCTCGGATATTTCGGCCAGCAGCCCCGGCGACAAGGAACCCTTGTTCGAACCGGCCAACAGCAAGGTCTACCGGCATCCCACGTTTTTCCCGATGCCCGACGAAATCAAGCACATGTAAGGCGGTGGGCGGACATGGACAAGACTCTGTTTGAATACCTGCTGCGCCTGGGCGATTCGTCGCTCATCCTGTCGCAGCGCCTGGGCGCGTGGACCGGCCACGGCCCCATCCTGGAAGAAGACCTGGCGCTGACCAACACCGCGCTGGACCTGTTGGGCCAGGCTCGCATGTGGCTGACGCTGGCGGGCGAAGTCGAAGGCGCCGGCCGTGACGAAGACGCGTTGGCCTATCACCGCGACGCGCATCAATTCCACAACGTGCTGCTGGTTGAACGCGCCAATGGCAACTATGCCGACACCATGGCGCGCCAGTTCCTGTTCGACGTGTGGCACTACTTCCTGTTGCAACGCCTGGAGCAGTCCGCTGACGAACGTGTCGCCGCCATCGCCGCCAAGTCCATCAAGGAAGTCACCTACCATGTGCGTCGCTCGTCGGACATGGTGGTGCGCCTGGGTGATGGCACCGACGAAAGCCACGCCAAGATGCAGGCCGCCATCGACGACGCCTGGCGCTTTACCGGCGAATTGTTCGCCGACGACGCCGTGGACCAGGACGTGGCCGCGCGCGGCATCGGCTGCGAACTTTCCGCCCTGCGCGCACCGTGGCTGGCCCACGTGCGCGAAGTGCTGGAAGAAGCCACCTTGACCGTGCCCGACGAAACCGCCGCCAACCATCTGGCCTACCGGGGCGGCCGCCAGGGCAAGCACACCGAAGAACTGGGCTACGTGCTGGCCGAAATGCAGTACCTGCCGCGCGCCTATCCAGGAGCCTCGTGGTGAACGCGCTGGCGCCCATTTCCGCCGACCAGGTCTACGCCTGGCTGCACGAGGTTCCCGATCCGGAGATCCCCGTGCTGTCCGTGGTGGACCTGGGCGTGGTGCGTGACGTGACCTGGGACGGCGACACCTGTGTCGTCGTCATCACGCCCACGTACTCTGGCTGCCCGGCCATGCGCGAGATCACCCAGGACATCCAGCAGACGCTGGCGCGCCACGGTATCGACGCAGTCCGTGTCGATACCCGCCTGGCACCCGCCTGGACGACCGACTGGATGAGCGAAAAGGGCCGCGAAGCCCTCAAGGGCTACGGCATCGCCGCCCCCGCCGAACGCGCCATCGACATCTCGGGCATCAGCCGCCGCGCCGCCGCGCCCGCCATCGCGTGCCCGCGTTGCGGCTCGCGCGACACGCGGATGGTCAGCAACTTCGGGTCCACGTCGTGCAAGGCGCTGTATCGCTGCGTGTCTTGCCGCGAACCCTTCGATTATTTCAAGACTCACTGAGAGCGGTTTCAAGATGAGCAACCAATTTCATTCCTTGAAGGTGGCCTCGGTGGCGCGCAATACGCGCGACGCCGTGGTTGTCACCTTTGACCTGCCCGACACGCTGACCGACGAGTTCGCCTTCCTGCCGGGGCAGTACCTGACCCTGCGCACGCAACTGAATGGCGAAGAGCTGCGCCGCTCGTACTCGATCTGTTCCGCCCCGCACGACAAGCTGCTGCGCGTGGCCATCAAGAAGGTCGACGAAGGCGCGTTCTCCAGTTGGGCCAACCACGAACTGCAACCGGGTCAGACGCTGGAAGTGATGGCGCCCGCCGGCAACTTCACCGTGGATTTCTCGCCCGAGAACCAGCGCCATTACGTGGCCTTCGCGGTGGGCAGCGGCATCACGCCGGTGTTCTCGCTGGTGAAGACCGCGCTGTCGACCGAACCGCGCAGCAAGTTCACGCTGTTCTTTGGCAACCGCGCATCGTCGGCCGTGCTGTTCCGCGAAGAAATCGAAGACCTGAAGAACCTGTACATGGAGCGCTTCTCGCTGGTCTACGTCATGAGCCGCGAGACGCAAGACATTGAACTGTTCAACGGTCGCCTGGACGGCGACAAGGTCGATCAGTTGATGTCGGCCTGGATGAGCCCCGAAGACATCGATTACGCTTTTGTCTGTGGTCCGCAGACCATGACCGAAAGCGTGGTCGAGCGGCTGCAGGCCCGTGGCATTCCGAAGTCGAACATCAAGTTCGAATTGTTCGGGGCGCCCAAGGGGCCACGCGCGCTGCGCACCGGCCACGACGCCCCGCAGGCGCCGGGCAAGGGCCAGTGTGAAGTGACCGTGGTGCAGGACGGCCACAGCCGCATGTTCGTGATTGATAAGAATAAAGACAGCGTGCTGGACTCGGCGCTGGCGCAGGGAATCGAGCTACCGTATTCGTGCAAGGGCGGCGTGTGTTCCACCTGCCGATGCAAGGTTATCGAAGGCGAAGTGGACATGGACGCCAACTTCGCCCTGGAAGACTACGAAGTGGCGCGCGGATTCGTTTTGAGTTGCCAGAGCTTTCCGGTCAGCGACCGCCTGGTTATCGACTTCGACCAGGAAACCTGACGCGGCCCGAGCCAGTCAGACACCCCTAATTCATTGGAGAGACAAGCGTGTCCCAAAAATTCTTCGAACGTCACCAGCCCGTGCTGGAACAATCCCTGGCGGCTGCCGCGTTGCGTGGCTACTGGAGCCCCTTCGCTGAATCGCCCAGCCCGCGCAACTATGGCGAAACGGCCAACGACGACGGCCGCGCCGCCTTCGAAGCCCTGAAGGGCAAGCCGTTCCCGTTGAACCTGCATGATGCCGACGGCACCGTGGGCGGCGAAAAATCGCCCTATGGGTTCGACCTGGGCATTACCTACCCGCACGTTCCGGTCGACAAGCTGATCAGCGCGTCCAAGCGTGCGCTGGAAGATTGGCGCCGCGCTGGCCCGCAAGCCTGGGTGGGCGTGTCGCTGGAAATCCTGGCGCGCCTGAACAAGCTCAGTTTCGAAATTGCCTACGCCGTGCAGCACACCACCGGCCAAGGTTTCATGATGGCCTTCCAGGCCGGCGGCCCGCACGCGCAAGACCGTGGCTTTGAGGCGGTGACGTATGCGTGGCAGGAAATGTCGCGCATTCCGGGCGTGGCGATCTGGGAAAAGCCGCAAGGCAAGAATGACCCCATCCGCATGGAAAAGCAGTTCACCGTGGTGCCGCGTGGCGTGGCGCTGGTGATCGGCTGCTCGACCTTCCCCACCTGGAACGGCTACCCCGGCCTGTTCGCCAGCCTGGCCACCGGCAACACCGTCATCGTCAAGCCGCACCCGGGCGCGATCCTGCCGCTGGCCATCACCGTGAAGGTGGCGCGCGAAGTGCTGCAAGAAGCGGGCTTCGACCCCGATGTGGTCCTGCTGGCCGCGCACGAAGCGGGCGACGATACGGCGCAGAAGCTGGCGCTGGACCCGGCCGTCAAGATCGTGGACTTCACCGGCAGCACCGCCAACGGCGACTGGCTGGAAAACAATGCCCGCCAGGCGCTGGTCTACACCGAGAAGGCCGGCGTCAACCAGGTCATCATCGATTCCACCGACGACTTGAAGGGCGTGGCGCGCAACCTGGCGTTCTCGCTGGCCTTGTACTCGGGCCAGATGTGCACGGCGCCGCAAAACATCTACGTGCCGCGCGACGGCATCAACACGCCGGAAGGCCGCGTCAGCTTTGATGACGTCGCCGCCGCCTTGGGCGTGGCGCTGGAGAAGCTGGGCGCGGACGCCGCCCGCGCAGTCGAACTGACGGGCGCCATCCAGAATGACGGCATCGTTGAACGCATCGAAAAAGCCCGCGCGCTGGGCCTGCCGGTGGTGGCCGACAGCAAGACGCTGACGCATCCGCAGTTTGAAAACGCCCGCGTTCGCACGCCGTTGCTGCTGCGCACGGAAGCGGGCAACGCGGCCATCAGCCAGGAATGGTTTGGCCCGATCGCCTTCGTGGTGGCCACGGATTCCACCGCGCACAGTGTCCAGTTGGCGCGCGACAGCGTCATTCAGCACGGCGCCTTGTCCTTGTCGGCCTACACGACCGATCCGCAAGTGGCTGACCAGGTGCAGGACGCGGCGGAAGTGTCCGGCGTGTCGTTGTCGTTGAACCTGACGGGCGCGGTGTTCGTCAACCAGACCGCGGCATTCAGCGACTTCCACGGCACCGGCGCCAACCCGGCCGCCAACGCGGCGCTGTCCGACACGGCCTTCGTGTCGAACCGCTTCCGCGTGGTGCAAACCCGCCGTCACGTCTAAGCAGGGCGACGCTTATGAGCTACCAGGATATTCAATTCGACCTGTCGGGCGGCATCGCCCGCCTGACGCTGAACCGACCCGACAAGCTGAACAGCTTCACGGCCAACATGCACGCCGAAGTGGCCGACGCGCTGACGCGAGTGGAAACCGAAGGCGCGCGCGTGCTGGTGCTGACCGGCGCGGGCCGTGGCTTTTGCGCGGGCCAGGACTTAAGCGAGCGCAAGCCCGCCGAAGACGGCACGCCGCCCGACCTGGGTGAAACCGTCGACAAGTTCTACGCGCCGTTGGTGCGCCGCCTGAACGCCTTGCCCATGCCCGTGGTGGTGGGCGTGAACGGCGTGGCGGCCGGGGCGGGCGCCAACCTGGCGTTCGCGGGTGACATCGTCATCGCCAAGGCATCGGCCAATTTCATCCAGTCGTTCTGCCGCCTGGGCCTGATTCCCGACACCGGCGGCACGTTCGCGCTGCCGCGCCTGGTGGGCCGCGCGCGCGCCATGGGCCTGGCCATGCTGGGCGACAAGCTCAGCGCCAAGCAGGCCGAGGAATGGGGTCTGATCTGGCAATGCGTGGCGGATGAAGAATTCGACGCCACGCTTGAGCGCTTGGCCAAACACTTCTCGACCGCGCCCACCAAGGGCCTGGCGTTCACCAAGCAGGCCATGCAGGCCAGCCTGGGCAATGACCTGGCGACGCAATTGGATCTGGAGCGCGACATGATGCGTGAGCTGGGTCGCAGCGCCGACTACGCGGAAGGCGTTGCCGCCTTCCTGGGCAAGCGCGAACCGCAATTCAAGGGGCAATGATGAGCGTACACGTTCCCCCCGTTGAAGCGCCAAGCGATCCGCAGGAACTTGCGCAGGCCGTAGGCACTGTGATGTACGCGGGCGACGCGGCCTCGCAGGGCCTGGACATGAAGGTCGAGGAAATGGCGCCTGGCTATGCGCGGCTGACGATGCGCGTGCGCGCCGACATGCTGAACGGCCACAAGACCTGCCACGGCGGCTTCATCTTCGCGCTGGCCGACAGCGCGTTCGCGTTCTCCTGCAATTCCCGCAACGTCAGCACCGTGGCTTCGGGCTGCACCATCGATTACCTGGCGCCGGGTTTCGAAGGCGACCTGCTGACCGCCGTGGCGCAAGAGCGCTCGCTGGCCGGCCGCACGGGCGTGTATGACGTCACCGTCACCAACCAGGACGGCCGCAACGTCGCCCTGTTCCGTGGGCGGTCCTATCGCATCAAGGGCCAGATCGTGGGGGTTCCCGCCGAAGGCTGAGGATGACACTCCAACGCCAATAGAAACGTCGTCATCCAAGCAAAGTCAAAGCCAAGGCCAACGGCAGGGTGGCAGCAGCGCGGGACGAGAACCCCGCGTGCCATCCAGACCGGCGTAAAAAGAATTTCAGGAGAGAGATAACCATGTCCAACACCATGAGCAAGCCGGGGCTGGACCCCATCGAGCATGCCAGCGAGGATGAACTGCGCGCGCTGCAGCTTGAGCGCCTGAAGTGGTCGCTCAAGCATGCGTACGACAACGTCCCGCACTACAAGAAAGCGTTCGACGAAGCGGGTGTGCATCCCGATGACCTGAAGCAGTTGTCCGATATTTCCAAGTTTCCTTTCACGACCAAGAAGGAACTGCGCGACAACTACCCGTTCGGCATGTTCGCGGTGCCGCGCGAGCGCATTTCGCGCATCCATGCGTCCAGCGGTACCACGGGCAAGCCGACGGTGGTGGGCTACACCAAGGGCGACCTGGACAACTGGGCCAACCTGGTGGCGCGATCGATCCGAGCGGCCGGCGGCAAGCCCGGCGACACCGTGCACATCGCCTATGGCTACGGCCTCTTCACGGGCGGCCTGGGCGCGCATTACGGCGCCGAGCGCCTGGGTTGCACGGTCATCCCGATGTCGGGCGGGCAAACTGAAAAGCAGGTGCAGCTGATCAATGATTTCCGTCCGGACATCATCATGGTCACGCCCTCCTATTTCTGCAATATTCTCGAAGAACAGCGGCGCCAGGGCATTGATCCGCGTCAAAGCTCGCTGCGTATCGGCATCTTTGGCGCCGAGCCCTGGACGGGGCAGATGCGTGCCGACATCGAGGCCGAGGCCGGTATCGATGCGGTCGACATCTATGGCTTGTCGGAAGTGATGGGGCCGGGCGTGGCCAGCGAATGCGTGGAAACGAAGGACGGCCCGGTGGTCTGGGAAGACCATTTCTATGCCGAGATCATCAACCCCGACACCGGCGAGCCCGTGGCCGACGGCGAACCGGGCGAACTGGTGTTCACGTCGTTGACCAAGGAAGCGATGCCCATCATCCGCTACCGCACGCGCGACCTGACCCGTCTGTTGCCGCCCACCGCGCGCAGCATGCGCCGCATCGGCAAGATCACCGGCCGCAGCGACGACATGCTGATTGTGCGGGGCGTGAACATGTTCCCGACGCAAGTGGAAGAGCTGGTGCTGAAGATTGCGCAACTGGCGCCACACTACCAGTTGGTGCTGTCACGCACCGGCAATATGGACGAGCTTGAGATCCTGACGGAAGTGCGCGCAGAGTTCTCGGGCCTGTCGGATGCCGAGCGCAACAACCTGGGCAAGCAATTGCAGCATGCGGTGAAGACGCACATCGGCGTCAGCGCGCGCATCCAGGTGTCGGATGCGGGCCACGTGGAACGCACGCTGACGGGCAAGGCGCGTCGTGTGATCGACAAGCGTCCGAAGGTGGTCTGACAGCGACGTATGCGGCGCAACAAAAAAGCAGCCTTCGGGCTGCTTTTTTTGGTTCATCGGGCATTACCGTGCCAAGGCCCGTACGATGCGCCGGTACCAGATATGCAGCAGGATGGCGGAAAGCGCCAGGCCCACCATTGCCATCAACCACATGCTGCCGGCGCCTTCGGGCGAGCCGGGCAAGAGCACGTTGCGGATGCTGTCCAGGCCACCACGGCCCGGGCCGAAGCCGAACCACCAGCCACCCACCAGGCCCACGCCCGCCAATGCCACCACCTGCAACAGCAGGGGCACCACCGCCACCTTGTAGGCGCGCAGCAGGTACGAGTTGATGCACTGCATGGAATCGAATAAGTGAAACAGGGGCAAGACCGCCAGTAGCGTCGTGGCCACGGCCGCCACGCCAATGTCATCCGTATAGGCCGCCAGGATAAGCGGGCGGCCCACCAGCAGCACGGAGGCGGTGAGCAGTGCACCCATCAGCCCCAGCGCCAGCCCGGCCATGCCGGTGCGGTGCGCATGGGCAAGATTGCCCGCGCCGATCGCCTGCGCGGTCAGCGCGGCGGTTGCCACGCCCAGCGCCATGGGCATCATGTAGCACAGCGCGGCCAGGTTCGACATGATCTGGTGCCCGCCCGTCACATACGTGCCTTCACGCGCCACCAGCAGGGCCATGAAGGTAAAGGCCGACACTTCCACCAGGTAGGAGCCGCCCATGGGGATGCCCAGGCGCAGCAGTTCCTTCAGCGTTTTCCAGTCGGGCCTGCCGACGCGCAGATTGAAGCGCCGGTAGAAGCGGTCATGCGTGATCACCCAAAGGCCCAGGCCCAGGCTCATCCACGAAACCACCGCGGTCGCCAACCCGGCGCCAGTGGCGCCCATGGCGGGCAGGCCCAGATTGCCGTAAATGAACAGCCAGTTGAAGAATGCCTTGAAGGCGATGGCCGACAGATTGATCGCCATGACCAGCTTTGGCCGCGATACCGACGTGCCCAGTGCGTAGATGGTGCGGAACACCAACGCGGCGGGCAGCGCCAGGACCAGCGCCTGTAAATAAGACCCGATACGTTCGCGTACGCCAGGCGCCACATCCCCCGACATCGACAGCCACACGTCCGGGAACAGCATCAACACCGCGCCTACGACGGACAGGCCCAGCGCCAGCCAGACGCCTTGGCCCCAACTGCGGCCGACTTCGTCGTTGTTGCCAGCGCCGTAATGCTGGGCCAGGATCGGGATCAGCGCGTGCACCACGCCCATCAGGCCCACGAAAACAGTGATGTAGATGGATGCGGACAGGGCCATCGCGGCCAGGTCGCTGGCGCTGGAATGGCCCGTCATGGCGGTGTCCAGGACGCCGAACGAAATGCCGGCCCACTGGCTGATCAGCACTGGCCAGGCCTGCCGGGCGATGCCGCGCAGGGTGGCGCCGAATGACATCGGCGCCGTGTTTACGGGGGTCATCGGTTGGGGCCGACTCTCAGCAGGCGGAACACTTCCTGGCGGTCGGCGCGGCGGCCGCCCTGCCACAGCACGGATGCGCCATCGCTATATGCGGCGGTGTTGTCGCGCAGGCTCTGGTTGTTGGTCTGTTGCAAGATCAGCGTGCACTTCGCGTCGAAGGTGAAGCTGAGATTATTGAAGATCAGGAACGAAGCGCGTTGGCCACTGCCCAGGCTCAAGCCGCGCACGCATTCGCCAGGCCGGGTGTGTTGCGCCAGTGCCTGGGCCAGTTGGCCCGAGACGGTGCGGTAGCTGCGTGCGTAGTCCACGGCGGGTTGCCACAGCAGCACCAGCAGGATCCACGTTACGGTCAGGCCACCGGCGGACAGCACGGTGCCGCGCCACAGGGCTTGCGGCCGCACGCGCAGGCGCCACACCACCAATGCGATCCACGCCACGGTGAAGATCACCGCCAGGGTAAAAGCGCCCCACGAGATGACGGGCTCGTAGCCGGTCGTCTGGCGGGCGATATTGCGGGAAATTTGTGCGGGCCAGTTGAAGTGCAGCGCTACCCAGCCTAACCAGGCGGTCGCGGCCGTCAGCGAAAAACACATGACGGCAAACCAATCCAGCGTATTGACGACGCCGCGGCGCAGAGTCGGCAACGAAAACGCGCCCAGCACCGCGCACGGCACCGCCAGCAGCACGTATTCGGAATCGGTGGCTTCCTCCAGGCCAAACAGCACTGCTGCCGCGCAAACCAGCAGCATCAGCGGTAGCCAGATGTGCGGCGCGTAAATCCAGGCGCGCCAGCGCCACGCGGCTAACAGGGCCAGCGGCCAGGTCGGCCACAGATACCAGGGAAGATCGCGCAGGGTACGGCCCACGTCGTGCCATGAGGGCAGGGCAAAGGACGACAGGTTCCAGGTTTTCCAGTTGCGGATCCAATACTGGCTGCTTTCGCTGGCCGGGATCCACCAGGCCAGGATCAGCGCAACGGTGACCAGCGCCGCCCAAGGCAGCCAGCGCTTGCATTTCCACAATTGGCTGCGCGGGTAGAAGGCCAGCAGCGCGCCGACCATGATGGGCGCGGCGCCGACCCAGCCGCGCGTCAGGAAGCTGGCGGCCAGCGCGATACCCAGGGTAGTGGTGCCGGTGAAGGGCCGGTCGACACTGCGCGCCAACGAGTAGAAGGCCAGCGCCTGGCAGGCCATGATGGCTGGCACGACCGTGGTTTCATGCGTGCGTTGAAGAATGCCGACGGTGGCCAGCAGCAATAGCAGGGCGGCGTCGGCCAGCATGCGGCCGTAGTCGCGCGGTTCGGGCTCGCCGCCAAAGGGCAGGGCCAGTGGTTGGGCTTCGGTGCGGCGTCCCAGCAGGTAAGTGCCGTACCAGACGCTGGCGGCGGTGATGCCGAACCACAGCAGGTTGGGCAGGCGGCCGGCGGTGATGTCGCCGATGAAGGGGCCGAACAGCCAGATGCAGATGGCGCCCACCCAGGTGATCAGCGGGCCTTCTTCGGCATGGGCCAGCAGGCCTACTTGCGGCAGCAACCAGGTGATGCCGCCTTCGCGGATCGCCGTGATCATGGTGGCCAAACCAACCGCATCATCCGTTTTCCACGGGTCGCGCATGAACAGGCCGGCCACGATATAGGCCAGGGCCAAACCCAGCAGAATCAGTCTGGGGAGCTTTGCGGTCGCCACGGAGGTGAGCCGGGCGGGAGTGGAAAAAGAAAGTGGGGACACGGGCGTTAATGTAACCGAGTGATCTGGTTGCGCCAGCCCCCAACCTGTAAAAAGCCGGCTAGGGGGGAAAAAAAAGCAGCCCGAAGGCTGCCTTTTTGCTGTGACTCCCGCAGGAGCAACAGGATCAGGAAGCGGACTTGACGGTGCCAGCGGTACGGGCGAAGCGGGCGCGGAACTTTTCCACACGGCCGGTTTCGACGATACGCGTTTGAGCGCCCGTGTAGAACGGGTGCGATTCGGAGGTCACGTCGCACTTGAAGAGCGGGTACGTCTTGCCATCGATTTCAATGGTTTCGCGCGAGTGAACGGTCGAACGAGTGATGAACTTGTTGCCCGTTTGCAGGTCGGCGAAGACGACTTCGCGGTATTCGGGGTGAATGCCTTCTTTCATGGTGCTTATCCCAGGACTCGCTAAGGAGTCTTTTTCAAGTTGTAGGGTCGCCAGCCAGGACGCGTTATGCCGTTCAGTTATGCCATGAACTTATGTCATGCAAAACAGAACGCCCACGCAAGAATTCCAGCCACGTATCCAAAAAGTAACCCCAAATTCTAGCACGGGTTTTTCCGGATACGCCAGTACAACGCGGCCCAAACGCGGTGCGCTGGGCGGCTGAAAATTAGGGCCGGGCTTACAGGTCGGTGCGCAGCTTCCAGATTTCCGGGAACAGCACAACGTCCAGCATCCGGCGCAGGTAATCCACACCAGATGTGCCGCCCGTGCCGCGTTTGAATCCGATCACGCGCTCCACGGTGGTCACGTGGCGAAATCGCCACAAGCGGAAGGCGTCTTCCAGGTCGGTCAGCTTTTCGCCTAATTGATACAGGTCCCAGTAGCGGTCGGTGTCGCGGTAGACGGTCAGCCAGGCAGCTTCCACGCCTTCCGACGATACATATGGCTGCGTCCAGTCCCGTTCCAGCCGGTCGGCGGGCACCTCCACGCCATGGCGCGCCAGCAGGCGCAGCGCTTCGTCATACAGCGAGGGCGCGTCGTAGGCGCTGCGCACCTGGGCCAGCAGGTCTTCGCGGTGTGCGTGGGGCTTCAGCATGGCTGCGTTCTTGTTGCCCAGCAGGAATTCGATCTGACGGTACTGATAGCTCTGGAACCCGCTGGAACGCGCCAGATAGGGACGTAGCGCCGAATACTCGGGCGGTGTCATGGTGGCAAGCACATCCCAGGCGTGAACCAACTGCTCCATGATCTTGCTGACGCGCGCCAGCATCTTGAACGCGGGCTGTAGCCGGTCGGCCGCCACGTTGGCGATGGCCGCGCGCAGTTCGTGCAGCATCAGCTTCATCCAGAGTTCGCTGGTCTGATGCTGGATGATGAAGAGCATCTCGTTGTGTTCGGGCGACAGCGGGTGCTGCGCGCCCAGCACTTCATCCAGATGCAGGTAGTCGCCGTAGGTCATGTCGCGCGTGAAATCCAGCTGCGCTTTTTCCTGGTGGACGATGTCTTCGGGGCGGTGCGGGCAGCTCATGCTTGGCCTCCGAGGCAAGGGGGCGCGGCGCGGCGGGCCGAGGCGGGCAGCGCGCGCCAGCCAGGCGCGCGGGTGCGGGCGCAAGCAAGCGCCATGGTGTGATCAAGGGTGATGTTCATGATCGTGCGTCTTTCAAGACGGGCGGGGCCGGTTGAGGGCGCCCGCCCGAGGGCCAGCGGACCAGCCTACAGTTCGCGCAAGACGGCGCGAACCGGACTGGCATCGGCCTGGACCAGCGCCAACGGCAGGGCGATCAACTCGTAATCGCCTTCGGGCACGTCGTCAAGCACCAGATTTTCCAGTACCCGCATGTCGTGCCGCAAGATCGTGTGGTGGCTGTCCAGGGTCTTGCTGGACGCGGGGTCGATGCTGGCGGTATCCAAGCCGATCAGCATGACGCCGCGTTCGGCCAGCCATTCGATGGTTTGGGGCGCGTAAGCCGAAAAGTCGTCGGTCCACCAGTCTTGCGCCGCGTGTTTGGCGGTACGCACGAGCACGCGCGGTGGCAGGTTCAGGGCCGCGTGGGCCAGGTGGTCCGTGGTGATGAGCGGGCCGCAATCAATCGCGTGGATGACGCGACAGGGGCCCAGGAAAGGTTCCAGCGACACGGCGCCGATGGCAGCCGCGCCGTTCTGGTAGTGCAAGGGGGCATCCGCGTGCGCGCCGATGTGCGGCGACAGTGTGATCTCGCTGACATTGACCGGGCAACCGGGCGTAAGCGACCACTTCCATTGCTGGCGGTACGGCGTGTCACCGGGAAAAACGGGCGACGCCGTGGAGACGGGCGGGGAGATGTCCCACAAGCGTTTCATCAGAAGCGTTTTCGTGTCTGGGAAAAGGTCGCGCCAAGGCGGAATAGGTTAAAGCCTAAAGCAATTCTTGCCGGCAGTCTAACGAAATCCGGTGCGTGGCGTGCTGGGCAAGTCCCTGTCGGGGTACTCGCTAAACGCCACCCAATTCAGCCATGGAGATAACCGCCGCGCCGGCCACGATCAGGTGATCGACGAGTTTGACGTCCACCAGCGCCAAGGCCTGCTTCAGTTGCTGCGTGAAGCCACGGTCAGCGGCGCTGGGTTCGGCCAGGCCCGAAGGGTGGTTATGGGCGACGATCAGTGCAGCCGCGTGGTGACGCAAGGCCTCGCGCACGACCTCACGCGGGTAAACCGATGCCTGTGACAGCGTGCCGCGCGCCAGTTCGCCCGTGGCAATCACGCGCAACTGGTTGTCCAGGTAGAGGGCAATGCAGTGTTCCACGCGCCGATGACCCAGCGCGGTCAGGCAATATTGTTTCACCTGTGCCGGGTGGCGCAGGGAATGGGGCCGGGTCAGGTCTTCCTCTATGGCCCGGCGGGCCAGTTCCAGCAAGGCGGCTAGCGTGCAGGCCTTGGCGGCGCCCAGGCCGGGAACGGTCATGAGTTCTTCGGGTGTGGCCCCCAAAAGTCCGCGCAAGCCGCAAAAGCGCTCGAGCAGCCGGTTGGACAGATCCACCACATTAAGGCCGGGAATTCCGGTGCGCAGGCCCAGCGCCAACAGCTCCGCATCCTGGAGCGCACCGGCGCCGTGGCGCAACAATCGTTCACGGGGACGCTCGTGTTTGACCAGCCGGACAGACAATTTCATAAGAGGCTCTAAAATCAGGGTTTATCCAATATCCATACGGTGGCAGATCTTGAGCATCGCCTCTAACGAAGTGAACGTTTTTGTCCGTCAGGATTCCTACCTGACGCTGCATTACCGAATCACGCTTGCGTCCGGTCCTGGCAAGGACTCGGTGTTCACCAACACGTTCGACGGCCGTCCCGGCACGCTGCAAATGGGCAGCGGCCAGTGGGCGCCCGGCCTGGAAGCTGCGCTGATCGGCCATGCCGAAGGCGAAAAGTTCAGCGTCACCCTGGAGCCGGCGGACGCCTATGGCGACCGCAATCCCGAGCTGATTCAACGGGTCACGCGCGCGATGCTGGCCGAGCACGCGGGCGCCGATGCGACGTTCGAACCCGGTGACCTGGTGGAATTCACTGCGCCCAACGGCGGACGCTATTCGGGCGTGCTGAAAGAAATCAACGATGAGTCGGCGTTGTTCGACTTCAACCATCCGCTTGCGGGCGTCCGCTTGCAACTGGACGTGGCGCTGCTGGGAGTTCTCTGATGAGCAAGGCCGTTACCGCCTCCGACGCCGAAGTCGTGCTGGCCCAGCCGCGCGGCTTCTGTGCCGGCGTGGACCGCGCCATCGACATCGTCGAGCGCGCGATCGAACTGCACGGCGCCCCGATCTACGTGCGCCATGAGATCGTCCACAACCGCTATGTGGTGGAAGACCTGCGCGCCAAGGGCGCGATCTTCATCGACGAACTGGACGACGCGCCCGCTGGCGCCATCGTCGTGTTCTCGGCCCACGGTGTGTCCAAGGCGGTGCGGGCGGAGGCCGAGTCGCGCGGGCTGCAGGTGTTTGACGCCACCTGCCCGCTGGTGACCAAGGTTCATATTGAAGTGGCTCGCATGCGCGCCGCCGGCCGCGAGATCATCATGATCGGTCACAAGGGCCATCCCGAGGTCGAAGGCACGCTGGGGCAGGCGCAAGGCGGCATGTATCTGGTCGAAACCGTGGACGACGTGGCGAGCCTGCAGGTCAATGACCCTGAAAACCTGGCCTACGTCACGCAGACGACCTTGTCGGTGGATGACGCGGCGGCGGTATCGCAGGCACTGAAGGCGCGCTTTCCCAGCATTGTCGAACCCAAGAAAAGCGATATCTGCTATGCCACGCAGAACCGCCAGGATGCGGTCAAGGTGATGGCGCCCGAGTGTGACCTGGTGTTGGTCGTGGGCAGCCCGAACAGTTCGAACTCCAACCGCCTGCGCGAAGTGGCCGAGCGCAAGGGCGTGGCGTCATACCTGATTGACGGTGCGCACTCCATTGACCCGGCGTGGCTGGTCGACCGCAAGCGCATTGGTGTGACGGCCGGCGCGTCTGCGCCTGAGGTCCTGGTGCAGCAGGTGATCGACCGCGTCAAGGAATTGGGCGCGGTGTCGGTGCGCACCATGCCTGGCCTGGAAGAGAATGTGGCCTTTCCGTTGCCCAAGGGCTTGTCGCGCAAGGCCGCGCAGACGGAATCGCTGGAATAGGCAGGCGCCGCTTGTGCGCGGCGCCGGGAAAAACATCAAGGAGACTTCATGCAGTTGTACAGCTATTTCCGCAGCTCGGCTGCGTACCGCGTGCGCATCGCCCTGAATCTGAAGGGCCTGACCTACGAATATCTGCCCGTGCATCTGATGAAGGATGGCGGCCAACAGTTGTCGGACGGGTATCGCAAGCTGAATCCGACGGCGCTGGTGCCGACCCTGATCGATGGCGAGGCCGTCATCGGCCAATCGCTTGCCATCATCGAATATCTGGAAGAAACGCATCCCCAGACGCCGCTGTTGCCGTCCGATGCGATTGGCCGCGCGCGAGTGCGCGATCTGGCGCTAGGCATCGCGTGCGACACGCATCCCTTGAACAACCTGCGCGTGCTGAAGTATCTGAAGCACACGCTGGGCGTGGACGAAGCGGCCAAGACCGCCTGGTACAAACACTGGGTGCAACAAGGCCTGGAAGCCCTGGAAGCTCAGTTGGCGCGTTCCAGCGCCACGGGCCGCTTTTGCCACGGCGACACGCCGACCATCGCCGACCTGTGCCTGGTGCCGCAGGTGGCTAATGCGCAGCGTTTCGACTGCGACCTTTCAGCCATGCCGAACGTGATGCGCATCGATGCCGCCTGCCGCGAACTGCCGGCTTTTGCAGACGCCGCGCCGGGCAAGCAGCCCGACGCGGAGTAAACCCGGGAAGCGGGCAGGGGGGGCTTAGCCGATCTGCACCGGCACGAAGATCTTGTCTTCGCCGCGCTGTACCAGCAGGGCAACGGTCTTGCCCGCCTTGGACAGCGCTTCCTTCACTTGCCCGATGTTGTGCACCGGCACGCCATTGAGCGACAGCAGCACATCACCCGGTTCAATGCCCGCCTTGGCGGCCGGACCGGCAGAGCGCTCGATCAGCAAACCTTCGGTACCTGACGCCTGCTGTTCCTGCGGGCTCAGGGGGCGCAGCGCCAGGCCCAGTTGGCCGCGTTGCACTTCCTGATCGCCGGCGGACGCCTGCGTCTTGTCCTTGGGGATGCCGCCCAGCGTGGCGACGAGTTCCTTCGGGGCGCCCGCCCGCCAGATGTCCAGCTTGATCTTTTCACCGGGCGAGGCCAGGGTGATCATCGATGCCAGGTCGCCAGAGGACACGATGGTCTTGCCGTTGATCTGCCTGACCACGTCGCCGGGTTGCAGGCCGGCCTTGGCGGCGGCACTGCCTTTCTCCACGCTGGACACCAGCGCGCCCGACGGCGACTCCAGCTTGAACGAATTGGCCAGGTCCTGATTCACTTCCTGTACCGTCACGCCCAGACGCGCATGCTGCACCTTGCCGTGCTCCAGGATCTGGTCCTTGATCTTGTAGGCCACGTCGATGGGAATCGAGAACGACAGGCCCTGGAAGCCGCCGGTGCGGCTGTAGATCTGCGAATTGATGCCCACGACTTCACCCCGGTCATTGAACAGCGGGCCGCCCGAATTGCCCGGATTGACCGCTACGTCCGTCTGGATGAAGGGCACGGAGGTGTCGTCGGGCAGCGAACGGCCCTTGGCGCTGACGATGCCCGCGGTGGCGGTGTTTTCCAGGCCATACGGCGAGCCGATGGCCAGCACCCATTCACCCACCTGCAATTGGTTGACGTCCCCCACCTTGACCACCGGCAGGTTCTTGGCGTCGATCTTGATCACGGCCACGTCGGTCTGCGGGTCGGCGCCCAGTACTTTCGCCTTGTATTCGCGGCGGTCGGTCAGCTTGACGGTGACTTCCTTGGCGTCCTGCACGACGTGCGCGTTGGTCAGGATGATGCCGTCATTGCTGATGATGAAGCCCGAGCCTTCGCCGCGCATCGGTACTTCACGCGACGGCATGCCGCCGCGCGCGCCCGGAATCTGGCCGAAGAACTGGGCAAAGGGATCATCTTCATCGGCCGACACCTTGCGGGTGCCGCTGACGCTGATGTTGACGACGGCCGGCCCAAAGTCGCGGGTGATCTGCGCAAAGTTGGGGGGGCTGGAGGTGTTGATGGATTGCGGGGCGGCGATCGCGGTCGGCGCGTTGGCCGCCATCGACACGCCGCCCATCACGGCGGTTGCGCCAGCGCCGCCAATGGCGCCAGCGGCCAGCAGCGCCAGCATCAGGCGCGAGGGTTTCAGTTGCGAGGTCTTCATGTCGGCTCCTGCGTTCATGTTTGAGGACATGGCGCTATCTTCGGGCCTGACACTTAGGGGAATCTTAAAACGGCCTGATCAACGCGAAAGCGGAAGTTCCACGCGGGCGCGCAAACCCTGGCCGCCCGGCGCGTCCTCAAGAAGAATCTGGGCGCCGTGCTGATCGGCAATGGCGCGCGCGATCGACAGCCCCAGCCCGCTGCCGTGCTGCGTATTGCCCTCGGCGCGATAGAAGCGGTCGAATACGCGTTCGCGTTCGGCGGGCGGAATGCCGGGGCCTTCGTCGTCGATCAGGACAAGCACTTTGTCTGGCAACGCCTCCAGGCGGAGCCGGATGCGTCCGCCAGCGGGCGAGTGCTTGATGGCGTTGTCCAGCAGATTGCGGGCCAGCAAGACCAGCGCGTCGTGATGGCCCTGCACGCGAGCATCGGGCGCGCCTTCCAGGTCGATGGCGATCGACTTTGCATTGGCCTGCACCAGCATTTCCGACACGGCCTGGCGCAGTACATCGGCCAAGTCCACGGGACCGGCTGGCGTCCGTTCCGCGGCGCTTTCGTGGCGGGCCATGGACAGCAGTTGCTCGACCAGCCGGGTGGCGCGGTCAATGCCGGCTGCCAGGCGTTGTTCGGCAACCTGGCGCGTGTCCGGGTCGCCCGCGCGTTGCAACGCCTGCAATTGCAGCCGCAGCGCCGCCAAGGGCGAGCGCAGCTCGTGGGCCGCGTCGCCCACAAACTGTTTCTGCTGGGCGAAAGCGCCGCGCATGCGCTCCAGCAGCAGGTTCAATTCCAAAATCAGCGGGCGGATTTCATCGGGCAGCCCTTGCACATTGACGGGCGACAGGTCTTCGGGCTGGCGCGCCGCCACCTGCGCACGCGCGCGCTTGACCGGCCGCAAGGACCAACTGACCACGCACCAGACGATAAGCATCAACAACGGCGCTGCTGCCGCAATGGGGGCGATGGTGCGCAGCGCGAGTTCACGCGCCATGTGTTTGCGCACGGCCATGTCCTGCGCCACCTGGATTACCTGGAAGGGGGTCGCCAGCGAATACACGCGATAGGTGGTGCCTTCCATCCGCGCATCGGAAAAGCCCAGCACGATCTGGTCGGGCAGGGGGCGGCGAGAGCGGGAATTGAAGACGCGCAAGCCGTCCGGGGTCCAGATCTGGATGATCAGGTCGTCGGCCATGGGTGTGGCGGCACCCCGGCTATGGGTGGGGCCGGTGCTGAGCAGGCCGTCGCCCGTGCCCAGTGACAGCGCGGTGCGCTGCAGCAGCGAATCAAAGATATCGTCGGCCTGAGCCAGCGTGCTGCGATAGGCGATTACGCCCTGCGCCAGCGCGCCGAACACAATGGCGGCCAGCAGAAAAAAAAGCAGGCGGGCGCGTAGTGAACCGCTAAGCCTGATGCTCATGTTTTAGGAATGACATAGCCGACGCCTCTGACGTTCTGAATCAAGTCCGAGCCTAGTTTCTTGCGCAGGCCATGAATATAAACCTCAACCGCGTTGCTGCTGACGCTGTCTTTCCAGCTGTAGAGTTTTTCTTCCAGTTGCGCGCGTGAAAAGATCATGCCGGGGCGCGAGATCAGGGGTTCCAGCACGGCCCACTCGCGGGCCGTCAGCGCCACGGGTGTGCCGTCCACCATCGCGGCGTGTGCCTGTGGGTCGATCGTGATGCCGTCATGTTCGAACACGGGTTCAGCGCGGCCGGCGCTGCGGCGGATCAGGGCGCGCATGCGCGCCAGCAACTCATCCACGTCATAGGGTTTGACGATGTAGTCATCGGCACCCGCGTCCAGCCCCGCAATGCGGTCGCTGACGGCGTCGCGGGCGGTGGCGATCAGCACTGGAGTGCGGTCCTTGCGCGTGCGCAGGTCGCGCAGCAAGGCCAGGCCGTCGCGCTTGGGCAGACCCAGGTCCAGCAGGATCAGATCATAGGTGTCGGTGCGCAGCGCCAATTCGGCGGCGTTGCCGTCCCGGACCCAATCAACGGCGTAGTGTTCCGCGCGCAGGCAATCCAGCACACTTTCACCGATCATGAGGTCGTCTTCGACAAGGAGGATGCGCATGGTGGTCTTCGCTTTGCTGAATGAAATCCAGCAAGTTGGATGCGCGGCGGGCGGGGGGAGTTCCCAAGCGGGCCAGTGAGCAAGAAATGTTCTGGCGCGGAAATGAAAAAAGCAGCCCGAGAGGGCTGCTTTTAGAATTTGGTGCCGGCAATAGGAGTCGAACCTACGACCTTCGCATTACGAATGCGCTGCTCTACCAACTGAGCTATGCCGGCAAGACCATTTGCTTCAATTCATGCGTGCCGAAATCAGGATTTCACCGACGCTCAAACTTCAAGCAAAACATCTTTGTTCTTCCCAGTTTTTCGCCCTGTTTATGGGGCCTGATCTGGAAAGACCGAAATCATATCAGAGTTTTTTGGCTATGGGAAACAACTGGCCAAAAAAGAAGAAAAAAAATCGCAGTTTGCATGCGCTAAAAATTTAGGTCATAATTACGTTCTTGGCAGATCCCCGATAGCTCAGTCGGTAGAGCGACGGACTGTTAATCCGCAGGTCGCTGGTTCGAGCCCAGCTCGGGGAGCCAAAAAAATTCAAGATCAATAAGCTGCAGCTGAAAAAGATGCTAACGCCTAGGGATCCAAAGCCGAACAAAAGGGCCACTCGCGAAAGCGGGTGGCCCTTTTTGTCGCTCTGTTGGTTCTTTCGAGTTGAGTGATGGAAGACGATAGGCAGAAAGAGGATAAGCGCATTGGCGTGACGGTGCTCTCGGGTTTTCTGGGTAGCGGCAAGACCTCGCTGCTCAACCGTTTGCTGCACGAGTCCGCCTATTCCGATGCGGTCGTCATCGTCAATGAGTATGGCGATGTTGGAGTGGATCATCACTTGGTCAGGTTGGCGCCCGCCAATGTGGTGCTCGTCGAAGGCGGCTGTCTTTGCTGTGTTGTCAGCGGCGCGGTGGTTGATACCTTGCGTGATCTGTTCATGCTGGCGATCAGTCGCCGGATCAAACCGTTTCGGCGTGTGATCATTGAAACCAGTGGGCTGGCTGACCCTGCCTCGACGCTATTCATGCTCAAGCATGACCGGTTTCTTGCCGAACGCTATGCGTATCGCGGCGCAATCGTCTTGGTGGACGTGCGCCACGGCGAGGCACAATTGGCGAACCAGCCCGAGGCGGCGCGGCAATTGGCGCTGGCCGACACTGTTGTATTGAGCAAATCCGATTTGGCCGACTCGGCGCAATTGCGGCGGGTTGAGCAAGCGGTCATTGCCGTCAACCCTGGCGCGCAGCGCTGCGTGCAACGACACGACTCTCCGTTGGCTGGCATCCTGCGTGATGGTCCAGATGGACTGGTGCGGCGCGATGGCGCGGCATTGTCGAATTGGCTGCAGGCTTTTGCGCGGCCAGGCGCCAGCCGGCATGCGAGTGTGGGCAGTTTTTCATTGGTGTTGTCGTCCCCGCTGGGGCGGGCCGCGTTTCTGGCGGGCGTCTCCCGTATACAAGAGCGCTTTGGTCCGGGCATTTTGCGCATGAAGGGGCTGGTGTGCTTCGAGGGAGACACGCTGCCATGCGAGGTGCATGGTGTGCATGGCGAACTGTATCCCTTGCGGACGCTGGCGCAGTGGCCAAGTGATGAGCGGGCGTCCCAATTGGTCTATATCGTGCGAGGCCTGGACGTTGCGGAGGTTCGCGCGGCGGTGATCGAGGCGCTGGGCCAGGCGCCAGCTTGATTCTGTGCGGGTATTGCGGGGTGCGCAGCGCTCAAATTGTCGCCATTTTGGCGCGGATGTTGCACAGAAATACGGTATAACCGGTACGGTCTGATGCAAGAACCGAGACAATCATGGATCGTTTGAAGGCGATGCAGGTGTTCGTGGAAGTTGCCGACCGGGGCAGCCTGTCGGCGGCGGCAGTTCATTTGGATATGTCGCGCGCCATGGTGTCGCGCTATCTGGCGGAAATGGAGCAGTGGGTGGGGGTGCGCTTGCTGCATCGCACGACGCGTCGCTTGAGCCTTACACCCGCGGGCGCGGAAACTTTGCCGCGCTGCCGGCAGATGCTGGGTATGGTGGGCGATCTGCGCAGTGCGGTGTCCACGCCCGAAGACACACCGCGCGGCTTGTTGCGGCTTACCACCAGCATGTCATTCGGCACGCGTCAGTTGGCGCGCGTGGTAGCTGACTACGTCAAGCTGCACCCGGATACCTCGGTTGATCTGATGTTGGTGGAGCGGGCTGTCAATCTGGTCGAAGAGCGGGTCGACTTGGCTGTCCGCATCACTAACGACCTGGATCCCAACCTGATCGCCCGCAAGCTGGCGGTGTGCCGTTCCGTGGTGTGCGCATCTCCCGAGTATCTGTCTCGCGAAGGCATGCCGGCGCGCATCGAAGATTTGTCGCAGCGTAACTGCCTTACCCACTCTTACTTTGGCAAAAGCCTGTGGCGCTTCGAGCGTGATGGTCAGCCTGTGGATGTGCCGGTCAGTGGCAATATCAGCGCCAACGAGGCGTCCGTACTGCTGAGCGCCGCGCTGGAGGGCGCGGGTATTGCGATGTTGCCCACTTACTGCGCAACGGAAGATATCGCCGCAGGCCGATTGAGGGCGATTCTGCCGCAATGCAAACCGCAAGAGCTTGGTATTTACGGGGTGTACGCATCACGCCGGCAAATGCCGCTGATATTGCGCTCCATGCTGGATTTTCTGGTCGAGCGGCTGGGTTCCGCGCCGTGGGACAAGCCTGGGGCATAGTTGCGGTACGCCGTGGTGTGGATTTTCGGCCTTGAGGGCTTGGGTTATGGCGGTATAATTTTCAAAATGCGCGGGCGAGTCAATGTCCGCTAGCATGTAGTCTTCGAAAATATTCAAGAATTTTAAGTCTGGCGCAGATCTGGCCCCCCAAAGCTTGATGATCCGGGCCCTTGATATTGATTGCCGCGGGGTTGGGATGCCGGATTCCGGCTCGTCCTGCAGGCTTGTTGGCGATTTTCGCCATCTTTTCCAGAATTTGCTTAAGGCCTCTGCCGCGCATCGAAGTGGCAGGCCATTGCCCCATCTTGATTGGCGCGCCTGTATGGGCGCGTGCTTGCCGCGCATGGCAGTCAACCCAGGAACCCTGTGAACACTACGCCCTTTTACGTCGCCCATCGCAGTTCTGCACGCATGGGCGTGCGGCAGGGCAGGGTAGGCGTGGAGTCGGTGGTGGTCGCGGATGCCTGGCGCGCGCGCGCGGCGCAAGCCGCTGAGAATGTGATCAACGACGATGTGATCAGTAAAGACGGCGCAAATGAAAAAGGCCCGGCGCATTCGCCAGGCCTTGATCAATTTGGTTGCGGGGGCAGGATTTGAACCTACGACCTTCGGGTTATGAGCCCGACGAGCTGCCAGACTGCTCCACCCCGCGTCTGAGAAAAGAATATTAACCTTATTTTCCACCGGGTGCAAGTTAGCCCTTTTTGAATTTGAATGTCGATGAACGATAGTGAGGCAATACTCGTGCTGGAAACCGCGTTGCTATGCGCGGTGCAGCCGATGCAACTGTCCGATATGCGCAAGCTATTCGGGGATGATGAGCAGTTCGACAACAGCAAGCTGCGCGGGCTGTTGGAGACGCTGCAAGCCAATTGGGCCGATGGTGGTCTTGAGCTGGTGCAATTGGCGAGCGGATGGCGATTTCAAAGCCGGCCGCATATGCAGCGCTATCTTGAGCGGCTCAGCCCAGAAAAGCCGCCCAAGTACTCACGAGCCGTTATGGAGACGCTGGCTATCGTGGCTTGGCGCCAACCGGTAACGCGGGGCGATATCGAAGACATACGCGGTGTGACCGTCTCGTCGCAAATCGTGAAAGCCCTGGAAGATAGAGGGTGGATCGAGGTGATCGGGCACCGTGATGCGCCGGGGCGTCCGGCTCTGTTTGGCACCACGCGCCAGTTCCTTGATGATCTGGGCTTGCGCGCGCTGGACGAGTTGCCGCCCCTGGAATCCGCCCAGGCCGCAGCCGCGCTGGCCGGGCTGGACCTCGGCGAGGTGCAGCAATTGACCGGCGAGGGCGCCATTCCCACGAATGAACCGGCTGAGGCGGAGGTTGCCGCCGAAGCTATGAACGGTTTGGCCGAAGCCGCCAGCGATGGCGGAAAGGGGAATCAAGGGGAATTTGCCGTCGGAAATGCGGACGAAGCCCGCGAAAATAGCGATCTCCCCGTTGCGGAATTGCCTGTTTCGGAACAGGATGCACCCATAGACCCGGTCGATAGCGTAGAATCCGTCGTTTCGCGCACAGAAGAAGGCGCGGATCCCGATGACGAATCCACCGTCCGGGAGCAAGCCGAAGGCTTGTCCAATACGCCGATCCTGTCCGGTTTTCCCGACGACAGAACCGGTAACGACATTTCCGATATGGCCGCCGACCCTACTGAGGCCGGTGCTGCAAAGGAAAGTGTCGAGCACGCAAAACACGCGGAACCGACCGACCCGATTGACGAGACCGATCACGCAGCGCCTGGCGCAGCTGGGCATGAGCCCGATTTCGGCCTTGATGATCCTGTTCGGCCCGAAACCGATGCCGCTTCCTCGGCTTCGGATGACGTGGATCCGGCGCAGCCTGGCGCTGGCCGCGATTCGGCGTCCCCTGATGATGACGAGCCCGCCCCTGGCAGGCGTACCCAAGTTTGAAATTCGGAGCTGTCCCAGTGACAACGAATACAGCAATGCAGGACGACAATCCCCGTTCGGATGACACCGTTTCCAACGGTCAGCCGGATTCCTCTTCCGTGCGCGAACCCGCCGCCGAAGGCGAGGCCGGTGCCCGTGGGCGCGGCCGCAAGCTAAGGACGCCTTTCCGCCGCCGTCGTGGAGATGCCGCGGCAGAGCAGGCGCCGGCGGCAGGTGGCCAGCCGGCCGCCGCCGCCGTGGTCGAGTCGGCTGACTCCCGTGGTGGCGAGCAAGAAGCGGAACAAGCGCTGTCGTATCTTGACAACGCTGAGCGCATGGAGCAGCGGCTGGGCAAGTACCTGAACAGCGATTCGGTCATGCCCAAGCTGCACAAGGTGCTGGCGGATGCAGGCATCGGCTCGCGCCGCGAGATGGAAGAGCTGATCGTGGCCGGCCGCGTCTCGGTCAATGGCGAGCCAGCTCATATCGGCCAACGCGTTGCGCCCAATGATCAGGTTCGCGTGAACGGCAAGCCCATCATGCGTACCAATACAAAGAAGCCCCCGCGCGTGATCCTGTATCACAAGCCGGCAGGCGAAATCGTCAGTCACGACGATCCGGGTGGCCGCGCCAGCGTGTTTGCGCGTCTGCCCAAGTTGCGCACGGGTAAATGGTTGTCGGTGGGCCGCCTGGACTTGAATACGGAAGGTCTGTTGATCTTCACGACGTCTGGCGATATGGCCAACCGCATCATGCATCCCCGTTACGGTACCGAGCGGGAATACGCCGTCCGTGTGCTGGGCGAGATGGATGAAGCGCAACGCCAGTCGCTGGTCGATGGTATTGAGCTTGAAGATGGCCTGGCGGCATTCGGCGCGCTGGATTATCTGGGTGGCGACGGCAGCAATCGCTGGTACCGCGTCACCTTGCAGGAAGGGCGCAACCGCGAAGTGCGCCGTATGTTCGAAGCGGTTGGCGTAACCGTCAGCCGACTCATCCGTACCCGCTTCGGCGATGTGGTTCTGCCCCGCAGCTTGCGTCGTGGTCGCTGGGAAGAACTGGATGGCTCGTTGGTCACCGCGTTGATGGTCCAGCTTGGACTGTTGCGCGATGACGACGAATCGGGTGGCAACCGCCGCCGCTCGAAGCAACCCCAATCCCATGACAGCGCGCTGCCCCCGGGCTTCGGCACCATGGATCGCAATGGCATGAATGGCGCTCGTATCGGCCGTCGTGGCAAGTTGCAGGGCGGCCGCCTGGGCAGCGCGGGGCAAGCGGCGGCGTGTCCGTCCGACCCGTTCGGTACTGGTCTGATGATCGCAGGCGGTTATGCCAACGGTCATCCGCTTGCCGCGGAAGGCGCTGGTGGCAATCGCAAGGGCGGCAAGCCCGGCGGTGGTCGCTCGGCATCGGCGGGCGGCGGGCGTCCTGATGGCAAGCCCGGCGGTAAGCCGGGCGGTAAGCCGGGCGCCAAGCCTGCTGGCAAGATGGGTGGCAAGCCGCGTGGTCCGCGCGGTCCGCGTGCGGCGGCAGCGGGCGGGCAGCCGGGCAATGTGGCGTCGGTAGATGCCGGCGTTGTCGGCAACGTGGCCGAAGGCCAGATGGGTGGTGGCCGCAAGCCTTCCGGTGGCAAGCCGGGCGGCAAGCCGCAAGGCGCGCGCGGCGGCAACGGTGGTCGGAATGGCAAGCCCGCGGCTGCGGGTGGGCGTGGCGGAAACAAGTCTGAAGGGCCGCGCAGCGCGGGCGGCTCGGCGGCCAATAAGGGCCCGGGTGCGGGCGGCAAACCGCGCGCACCGCGTGCAGCCTCGTCGGCGCCGCGTGGCGACGACTGGCAACCCCGCAGCGCATCCGCGCATGAATCCCGTCTGGGCGTCATGGGTGGGCGTGGTCGTCAAGGTCGCTGATTTGCCTGCCAGTGGCGCGTTGGCCGCGCCGCTGGCCGCGATATGTCCCGTATAAGCGTAAGCCCTAGATGAATCAGGCGTTTTTCCTGTTTATCTGGTAAAATCAATGGTTTTCATGGCTTCGCGTCATTGCTTTTTGCGTCCCGCCTCTGGCGGGTAGCGGGCAAGCCGCCTCTGGCGGGTAATGCGCAGGGGCAGGTCTGAAAGGGTTGGGTCTGAACAGATCGAGTCTGAACGGATCGAGCAGTCAATGATCAAATTGGCGCGCGGCAGCATGGCGCAGTTCAATAGCAGTTGGCATCGGATATGCACCAAGTGCTGCCGAACCTGAAAGGTTGGGTTTGAGCGGGCAGGGTTGGACAACCCATGGTGCATCAAATTAGGTCGCAATATAGGGCGCTGCCCAGCATTGCTCCTTACGTGTAGTAGGGAAGCGGCTGGGCTCTGCGCAATATCGGTGGGCTGGGCGTGCAGCCCATTTTTTTTGAGTATATGGCTGATTTATTCGCATTGACCGAAGAGGCTCTGGCCGGCATGGACGTCGAACTCGTGGACGTCGAGCGTGCCGCCCTGGGCCTTTTGCGCGTAACGATCGATCGGGTCGGCGGTGTGCGCATCGAAGACTGTGAGCAGGTGTCCCGCCAATTGTCGCGGGTGTTCGAAGTCGAGAACGTCGATTACAAACGGCTGGAAGTCGGTTCGCCGGGTATAGATCGCCCGTTGCGCAACGAGGCTGAATTCCGCCGGTTTGCTGGCGAGCGCATCGAGATCAAGCTGCGCGAGGCATTAGACGGACGTAAGGTTTTCTCCGGCACGTTGACCGTGCCCGAAGACGACGCCGCCGCCTCGGATGCCGCTGCTGGGATGCACAAGACCGTCTTCGGTCTCGAATTTGAGGCAAAAAAGAACGAAATCCAGGTGTTGAATTTCACGGTCGAAGATATCGAACGTGCAAAACTGGATCCCGTTCTGGATTTCAAGGGCAAAAAGCGATGAGTCGCGAAATTCTTCTGTTGGTCGATGCCTTGGCGCGTGAAAAGAACGTCACGCGTGACGTCGTGTTCGGTGCGTTGGAAAGCGCGCTGGCCTCGGCCATGAAAAAGCGCTTCAAGGATGATGCGGACATTCGTGTCGCCATCGATAGGGAAACCGGCGATCACGAAGGCTTCCGCCGCTGGCTGGTGGTGCCGGACGAAGCTGGCCTGCAAGAGCCCGACAAGCAGGAAATGCTGTCGGATGCGCAGGAAATCGTTCCTGACATCCAGGAAGGCGAATACATCGAAGAGCCGCTTGAGCCCATCGAATTCGGCCGTATCGGCGCGCAGGCGGCCAAGCAGGCCATCCTGCAAAAGATCCGTGACGCCGAACGCGAGCAGGTGCTGAACGACTTCCTGGACCGTGGTGAAACCATTGTGTCCGGCACGATCAAGCGCATGGACAAGGGCGACGCCATCGTCGAAACGGGCAAGATCGAAGCGCGCCTGCCGCGTTCCGAAATGATCCCGAAGGAAAACCTCCGGGTTGCCGACCGCGTCCGCGCCTTCGTGTTGCGTGTTGACCACGCCGCGCGTGGCCAGCAAGTCATCCTGTCGCGCACCTCGCCCGAGTTCATTCGCCAGCTGTTCGAGAATGAAGTTCCGGAAATCGAGCAGGGCCTGCTCGAGATCAAGGCCGCCGCTCGCGATGCGGGGGTGCGTGCGAAGATCGCCGTGGTGGCATACGATAAGCGTATCGATCCGATCGGTACGTGTGTGGGCATGCGTGGTTCGCGTGTCACCGCGGTGCGCAACGAGCTGGGCGGCGAACAGGTCGACATCGTGTTGTGGTCGGAAGACCCCGCGCAGTTTGTCATTGGCGCCTTGGCGCCGGCCAACGTCGAATCGATCGTCGTTGACGAAGACAAGCATGCGATGGACGTCGTCGTCGACGAGGAAAACCTGCCCAAGGCCATTGGCGCCAAGGGTCAGAACGTGCGCCTAGCGTCCGAGCTGACTGGCTGGCAGATCAACATCATGACGCCGGAAGAAAGCCTGAACCGCCAGGAAGTCGAGCGCTCGGGTCTGCGCACCACGTTCATGAGCAAGTTGGACGTTGATGAGGAAGTCGCTGACATCCTGATCGACGAAGGTTTCACCGGTATCGAGGAAATCGCTTACGTGCCCATGCAGGAACTGCTGGAAATCGAAGCGTTTGACGAAGACACCATCAATGAATTGCGCGCCCGTGCCCGCAACGCGCTGCTGACTGAGGCAATTGCTCAGGAAGAGCGTCTTGAGACCGCACAGGATTTGCTTGAACTCGAAGGCATGACGCAAGAGCTGGCTGCCAAGCTGGCCGAGCGCCAAGTGCATACGCGAGATGATCTGGCCGAATTGGCAACGGACGAACTGGCGGAAATCGCCGGTTTGACCGAGCAGGAAGCCAGCGACCTCATCATGCGTGCCCGTGCCCATTGGTTCGACGAAGAATAACCATAAGGACACGGGTCTGCGGTGGGTAGTGCTGGATTCATCCACTGCAAGTTCACGTTGTTTGTAATTGCTGCATATAGGGAAGAGAGAGCCTAATGTCGAGTAACACCGTCGCCCAGTTCGCTACCGAGCTGAAAATGCCTGCCAACGTGCTGCTGGATCAGCTGCGCTCGGCTGGTGTTGACCTCAAATCGGTTGACGATTCCGTCACCGACAGCGACAAGGCGAAATTGCTCGAATCGCTGCGCCGCGCCCATGGCGCGACCGAAGGCAAGAAGATCACCTTGACGCGCCGCCAGACGTCCGAGATCCGGCAGGCTGACGCCACCGGCCGCTCGCGCACGATTCAGGTCGAAGTGCGCAAGAAGCGCGTGTTCGTCAAGCGTGATCCCTCCGAAATTGCCCTGGAGCAGGCCGCGTCCGCGCGTGCCGAAGATGAAGTTGCTGTTGAAGAAGAGCAGCAGGTGTCCGCGCCGGCTGCACCCGAGGCTCCTGCCGTGGCCGAGCCCCGCGAAGCCACGCCCGTCCAAGCGGAGGCTCCGGCCCCCGTCGAGGCGGAAGAGCCTGTTGCTGTAGAAGCGCCCGCGCCGGTTGAAGCGCCCGCGCCTGTTGAATCCGTCGCGGCCGAAGTGCCCGCCACCGTCGAGGCGCAAGCCGCCGAAGTCCAGGCCCAGCCTGAACCCGAACCGACGCCGGCGCCTGCTCCTGCCGAGCCCGTGGCCGAAGACGCCAAGCCCGAAGTTAAGACTGAATCCACCGAGCGCAAGGCTGAAGAAGCCAAGCCGGAACCCGTTGTGCTAGCCAATAAGTCCGATACACCTTCCCCCCAGGCCAATGCGCCGATCGCCCAGGCGCAGCCTGCCGCGAAGTCCGAACCTGTGCAGTCCGCCGCGCCCGCGCCGGCCACGCCCCCCGTCCGGGTGGGCAATCGTGCCGACAACCGCCGCGCCGGCCCGCCGCTTGCCGCCTCCGCTACGACGGGTGGCCGCGATGAGGCCCGCCGTGCCGCCGAGGCCGAAGCCGCCGCGCTGCGCGAAATGCTGAACCGTCCGCGCAAGGTACTGCGTGCCCCCGAGCCGGAGGCGCCCGCCGCCGCCGCTGCTCCGATTTCGGGCACGCTGCACAAGCCGGCCGGCAAGCCCGGCGCCACGCCCGGCGCCAAGAAAGACGCCAAGCCCGCCGCTCCTGGCACGAAGAAGACCATCAAGACCGCCGAAGTCGCTTCGACCTGGTCTGATGACGCCTCGCGCAAGAAGCCGGCCGACAAGCCCGCAGCCCCGGCCAGCCGTGACGGCTGGCGTGCAGGTGGCAAGGGTGGTGGCAAGGGCGGCGGCCGTGGTGGCCGCAACCAGCAGAACGACCGCCGCAACGAGCCCGCACCGCAAGAGTTCATTGCTCGCGAAGTGCACGTGCCGGAAACCATCAGCGTGGCCGATCTGGCTCACAAGATGTCCGTGAAGGCCGCCGAAGTCATCAAGCATCTGATGAAGCTGGGCCAGATGGTCACCATCAACCAGGTACTGGACCAGGAAACGGCCATGATCGTGGTTGAAGAACTGGGCCACGTGGCGATTGCCGCCAAGCTGGATGATCCGGAAGCGTTCCTGGACGATTCCACCGCGGTGTCCGAAGCCGAGCAACTGCCGCGCGCCCCGGTTGTTACCGTCATGGGCCACGTTGACCACGGCAAGACCTCGCTGCTGGATTACATCCGCCGCGCCAAGGTTGCCGCGGGCGAAGCCGGCGGCATTACGCAGCACATCGGCGCCTACCACGTTCAAACCGAACGCGGCATGGTGACCTTCCTTGACACCCCGGGCCACGAAGCGTTTACCGCCATGCGTGCCCGCGGCGCCAAGGCGACCGACATCGTGATTCTGGTGGTGGCCGCCGACGACGGCGTGATGCCGCAAACGCGTGAAGCCATCCACCACGCCAAGGCCGCGGGCGTGCCCATGGTCGTGGCCGTGACCAAGATCGACAAGCCGTCGGCCAACCCCGAGCGCGTCAAGCAGGAATTGGTTGCCGAACAGGTCGTGCCGGAAGAATACGGTGGTGACGTTCCCTTCGTGGGCGTGTCGGCCAAGACCGGTGAAGGCATCGACGACCTGCTCGAAAACTTGCTGCTGCAAGCCGAAGTGCTTGAACTGAAGGCGCCGGAAGACGCACCCGCCAAGGGTCTGGTCATCGAAGCCCGTCTGGACAAGGGCCGTGGCCCGGTCGCGACGATCCTGGTGCAAAGCGGTACGCTCAAGCGCGGCGACGTGGTGCTGGCTGGCGCAAGCTTTGGCCGCGTGCGCGCCATGCTGGACGAAAACGGCAAGCCGATCCAATCGGCCGGCCCGTCCATCCCGGTTGAAATCCAGGGCCTGACCGAAGTGCCGGCCGCCGGCGACGAACTGATGGCGCTGTCCGACGAACGCAAGGCACGAGAAATCGCGCTGTTCCGCCAAGGCAAGTTCCGCGACGTCAAGCTGGCTCGCCAACAGGCCGCCAAGCTGGAATCGATGTTCGACAACCTGGGCGAGGGCACGCAAACGCTCACGCTTATCGTCAAGACCGACGTGCAGGGTTCGCAGGAAGCGCTGGTGCAGTCGCTGGTCAAGCTGTCGACCGACGAAGTTCGTGTGCAAGTGGTGCACGCGGCTGTCGGCGGTATCTCGGAAACCGACATCAACCTGGCCATCGCTTCGAACGCGGTCGTGATCGGCTTCAACGTGCGTGCGGAAGCAAGCGCCAAGAAGCTGGCCGAAAACAACGGCATCGACGTGCGCTACTACAACATCATCTATGACGCCGTGGATGAAGTTAAGGCGGCCATGTCGGGCATGTTGGCGCCCGAGAAGAAAGAAGAAATCATCGGCCTGGTCGAGATCCGTGAGGTCTACAGCATCTCGCGCCTTGGCAACATCGCTGGTTGTATGGTGCTTGACGGCATCGTCCGCCGCGATTCCCAGGTACGCCTGCTGCGCAACAACGTGGTTCAGTGGACGGGGCATCTTGAATCGCTGCGCCGCTTCAAGGACGACGTCAAGGAAGTCAAGTCGGGCTTCGATTGCGGTCTTACGCTGCGCGGCAACAACGACATCCAGGTGGGTGACCAGCTGGAAGTCTTTGAAATCAAGGAAATCGCGCGTACGCTGTAAAGCGTCGCGAGGCATTATTGCTAATGAGCCGTCACAAGTCCAAAGCCATCCCCGGCCGCAATTTGCGGCTGGCCGACCAGATCCAAAAGGATCTGGCGGAGATCATCCAGCGCGAAATCGATATGTCTCGCGCTGGGCTGATCACGCTCTCCGGTGTGGAATTGTCGACCGACTACGCGCATGCCAAGGTGTGGTTCACGGTTTTGGGCGCCGAGCCCGAAGCCGCCACCGCCTTGCTGAACGAAAAAGCCGGTTGGCTGCATTCCCAGCTTTACAAGCTGCTGCACATACACACTGTCCCCACTTTGCGCTTCTTCCACGACGAGCAAATCGCCCGTGGCATCGAAATGTCGATCCTCATCGACCGCGCAAATCGGCCCGGCCCCCACTCGGGCGTGCCTGACGAACCTGAAGACCAGTCCTGATCGGGCTGTCGTCACTGCTTTTTCAACCGGATTCCGACGATGGCTAAACGACGCGGGCTTTTGCTCGACGGTGTGCTGTTGCTCGACAAACCCGTAGGTTTGTCGAGCAACCACGCCTTGCAACGCGCCAAGCGTTCCATGGACGCGGCGAAAGCCGGTCATACGGGCACGCTGGATCCCTTCGCCACCGGCTTGCTGGTGTGCTGCATGGGACGCGCAACCAAGATTTCCGGCGCGATGCTCAACGCCGACAAGGCGTATCGCGCTACGCTGCAATTTGGCAGCGAAACCGATTCTGGCGACCTGACCGGCAATGTCGTGTCAACCGCCGAGCCGGGCTTTACCGTTGACGAGCAAGCGCTGCGCGACGCGCTGTCACGTTTCTCGGGCACCATCGAGCAGATTCCGCCGATGTACTCCGCGCTCAAGCGCGACGGCAAGCCGCTGTACGAGTACGCGCGCGCCGGCATCGAACTCGAACGGGCCCCGCGCCAGATCACGATTCACCGCATCGAGCTGTTGTCCCTTTCGGGAACGCAGGCAGAGATCGATGTGGCTTGTAGTAAAGGCACATACATCCGAACACTGGCCCAGGACATCGGGCGCGTGCTGGGCTGTTACGCCCACCTGACGGCGCTGCGGCGCACGCATGTCGGGCCATTTTCTCTGGAACGCGCCGTTGAGCTGGAAGCCTTGCAGGCCATGCCAGACCCGAAGCAGGCATTGCTTGCACTGAACGAATTGCCGGAGGGCTTGCTGCCCTCCACCCTGACCTTAAAGGACTCGCTATGACTCGCGCCTTGCGCAACGTCGCCATCATCGCCCACGTGGACCACGGTAAAACAACCCTGGTCGACCAGCTGCTGCGCCAATCCGGCACCTTCCGCGAAAACCAGGCGCTGACCGAACGGGTCATGGACTCGAACGATCTGGAAAAAGAACGCGGCATCACGATTCTGGCCAAGAACTGTGCCGTTGAATACGAAGGCACGCACATCAACATCGTCGACACCCCGGGCCACGCCGACTTCGGTGGTGAAGTCGAGCGCGTGCTGTCCATGGTTGACGGCGTGCTGCTGCTGGTTGACGCCGTTGAAGGCCCGATGCCGCAGACCATTTTCGTGACGCGCAAGGCGCTGGCCCTGGGCCTGAAGCCGATCGTGGTCGTCAACAAGGTTGACCGTCCCGGCGCGCGTACCGACTTCGTCATCAACGCCACGTTCGACCTGTTCGACAAGCTGGGCGCGACCGAAGAGCAGCTGGACTTCCCGGTGGTGTACGCCTCGGGCCTGTCGGGCTACGCCGGCCTGACGCCGGACGTGCGTGAAGGCAATATGCGCCCGCTGTTCGAAGCCATTCTGCAACACGTGCCGCAGCGCGAAGATGACCCCAACGGCCCGCTGCAGATGCAGATCATCTCGCTGGACTACAACAGCTACGTTGGCAAGATCGGCGTGGGCCGCATCAACCGTGGCCGCATGCGCCCCGGCATGGAAGTGGCTTACAAGTTTGGTCCGGACGGCCAGGGCGGCAAGGGCCGCATCAACCAGGTCCAGAAGTTCCATGGCCTGGAGCGCGTCGTGGTTGACGAGGCCGAAGCCGGCGATATCGTGCTGATCAACGGTATCGAAGAACTGGGCATTGGCTGCACCGTGACCGACGTGCTCACGCAGGAAGCCCTGCCGATGCTGCGCATCGACGAGCCGACGCTGACCATGAACTTCATGGTGAACACGTCGCCGCTGGCGGGCCGTGAAGGCAAGTTCGTGACCAGCCGCCAAGTGCGTGACCGCCTGGACCGCGAACTGAAGTCCAACGTGGCGCTGCGTGTGCGTGACACGGGCGACGACACGGTGTTTGAAGTGTCGGGCCGTGGCGAACTGCACCTGACGATTCTGCTGGAAACGATGCGCCGCGAAGGCTACGAGCTGGCCGTGTCGCGTCCGCGCGTGGTGTTCAAGGAAGTCGACGGCGTGAAGTGCGAGCCGTTTGAATCGCTGACCATCGACGTTGAAGACGCCCACCAGGGGGGCGTGATGGAAGAGCTGGGCCGCCGCAAGGGCGACCTGCAGGACATGCAGCCGGACGGCCGTGGCCGTACGCGCCTGGAATACCTGATCCCGGCCCGTGGCCTGATCGGCTTCCAGAACGAGTTCCTGACGCTGACGCGCGGCACGGGCTTGATGAGCCACATCTTCCACGAATACGCCCCCGTCAAGGAAGGCGCGATCGGCGAACGCCGCAACGGCGTGCTGATCAGCCAGGACCAAGGCGATGCCGTGGCCTACGCACTGTGGAAGCTGCAGGATCGCGGCCGCATGTTCGTGAGCCCGGGCGATGCGCTGTACGAAGGCATGATCATCGGCATTCACAGCCGCGACAACGACCTGGTTGTGAACCCGATCAAGGGCAAGCAACTGACGAACGTGCGCGCCTCGGGTACCGACGAAGCCGTGCGCCTGGTTCCGCCGATCCAGATGTCGCTGGAATACGCCGTTGAATTCATCGACGACGACGAACTCGTGGAAATCACGCCGAAGTCGATCCGTCTGCGTAAGCGCCACCTGCTGGAAAACGAACGCAAGCGCGCCGCGCGCGAAGCCTCGGCCTAAGCGGGCACGAAGGCCACAGCCGCTGTGGCCTTCGCGCAAGACAAGCCGCGCACCTTCGGGTGCGCGGTTTTTTTTATGCTGCGCGGGCAGTCATATAGCGCGCCTTTCTTATAGTCCGCTTTGCTGATGCCGGTATTCCTGGGTAGCGCCGCCATACCCATACGCGGCCGCGCGCGCGTCGATCACATGCACGTAAGAGCATTCGTGCAGTTCGCCCAGAATGCTCTGGAACGCCGCATAGATCTCTTTGATGAAACGCGCCTTCTCGGCCTTGGTATTGGTTTCGTCCGTGACGCTGATGTCCAGGTGAAAGGCGTTCTTGCCTTGCTCCGAGAGCGGCGTGCCGCCGATAAACCACAGATCGTGGGGGATGTGCTGCAAGGTAATCGCAATGACTGGCAGCTTCTTGCCCAGCACGGACTGCGTCAGCCCAGCCACGGCGTCGACGACGCGGCGATTGATGGCGGGATCGGATTGGCCAGAAAGATGTACGACGATATGGGGCATGACAGGCTCCGGTTTGTGAGGGGTACAAGACCAGTGTAGAAACCTGATTTACATCGGAAAAGCGGGAAATTACGATTTCACCCATCGATAAATCCGTTGGATAGGGCAATGTCGGGATTTGATCTGGACCAGTTGCGCACTTTGGTCGCCGTGCTGGACGCGGGCAGCCTGACTGCGGCGGCGCCCAAGGTGTTCCTGTCGCAATCGTCGGTCAGCGAACAGATGCGCAAACTGGAAGAGCGCGCCGGCCAGGCCCTGCTGGTGCGCGGTAAAACCGGGGTGACGGCCACGCCCGCGGGCGAACGCCTGCTGCAACACGCGCGCGCCATCCTGGCCTTGAGCGACGAGGCCTATCGCGATCTGCGTGGCGTGGCGCTGCGCGGCGAACTGCGATTTTTCATTACGGATTACTTTCGGCCCGGCGACGTGGCGCGCATGCTGCGGCGATTGAACGAGCAGTACCCGCAGGTGCGGCTGCATGTGACGATCATGAAAAGCGGCGCCATTGAGGCTGCTTACGAGCGCGGTGAGATCGACGTGGGCATATCGATGTCGATCCAGGAGCGCGGTGCGCCCCGGGCGCGTGCGCAGGGTGCGCTGTTGCGCCGCGAGCCGCTGCTGTGGATGGCGGCCGAGGGCGCAGGCGCGCCGTCGGACGACGCTCCCTTGCCATTGCTGGTGCTGCCGGAGACCTGCGCATTGCGCCAGTATGTGGAACGGCAGCTTGCGCGGCGTGCCGTGCCTTATACGGTGGCGCACGTGGCGTCTGGGGTGGCGGGATTGCAGTTGGCGGTGTCGGCCGGGCTGGGCGTGGCCTGCCTGAATGAATCCGCCTTGGCGCCAGGGATCGCGCGTTTGCATGCACCTGGATTGCCCGCGTTGCCCTCGGTGGAATTTCGCCTGCTGCCCGCACGCACCGGGGAAAGCGAGTTCATCGGATTGGCGCGAGAGGCCATCGTCAAGGCCCTGGGCTGATCGAATCTGGTGCGGCCAGCGGAGCTTCAATAGGCTCGCCTCGGACCGAAAAATGATCGACACTGCCGAAACCAGCAGAGGAGACATCATGGGTGCCATCGACAAACTTGCGCCGTTCATCGACGCGCGCAGCGGGCGTTATGCGGAACTGAGCGACCGCATCTGGAGCTTGGCCGAACTACGCTACGACGAACACAAGTCGGCCGAATTGCACATTGCGATGCTGGAAGAAGCCGGCTTTCGCATTACCCGCGACGCGGCCGGCATTCCCACGGCATTCGTGGCCGAAGCCGGCCACGGCGGACCCGTCATCGGCATCCTGGGCGAGTATGACGCGCTGTCCGGCTTAAGCCAGGAAAGTGGCGCCTTTGCGTGCCAGCCATCGCCTGAAACGCCCAATGGCAATGGCCACGGTTGCGGCCACCACCTGCTGGGCACGGCAGCGCACTTTGCCGCCGTGGCGGTGAAGGAATTCCTGGAAGCCAACCAGTTGCCGGGCACCATCCGTTTCTACGGCTGTCCGGCGGAAGAGGGCGGGTCGGGCAAGACCTTCATGGCGCGCGAGGGCCTTTTCGATGAGCTTGATGCTGCCTTGACCTGGCATCCGGCTTCGCACACAGGCATCTTCCATCAGTCCACGCTGGCGAACATTCAGGCCTACTTCCGCTTTCGCGGCATCGCGGCGCATGCCGCGAATTCCCCGCATCTGGGCCGCAGCGCCCTGGACGCCGTGGAGCTGATGAACGTGGGCGTGAACTACTTGCGCGAGCACATGGTGCCGGACGCACGCGTGCATTACGCCGTGACCAATAGCGGCGGCATTTCGCCCAACGTGGTGCAGGCCCGCGCCGAGGTGCTGTACCTGGTGCGCGCGCCCATCAATTCACAGGCGGCCGAACTCTATGAACGGGTCAAGAACGTGGCACGCGGCGCGGCGCTGATGACTGGCTGTGAGCTGGACATCGTGTTCGACAAGGCGTGCTCGAACTACATGCCGAACCGTGTGCTGAACGAGATCATGTACGCCAATATGCAGGCGCTGCAAGGCCCGGCCTACACGGCGGGCGAAGAACAGGCGGCGCGCCGGATGTGGGATTCCATCACGGAAGACGACATCGATAACGCTGGCAAGAACCTGGGCGCGGTACTGCGCAATCCCACGCCATTGTTCGCGGGCGTGGCGCCGTTTGACCCGGCCAAGACCGAGATCACTTATGGCTCGACGGACGTGGGCGATGTCAGTTGGGTGACGCCCACGGCGCAATGCTGGGGCGCCTGCTACGCCTATGGCACGCCGTTCCATTCCTGGCAGATGGTGGCGCAGGGCAAGATGTCGATGGCGCACAAGGGAATGGTGCACGCCGCCAAGATCATTGCGGCGACGGCGGCTGATCTGCTGGTAAAGCCGGAAGCCCTGGCGCGCGCCAAGCAGGAACTGCTGGACGCGCGGCGTGGGCAGCCCTATGTGTGCCCCATTCCGGACGAGGTGGTGCCGTCGTTCAAGCGCTAGGCGGCAAGGCGGGCCAGAAGCAGCACGGCGGTCCTCAGCAGAGGACCGCCGCCACGTTCAAGCCGGCAGGGACGGCGCGTATTGCGCTTCGGAAGTGACCTTGTCATGGAATTCCACGACGCGGCGCACCACTTTGACGGGGTCGTCCTCGATGATGAAAAGGTCCAGGTCGTGCGCGCCGATCATGCCGTTGCCCAGCACCTGATCGCCCAGCCAGTCGACCAGCCCTGACCAGTATTCGCTACCCACCAGCACGATGGGCGCCGGCGGCACTTTGCCCGTCTGGATGAGCGTCAACGCTTCGAAGAGCTCGTCCAGGGTGCCAAAGCCGCCCGGCATCGCCACGTAGGCGAAGCTGTGCATGAAGAACGTGGCCTTGCGCGAGAAAAAATACTCGAACGACAGGCTGATGGTTTGGTATTCGTTGTTGTGGGCCTCGTGCGGCAGGCTGATGTTCAGCCCGATGCTGGTGCCGCCAGCCTCGAAGGCCCCTTTGTTGGCGGCCTCCATGATGCCGGGGCCACCGCCCGCGATGACCGCAAAACCGGCGCTGGCCAGGGCGGCCGAGATGGCGACGGTGGTTTCATAATGGGGGGAATTACGGCTGACTCGTGCACTGCCGAAGACGCTGACTGCGGGCCCGATGTGCGCGAGCTCGTCTGCCGCCGTCCGTATCTCTGACATAATCAGCGGAATCTGTTTGCCGGCGGGTGTTTCCATATCTGCCTTTTTAACCATGAAAAAAACCTTATTACTGGTCGACGGTTCAAGCTACTTGTACCGCGCTTTCCACGCTATGCCCGATTTGCGCAATGCGCAAGGCGAACCCACGGGGGCGCTGTACGGCGTGGTCAATATGCTGCGCAAGCTGGTATCTGATCATAAGGCAGAGTATGCCGCATGTATTTTCGATGCCCGCGGCAAGACCTTCCGCGACGACCTGTATCCCGAGTACAAGTCGCACCGTCCGCCCATGCCCGAAGACCTGGCGGCGCAGATCGAACCCATCCACCGTGCCGTGCGCGCCTTGGGTTGGCCGGTGCTGGCCATTGAGGGCGTGGAAGCGGATGACGTGATCGGCACCCTGGCCAAGCACGCCGCCGAACACGATGTACACACCATCGTGTCCACCGGCGACAAGGACTTGGCGCAACTGGTCAACAGCCACGTCACGCTGGTCAACACCATGACGGGCGAAGTGCTGGACGAGCCGGGCGTGGTCAACAAATTCGGCGTGCCGCCCGACCGCATCGTGGACTACCTGATGCTGGTGGGCGATACCGTGGACAACGTCCCCGGCGTGACCAAGGTCGGCCCCAAGACAGCAGTCAAATGGCTGACGGAATTCGGGTCCATCGACAAGCTCGTCGAAGGGGCGGACGGCATCAAGGGCGTGGCCGGCAACAACTTGCGCGAAGCCATTCCCAATTTCCCGCTGACGCGCCAATTGCTGACGGTGAAATACGATTGCGACCTGAGCGGCCACGTAGAAAACGTCAGCGACCTGACACCGCGCGAACGCGACATTGCCACGCTGACCGAACTGTATGAACGCTACGGTTTCCGCACCTGGCTGCGCGACCTGACGGGCGACGCCGAGCGCGTGCCCACGGGTGACGCCCGCATCGCGGCGGAGGTGCCCCAGGCGCCCGCCGAACTGGATTACCGCATCATTGCCGACTGGGCCGAATTCGACGCCTGGTTCGAAAAGCTGCAGGCGGCGCCCCTGGTGGCGCTGGACACCGAAACCACCTCGCTGGACCAGATGCAGGCCCGGCTGGTTGGGCTGTCGCTGGCGGTCGAGCCGGGTGTGGCCTGCTACATCCCGGTGGCGCACCGGGGGCCGGACGGCGCAACGCAGTTGCCCAAGGCCGAGGTGCTGGCGCGCTTGAAGCCGTGGCTGGAAGACGCCTCGCGCGCCAAGTTGCTGCATCACGCCAAGTACGACGCACATGTGTTCGCCAACGAAGGCATCAAGCTTGCGGGCATTACCGACGACACGATGCTTGAGGCCTATGTGCTGGAATCGCATCGTGGCGTGGGGCTTAACGACCTGGCCCAGCGCTACCTGGGCCGCAGCGGCGTGTCGTACGAGGACCTGTGCGGCAAGGGCGCCAAGCAGATCGGTTTTGACGAGGTGGCGGTGGACAAGGCGGGGCATTACGCCGCCGAAGACGCCGACTTCACCTTGCAATTGCATCGCGTGCTGCGCCCGATGGTGGCGGCCGACGAAGGGCTTGACCGCATCTATCAATTGGAAATCAAGGTGTCGGCGGTGCTGACCACCATCGAACGCAATGGTGTGAAGGTGGATGCCGACGAACTTGGCCGCCAAAGCCACAAGCTGGGCCAGGAAATGCTGCGGCTGGAGCAAAAGGCCTATGAATTGGCCGGGCAGCCCTTCAACCTGAATTCACCCAAGCAGTTGGGTGAAATCCTGTTTGATCGCATGCAGTTGCCGGTGGTGCGCAAGACCGCCAGCGGCGCGCCGTCCACCGACGAAGACGTGCTGACCAAGCTGGCGCTGGACTATCCGCTGCCGCAGGTGCTGCTGGAATACCGGGGGCTGTCCAAGCTGAAGTCCACCTACACGGACAAGCTGCCGCGCATGATCAACCCCACCACGGGCCGCGTCCACACGCGCTACTCGCAGGCGGCGGTGATTACCGGCCGGCTGGCGTCGTCGGATCCCAACCTGCAGAACATTCCCGTGCGCACCGAAGCAGGCCGCCGTGTGCGCGAGGCGTTCATCGCGGAACAGGGCATGCTGCTGTCGGCCGACTATTCGCAGATTGAACTGCGCATCATGGCGCACGTGTCGGACGACGCCAACTTGCAACGCGCGTTTGCCGCCGGCGAGGACATCCACCGCGCGACCGCTGCCGAGGTGTTCGGCGTGGCGCTGCCGGATGTGTCGACCGACCAGCGCCGTGCGGCCAAGGCCATCAACTTTGGTCTGATCTACGGCATGGGGGTGTTCGGCCTGGCGTCCAACCTGGGCATCACGCGCGATGCGGCGCAGGCCTACATCGACCGCTATTTCGCGCGCTATCCCGGCGTGGCGATGTACATGGAAAACACGCGCCGCGTCGCGCGCGAGCAAGGTTACGTTGAAACCGTGTTCGGTCGACGCCTGCAATTGCCGGAAATCCGTGGGGCTTCCGGTCCGCGTCGGCAGGGCGCGGAACGCGCGGCCATCAATGCGCCCATGCAGGGCACTGCGGCCGACCTGATCAAGCTGGCCATGGTGGCCGTGCAGGACTGGCTGGAAGCGGAAAAGCTGCAGACCCGCATGATCATGCAGGTACACGATGAGCTGGTGCTGGAAGCGCCGGACGCCGAGATCGAGGTGGTCAAGGAAGCCTTGCCGCGCCTGATGTGTTCGGTGGCCGAGCTGCGCGTGCCGCTCGTGGCTGAAGTGGGCATGGGCAAAAACTGGGAGCAGGCGCACTAAGCCTGCTGTTCTGTCCCCGCGAACCCGGTGGGCCGTCTTAGGACGGCCCATTTCCGATTTCAGGATTGCAACAATATAATGTTGCGCTTCCTCCCCGCCTCTATTGCGTCCCCCCACATGTTGCTGCTCTGGGTACTTCTTGCCACCGTTACCGGCGGGCTGATCGCCGTCCTTGTCGCCAGTTGGCTGGCCTACAAGGTTTTCGCCCAGTACCTGCACCACATGGTCAGCCTGTCGGTGGGCGTGCTGCTGTCGGTGGCGCTGCTGCATTTGTTGCCCGAGGCTTTCGAAGGGGGCGTGGCCGATGCGCACACGCTATTCGGCTTGATGCTGGCCTCGCTGATCGGTTTTTTCGTGCTGGAAAAGATTGCGCTGTTGCGCCATAGCCATCACCACGAGGGCGACGGGCACCACCATCACAAAGGCCACGATCACCACGAAGCCGGGCGCGGGGGCGTGCTGATCCTGATCGGAAGTTCCTTGCACAACCTGTGCGACGGCATCCTGGTGGCGGCGGCTTTCCTGACCGACCCGCTGTTGGGCGTACTGACCGCGGCGTCGATCATCGTGCATGAAGTGCCGCACAAGCTGAGCGATTTCGTCGTGCTGCTGAACGCCGGGCTGGCCCGACGCCGTGCCTTTTCCCTGATCCTGTTCACCAGCTTGTGTTCAGCCGTGGGCGGCATAATAGGGTACTTTGTGCTGCAGCAGGCGCAGGACTGGGTGCCGTATGTCTTGGTGGTTGCCGCCAGCAGCTTCCTGTATATCTCGGTGGCTGACCTGATGCCGCAGATGCATGAACGGGTGTCCCTTTCGGATGCCGTCCCGCAATTATTGCTGGTGGGTGTGGGCGTGGCGCTGATCTACAGCGTGACAACCGTGATGCACCATGGGCACGAGCACGGGGCCGACGCCGGCCACGGCGCGCCTCATGCCGAGCACGGCCACTCGCACTAGGCATAGCCCGACCACCATCAGGGCGCGCGCGGACGGGACACCTTGATGTCCAACCCATACACAGGAGTCCGCCATGAGTTTTTCCGCTGCCGCCGGCAACGTCGCCCCCACCGTCATACACACTGACACGGAAGGCCTGGTCCACGGGGATTTCAAGCTGCCCGTGGCTGATGGTTCCATTGCCGCGTATTACGCCGCGCCGGAAGGCCGCCGCGACCTGCCTGTCGTGCTGGTGGTGCAAGAGATTTTTGGCGTACACGAGCACATCAAGGATCTTTGCCGCCGCATCGCCAAGGCCGGTTATCTGGCGGTTGCCGCCAATCTGTACGAACGTCAGGGCGACGCCTCTACCTACACCGATATTCCCAAGCTCATTGCCGACATCGTCAGCAAGGTGCCCGACGAGCAGGTGTTTGCTGACCTGGACGCCAGCGTGGCCTGGGCCGCGGACAACGGTGGCGACGCCAAGCGCGTGGCCATCACCGGCTTTTGCTGGGGCGGCCGCCTGACCTGGATGTACGCCGCGCACAACCCCGACGTCAAGGCGGCCGTGGCCTGGTACGGCAAGCTCAGCGTGGGCCATGGTCCGCTGATCAAGCGGGTGGCTTTCGACGTGGTCAATGACCTGCACGCGCCGGTGCTGGGCCTGTACGGCGCCCTGGACGCCAGCATTCCGCTGGCCGACATCGAGACCATGAAGACGAAGCTGGCGGCCGGCAATGAAGCCGCCAAGCAATCGGAGTTCGTGGTGTACCCGGACGCCGACCATGCCTTCCTGGCGGACTACCGCGCCAACTACAAGCCCGAGGCGGCCAAGGATGGCTGGACTCGCATGCTGGCGTGGTTCCAGCGCTACCTGTAAACCGATAGGCGCCGTTTGGCGGGGGCTTTGTACCCCGCTTTGTTTCCAGCTTTGTTTCCTGCTTAGTTTCCCGCTTAGTTGCCCGCTTCTCTCAGGCGGCTGGGCAACAACTCCCCATGGCGGGCCAGAAGCGGGTACGCGGCCGCACCCACCAGGTGCGAGTTGATACCCTTCATGTCGCGCAGAATATCCAGATACAGCGCGCCGACCTCGGCGGCATCGACCTCGCCCGACTTGATCTTCTGTAAATGAGTGTCGGCCGCTTGTATCTCGATCGTGCGAAAGCGCGCCTTTTCACCGGCCAGGGCGCGCGCCTGGCGCAGGTCATCGTTGACGAAGAGCGCGGCGGCCTGACGCTGGTTGGCAATCAATTGGCCTAGCGTCTCGTCCAGGCTGGCCCGCTGCTCGGGGGAAAACACCCAACCTTGCTTGCGCAGCTTGGCCACATGGCTCAACAGCCCGTGGTGGGCGATGTCGCCGGCATGGCCGATGTTGCTGGCAAAGGCCAGAATGTCATCCATGCGCTGGACATCGTCGCGCGTCATGTTTTCCTGGTCCAGCGTGGCCAGGTAGGTGGTGATGGCGTTTTCCAGCTTGTCCAGCGCGGCGTCCAACTGACGCGCCTGCACCATGCGGTGACGGTTGTCGCGCTTGAAGCCGGCGCGGGCGTACAGCAGCAAGGTTTGCAGCATGTCTGCCATGCGCAGGGCTTCGCGCGCCGCGTTGCCCAGCGCCACCGCCGGCACGTCATGCGCCCATTCATCCAGGTACTGCGGGCGAGACGGGTCGTTGGGATCGGCCCGTTTGGGCAACCAACGGGTCAAGAGCGCCGCGTAAGGCGTCAGCAACGGCAGGAACAGAAGGGCGATGACCGCGTTGAACAGCGTGTGGAAATTGGCGACGGCGCGTGCCGGGTCGCTTGCCATGTCGCTCATCAGCGGTTGCAGCACCGGCAGCAGCATCAGCCCGGCCAGCACGCCCAGCACCCGAGTCAGCAGGTTGCCCAAGGGCAGGCGGCGGGCGGCGGGATCGTCGCCGGTCACGCCTTCGATCATCGGGTTGATGGCGGTGCCCAGGTTGGCACCCAGCACCAGCGCAAAGGCCACGTGGGGCGCCACCATGTGATGGCTTGCCAGGGACATTACCAGCACCACCACCGCCACGCTGGAGTGCGCGGCCCAGGTGAAGGCGGCCGACAGCAGCACGGCGGCCACCGGCTGGGTGGCCAGCGCGTCCAGAATCATGCCCAGCATCGGGGCGGTCTGGAAGGGCTGAAAAAGCTCGACCAACTGATGCAGGGATAGCAACAACAGCCCCAGGCCGATGAATACCCGGCCCAGGTCGCGGGTGCGTCCAGGCGGATAGCGGCGGAACAGCCAGACGCCGGCAAGAATAAGAATGGGGGCAAGCGAGGTCAGGTCGAACGACAGCAGTTGCACGATCAGCGTGGTGCCAACGTTGGCGCCCAGCATCGCGGCCAAGGCCGGCACCAGGCCGACCACGCCGCCCGCGGCGAAACCGGTGATCATCAGGCCCGTGGCCGTGCTGCTTTGCAAGGCGGCAGTAATGCCCAGGCCTGCCGCGAAAGCGCGCAAGCGTGTGCCCAGGGCTCGGCCCAGCGCCGCACCCAGAGCCGCGCCGAAGGCACGCTGGACACCGGTTTGGACCATGTGCACGCCCCACAGGAGCAGGGCGACGTAGCCGGCGAAGTCAAGCAGGGTGATAAGACCAGACATCCAGGGGTGTTCCCGTTCTTTTTATGACAAGTAATAATTTTGTAATGATCGCATGCTTGCCGGGGTGGCGAAACCCGCGGCAGCGATACAGCATACGCTGGCCAGGTTTCCTGCGCGCGGTGTTGCCAGCGCGTATCATTGCCTGACTATTCGTTGATGTATTGGAGTGTGTGGCGTGGCCGTTTCCGTATTTGATCTGTTCAAGATTGGCATAGGCCCGTCTAGTTCCCATACGGTGGGGCCGATGCGGGCCGCCTTGCTGTTCGCGCAGGGCCTGGAACGCGACGGCCTGATTCCCCGGGTTGCGCATGTGCGCGCCGAACTCTACGGTTCGCTGGGCGCCACGGGCAAGGGGCACGGCACCGACAAGGGCGTGCTGCTGGGGTTGATGGGCGAAGCCCCCGACACGGTAGACCCGGCCGCCATTGAAGGCATGATCGCGTCGGTGCGCGCCAGCCGCCAACTGCCGCTGCTGGGCCGCTACCCCGTGGCTTTCGTCGAAAAGGAACACATGGTGTTCTATCGGCGCGAAGCCATGGCCGAGCACCCCAACGGCATGAAATTCCACGCGATCGACGCTAACGGCGAGTCGTTGCGTGAATCGCGCTACCTGTCGGTCGGGGGCGGTTTCGTGGTGACGGCGGGGGCTTCCAACAGCCAGGTGATCGCCGCCCACAACCAACTGCCCTATCCGTTTCGCTCGGGCCGCGAACTGCTGACCATGTGCCGCGAGAACGGTCTGACGGTGGCGCAGTTGATGATGCAGAACGAGCTCACCTGGCGCGAGGCATCGGACACGCACAGCGGGCTGGACCGTATCTGGCAAGTGATGCAGGACTGCGTGGCCCGCGGTTGCGGCATCAACTACCCCGAAGCCGACGGCGAACTGCCCGGCCCGTTGCGGGTACGCCGCCGGGCGCCCGAGCTTTATCGCAACCTGACCCAGCGCGCCGAGCGCACCCTGTCGGATCCGCTGTCGGTCATGGACTGGGTCAACCTTTACGCCATGGCGGTCAACGAAGAGAACGCCGCCGGTGGCCGGGTCGTCACGGCGCCCACCAACGGCGCGGCGGGCATCATTCCCGCGGTGCTGCACTATTACGACCGCTTCGTTCCCGGCGCCAACCACGACGGCGTGCGGGAATTCCTGCTGACCGCCGCGGCGATAGGCTTGCTGTACAAGTACAACGCGTCGCTGTCGGGCGCCGAAGTGGGCTGTCAGGGCGAAGTGGGCGTGGCCTGTTCGATGGCCGCTGGCGGTTTGGCCGCGGCGCTGGGCGGCTCGGTCGAGCAAGTTGAGAACGCCGCCGAAATCGGCATGGAACACAACCTGGGCCTGACCTGCGACCCCGTGGGCGGGCTGGTGCAAATCCCCTGTATCGAGCGCAACGCCATGGCGTCCATCAAAGCCGTGAACGCGGCCCGGATGGCGCTGCGTGGCGACGGTCAGCACTATGTGTCGCTGGATTCGGTCATCAAGACCATGCGCGAAACCGGGGCCGACATGAAGACGAAGTACAAGGAAACCGCGCGCGGCGGCCTAGCGGTGAACATCGTCGAGTGCTGATGGCAGGGGGGATGCTCCCTGCGGAACCTGCAAAAGAAAAGTCCCTCGGCTGAGGGACTTTTTTCTGCCTGCCAACCGGGTGGTGTCAGACCACGCGGGCGTTCTGCAACGCGGCGATGCGCGACGGAATCGGCGGGTGCGAGGCGAACATGGCCGCCAGGCCGCCACGGCCGGTGATGCCCGAGGCTTCAAAGGACTTGGGCAGATCGCCCGGCTCCAGGCCGCCCAGGCGGGCCAGCGCGCGGATCATCGGTTCGCGCGCGCCCATCAACTGGGCCGAACCGGCGTCGGCGCGGTATTCGCGTTGGCGAGAGAACCAGGCCACGATGATCGAGGCCAGCACGCCGAAGATGATTTCACAGACCAGCACGGTGATGTAGTAGCCCGGGCCGATGCCGCGTTCATTCTTGAACACCACGCGGTCGATGAAGTAGCCGACCACGCGGGCCAGGAACACGACGAACGTGTTCACCACGCCCTGGATCAAGGTCAGCGTGACCATGTCGCCGTTGGCGATGTGGGCCACTTCGTGCGCCAGCACGGCAGCCACTTCCTCTTCGCTCATGCTTTCCAGCAGGCCGGTCGACACGGCGACCAGCGAGTCGTTCTTGAACGCGCCGGTGGCGAACGCATTGGGCGCGCCTTCGTAGATGGCGACTTCCGGGCGGCCGATGCCGGCGCGGTCGGCCAGTTGGTGCACGGTGTCGAGCAGCCAGGCTTCGCGCTGGCTGCGCGGCGCATTCGGGTCCAGCACTTGAGCGCCGGTGCTCCACTTAGCCATCGGCTTGCTGATCAGGAGCGAGATGATCGCGCCTGTGAAACCCACCACCACCGAGAAGATCAGCAGCGCGTTCAGGTTCAGGCCGTTGGCCGTGATGTAGCGGTCTACGCCCAGGATGCGCAGCGTGGCCGACAGCACGAGCATGACGGCCAGGTTGGTGACGACGAACAAGACAATGCGTTTCATGTTTTTTGTGTTCCTCTGCGAGCGGGAAATCCCCGGGTTCGACATGACGGCGGCCCGCCAGTTCCCCGACTCGCCGGCACCGCTCCCGATGGCGAAGAGTATAGTATCGCTTTCCCCTAGTTCCCCCCACTTTTCCCTTAGCGCAGAACCCCAATGCAGGCTCTCTGGATGTTGTTGGCGTCCGCCATGTTCGCCATCATGGGGTCGTTCGTGAAGTTCGGCACCGAACACGGCGCCTCGTTGCCGCAGATCGTGCTTTTTCGTGGGCTGCCTTCCGTTCTTCTCTTGCTGCTGTGGGCGCGCGCCGGCCGCCAATCCATCGTTCCGACCAGTTGGAAGCTGCACTTGTGGCGCAACTTGTCCGGCGTGACGTCGATGTGGCTGGGGTTCTTCGCCATCTCGCACCTGCCGCTGGCCACCGCGACCAGCCTGAACTACACCGCACCGCTGTTCATTGCCTGTTGGATGTTGGGCTGGGGCGGTGCGCAGCGCGACCCCGTCCGCATCATTGCCGTGGCCTTGGGTTTCCTGGGTGTGATCGCCGTGTTGCGGCCGAGCATCACCGACGACCAATGGCTGGCGGCGCTGATGGGGATGGGGGCGGGCGCCATGTCGGCGGTCGCCATGATGCAGATTCGCCAACTGGGTCGGATCGGCGAACCCGAATGGCGCACCGTGCTGTTCTTTTCCGTGGCGGTCTGCGTGTCCAGCGTCGTCGGGCTGTGGTTCGAAGGTTGGGGCGTGGCGGACTGGCAGGGCTATGCGTCGCTGGTGGGCGTGGGCGTAGCGGGCATGTTCGGCCAGCTTGCCATGACGCGGGCCTTTGGCGTGGGCTCGGCGCTGCTGACGGCGGCGCTGCAATACAGCACCATTATTTTCGCGGCCTTGCTGGGCATGGGCTTTTGGGGCGACCACCTGGATGGTCTGGCCTGGGCCGGCATGGGCTTGATCATTTCCGCGGGCCTGTTGTCGGTATGGCGCACCATGCGCGATCCCAAGCCGGCCTGACGGGCAAACCCGCTAGACAGGAGCACACCGAATGACGATGACACTGATTTCCGCCGCCGATCTGGCGGGCCGGCTTGACGCCTCAGGGCCTGGCGCTTCCGACATCCGCGTCTTCGACGTGCGTCACGACCTGACCAACCACGCGGCGGGCCGCCAGGCATACGATGCCGGCCACATCCCCGGCGCGCGTTACCTGGACCACGAAACCGAGCTGGCCGCGCCGAGCACCGGCAAGAATGGTCGTCATCCGCTACCCACGCGCGCGGAGCTTGGCGCGCTGATGGCCGCCCATGGCGTGACGCCGCAAACGCTGGTGGTGGCTTATGACGCCAGCGGCGGCATGTACGCGGCGCACCTGTGGTGGATGCTGCGCTGGCTGGGCCACGCGCGCGTGGTGGTGCTGGACGGCGGCTGGCAGGCCTGGGTGGCGGCCGGGCTGCCGACCACAACCGATGCCGCCCCGGCCGTGCGTGCCGGCCAGCCCGTTGAGCCCGGCGCGCCGCTGGTCGCTTCGGTTGACGCGCAGGCCGTGCTGGACAATATCGACCGGCCCGCCTTTACCGTGATTGACGCGCGCGCCGCCAACCGCTATCGCGGCGAAGTCGAACCCATGGATCCGGTGGCCGGCCACATTCCCGGCGCGCTCAACCGGCCCAACGGCGAAAACCTGCAAGCCGACGGTAGCTTCAAGTCCGCCGAGCAACTGCGCGCGGAATTCGCTGGCCTGCTTGGCGGCCGCGACCCTGGCGCCATCGTGCACCAATGCGGCTCGGGCATTACCGCCTGCCACAATCTGCTGGCCATGGAAATCGCCGGCCTGTCGGGTTCGCGGCTGTACCCCGGCTCGTGGAGCGAGTGGTGTAGCGACCCGTCGCGCCCGGTGGCCAAGGGCGCCTGAGGCGCGCGGCGCCACAAAGCCAGGGCTTGCACCCTGGCTTTTTTTCGTCTTGACCGTGCCGTGCCAGGTTGCCCGCGCTACCAGATCGCCGCCAGCTTGATCCGCCCGGACACGCTTTCCGCGATTTCAAGAAAGTGGTCCAACGGGGGCGTTGCCAGCCCCGGAACCTTGGCCATATCGTCCCAGCGGCGCAGGCGGATCGCATCGGGCGCGCCCGGCATGCTGGCGAAATCCACCGCCTGGCCCGCATCGAAGCTGCCCCCTTGCAGCGCCAGGCTGCGCTTGGAATCCTCCGACAGTGACGCTTCGTATTGCGGCTCGACATAGCAAAGGTAGCGCTTGGCCTCCACATGCAGGCGGATCGGATCCAGCACGGCCGAGCTGAACAGCCCGCGCAGAAACGGCAGCACGAAATACTGGTGCTTGTCGTCGACGCCGCGCAGGGTGGGGGTGCCGGGGCGGTCGGCGATCAGGTGGCCCAGGTCATGCAGCAGGCAGGCGGTAATCAGCGAAGCGTTGGCGCCATGGCGTTCCGCCAGCGATGCCGTTTGCAGCGCATGCCGCAAATGGCTGACGGACTCGCCATGGTAGGAACGGTGTCCACGTTCCAGGAAAATCTGTTCGATGTCTTGCAAGGTCAAGGCCATGGTTGTCTCCTGAGTGGCCGCAAGGGGGAGGGGGCGGGCAGTGAGCCGTAACGGTCAGCCGGCTGCCGGCGCCATCTCCAGAAAGCGCGCGATCAACTGCACCGGTTGGCGCTCGCGCAGGCAGTACAGGTATTCGTGCATCACGATCTCGGCGCCCTGGATGTCCAGGGCCGCCAGATCGGGGTGGGACGGGATTTCACGCGAGGGGATCAGGCTGATCCCCAAACCGCACAGAATGGCTTGCCGGATGGATTCCCGGCTGCCGATCTCCAGCGTGCGGCGCACGCTGACGCCGGCTGCCGCCAGCGCGTCCTCGGTCAACTGGCGCGTCATGGAGCCGGGTTCGCGCAGCAGCAGGGCGTGCTCGGCCAGATCGGCCAGCCGAACCTGCCCGCGCCGCGCCAGCGGATGGTCCCGATGGGTGACCACGCGGATCGGATCAGCCGCGATCATCCTGCGGTACAGGTGTTTGTCATCCATCAGAAAGGAAGACGTGGCAATCTCGATGCGGTAGTCGTGCAGCGCTTGCAGCATCGACTGCGAATTCCCGATGGTGACCGCCAGGTCGATCCCCGGGTAGCGCTGGTTGTAGCGGCGCACCGTATCCATGATGTAGAAGGGGCCGGTGGCGCCAATGCGCAGATTGCCTTCGCGCAGGTCGCTGGCGTCGCGCAGGCGGAAATCGATCTCGGTTTCCTGTTGCACCAGCTTTTCCACCATGGGCATCAGGCTTTGCCCCGCGTCCGACAGCCGCATGCCGCGGCCCTGCCGGTGGAACAGTTCAATGCCATAGCGCGATTCCAGCTGACGCAACTGCCCCGTCACGGTCGGTTGGCTGACACCCAGTTGGGCGGCGGCCTTGGTGACGGTGCCGCAGCGGGCCACGGCGTAGAAGGATTTGAGTTCGGCGACAAGCACGATGAGGCGGGCGGGAAAGGGACGCAATGCGCAAGACCGCCAGTACACCAAAATAATTTGATGTTTTTATTACTGCATTTGCGCGAAGTGTCATAAACGCTCAATACGCGCCTTCCATACTGGCTTCGTTCCCAGTCCGGAGGCAGCATGCCCCAACCCGATCGCGCCTTCCTCACAGTTAGAAATCTGGTCAAGCGTTTTGGCAGCCACACCGCGCTGGCCGACGTCTCGCTGGATATCCGCGCCGGAGAACTGGTGTGCCTGCTGGGCCCTTCCGGCTGCGGCAAGACCACGCTGCTACGCGCCATCGCCGGCCTGGAACGCCAGGACAGCGGTGCAATCGTGTTGTCGGGCCGCGATATTTCCCACGCCGAACCGCAAGAACGCGACTACGGCATCCTGTTTCAGTCCTACGCGCTGTTTCCCAACCTGACCGTGGCCCAGAACGTAGCCTATGGTTTGAGCGGCAAGCGCGCCCACCGCAACCACGTCGCCAATCGCGTCGAGGAAATGCTGAGCCTGGTGGGCCTGGCGGGCGCGGCGGACAAATACCCCGGACAGATCTCCGGCGGCCAGCAGCAGCGCGTGGCTTTGGCACGCGCGTTGGCGCCGTCGCCGTCCCTGTTATTGCTGGACGAACCCATGTCGGCGCTGGATGCCCGGGTGCGCGAGCACCTGCGGATTGAATTGCGCGCGCTGCAAAAGCGTTTGTCGATCACGACGCTGATGGTGACGCATGACCAGGAAGAGGCCATGGTGATGGCCGACCGCATTGCGGTCATGAACGGTGGCGTCATTGAACAATTCGGAACGCCGCGTGAACTCTACCGCCAGCCGGCATCGGCCTTTATCGCGGATTTCGTGGGCGAGGCGAACTGGCTGCCGTTCGAACGCATTGATACCCATCGCGCCCGCGTCGGCCGCCAGGAACTGGCCGTGGACGAGGCGCTGGACGGCAAGTCCGGCAAGTTGTTCGTGCGCCCGGAAGCGGTGCGCGTCAGCATGGCGCGCTCGGAAGAACCCAACTCGATGCTGGCCGATGTGCTGGACGGCGTATTCCTGGGCCGGGGCTATCGCCTGGCCTTGCGCCTGGAAGGCGTGCCCGGCTCCACCGTGCATTCCATCGTGTCCCCTGAAATCGGAGACGCCCTGTTGGGCCCTCACGCCGCCAGCCGTTGCTGGGTGGAGCTGCCGCGCCATGCGATTCGCGCCTACGCTTGATTCCACCGTGACCGGATCGCCTTCCGTGGCCGAACTGACCCCTACCCCCTCCGCCGCTTCGGCCTCCGCGCCGGCCGTGCCCGCTTTGGGCCGCCGTCCCATGCCCGCCTGGATAGGCTCGCTGGGCCTGACGGCGGGGCAGGGTGCGCTGGTGTTGTTTCTGGTGCTGTTCCTGGCGCTGCCGCTACTGGCCATCCTGGCCAAGTCCGTGACCGACAGCGAAGGCGCCTGGGCCGGCCTGTCGGTGGTGTCCGGCATCATCGGCGCGGATGGCTTTCTTGCCATGGTCGGGCGCAGCCTGACCGTGGGCGTGGTGACGATGCTGCTGGTGGTGCCGTGCGCCTATGGTTTCGCCTACGGCCTGACCCGCACGCGCTTGCCGGGCAAGGGCCTGCTGCGCACCATCGCCTTGCTGCCCTTGCTGGCGCCCTCGCTGTTGCCCGGCATTGCGCTGATCTATCTGCTGGGCAATCAGGGCCTGCTCAAGGGCCTGACAGGCGGCGCCACCATCTACGGCTTCTGGGGCATTGTGGTGGGCGAGGCCTTCTACACGTTTCCGCATGCGCTGATGATTCTGCTGACCGGTCTGACGCTGGCCGACGGCCGGCTGTACGACGCGGCGCGGGCCATGGGCGCGGGCCCGTGGCGCACCTTCCTGACCGTGACCTTGCCCGGCACACGCTATGCCGTGTTCTCGGCCTGCTGCGTGGTGTTCACGCTGACCGTTACCGATTTCGGCGTTCCCAAAGTGGTGGGCGGCGACTACAACGTGCTGGCCATGGAAGCCTACAAGGCCGTCGTCGGACAGCAGAACTTTCCCAAGGGCGCGGCCATCGGCATTTTGCTCTTGCTGCCCGCCTTGCTGACCTTTGTGCTGGACCGTCGCCTGCGTGCCCGTCAAGGCGCGCAGATGAGCGGGCGCGCCCAGCCCTACGCAGCAGGCGCCAACCGACGCCGCGATGCCGCGTTCCTGCTGCTGACCGGCGTGCTGGCCGCCTTCCTGCTGCTGATCATCGGCGTGGCCGTCTGGGCCTCGTTCGTGAAGATGTGGCCGTACAACCTGTCGATGTCGCTGCGTTCCTATGACTTCGACAACATGGACGGGGGCGGCTGGCTGGCCTGGCGCAACAGCCTGCAACTGGCGCTTTGGACCGCCTTGATCGGCACGGCCGTGGTGTTTGTGGGTGCCTGGATGATGGAAAAAGTGCCGGCGCGCGGCTCGGTGGCGCGCGGCCTGCGCGCCACGGTTAGCATGCTGGCCTTGATGCCGATGGCCGTGCCGGGCCTGGTGCTGGGGTTGGGCTACATCTTCTTCTTCAACAGCCTGATGAACCCGCTGAACCTGCTGTACGGCACGATGCCGCTGCTGGTCTTGTGCACGGTGGTCCACTTCTACACCAGCGCGCATCTGACGGCGGCCACCGCGTTGAACGCCCTGGATCCCGAGTTCGAAGCCGCGTCCGCGTCGTTGAAGGTGCCGCGCATGACGACGTTCCTGCGGGTCACGCTGCCCATGTGCCTGCCCGCCGCGCTGGACGTTGCCCGCTACCTGTTTGTTTCCGCCATGACGACCGTGTCGGCCGTGGTGTTCCTGTACAGCCCGTCCACGGTGCTGGCCGCCGTCGCCGTGCTCAACATGGACGACGCCGGCTTCATCGGCCCGGCCGCCGCCATGTGCACGGTGATCATGGCCAGTTCCGCCACGGCGGCCCTGTTGCTGCATCTGGCAAGCCGCGCGCTGGTCGCGCGCAGCCAGGCATGGCGCCGGCCCGTGGCCCTTTGAACGCTTATTTCTAGGATGACCCTCATGACTGTTTCAACCTTGCCCGTCCAACTGGAAGCCGTCATCTTTGACTGGGCCGGCACGCTGGTCGATTTCGGTTCGTTTGCGCCCACCAAGGTGTTTGTGGACGCCTTCTCGCAGTTCGGCATGGAGGTGTCGCTGAAGGAAGCCCGCGGCCCCATGGGCATGGGCAAGTGGGACCATATCCGCGCCCTGTGCGACCAGCCCGCCATCGCCAGCCAGTACCAGGCCCAGTTCGGCCGCCTGCCTTCCGATGACGACGTGACCGCCATCTACGATCGCTTCCTGCCGATGCAACTGGAAAAGGTGGCGCAGTATTCAGCGGCCATTCCGGGCGCGGCGGAATTGCTGCGCGCCCTGCGCCAACGCGGCTTGAAGATCGGCTCGTGCTCGGGCTACCCCGGCAGCGTCATGCGCCGCGTGGTTGAACGGGCCGCCTCCGAGGGCCTGGAGCCGGACTGCATCGTGGCCAGCGACGATGTGCCGCGCGCGCGCCCGGCGCCTGCGATGGCCTTGAAAAACGTGGTCGAGCTGGGGCTGTCGGACGTGGCCGGCTGCATCAAGGTTGACGACACCGCCCCTGGTATCGAGGAAGGGCGCCGCGCCGGCATGTGGACGGTGGGGCTCCTGCTGTCCGGCAATGCCGCCGGCCTTACCTTGGATGAATACCTGAGCCTGGATGAGAACGACCGCGAGCGCGCCCGGGTTGAGGCTCGCGCTGAGCTGTCGTCCGCGCACCCCCATTACCTGATCGACACGGTGGCCGACCTGCCCGCCGTGATCACCGATATCGAAGCCCGACTGGCGCGAGGCGATCGACCCTGAGCGCAAACCCTCTGCCCTGGCCATCCGCCCGGCGTAGCCGGACGTAGTTCCACTTTTCGTTTTACCGCGACCGCGGTCGGCAATGTCCGACCGTGGCGGCGACCTTCACCCTTTTTTTCCGCCAATACACGGAGTTACTCATGAATCGCTACAAGCTGCTTGCCCTGGCCGCCGCCCTGACGGGTGTAATGGGCGCCGCCTCCGCCGAGACCACGTTGACGGTCTACACCGCGCTCGAAGCCGACCAGATCAAGGTCTACCAAGCCGCGTTCGAAAAGGCCAATCCCGACATCAAGATTCAATGGGTCCGCGATTCCACGGGCATCATCGCCGCCAAGCTGCTGGCCGAAAAAAGCAACCCCAAGGCGGACGTGATCTGGGGCCTGGCCGGCACGGCGCTGGGCCTGATGGACAAGGAAGGCATGCTGCAACCCTACGCCCCGAAGGGCCTGGACCAGATCGCCGCCAACATGCGCGACGCCAAGGCGGAGCCGTCGTGGGTCGGCATGGACGGCTATGCCGCCGCCGTCTGCTTCAACACCATCGAAGCCGAAAAGCAAAAGCTGCCCAAGCCGACCTCGTGGCAAGACCTGACCAAGCCGGTCTACGCGGGCAAGATCGTCATGCCGAACCCGGCGTCCTCGGGCACGGGCTTTCTGGACGTCAGCGCCTGGCTGCAGATTTTTGGCGAAGAGAAGGGCTGGGCCTATATGGACGCCCTGCACAAGAACATTGGTTCGTACACGCACTCGGGCTCCAAGCCGTGCAACATGGCGGCCGCGGGGGAATTCCCGATCGGCGTGTCGTTCGACTACCGCGCGGCCAAGCTGAAGGCCGACGGCGCGCCGGTCGAAGCCGTATTCCCGTCGGAAGGCCTGGGCTGGGAAGTGGAAGCCACCGCCATCATGAAGGGCACGAAGAACCTGGAAGCCGCCCGCAAGCTGGCCGACTTCTCGGCCAGCCGCGAAGCCAACGAGCTGTACAAGGCGAACTTCGCGGTGCTGGCGATTCCGTCCATCGCCACGGCCAACCCGAACCTGCCGGCCGACCTGACCAAGCGCATGATCAAGAACGACTTCGTGTGGGCCGCCACGAACCGCGAACGCATCATCGCCGAGTGGACCCGCCGCTACGACGGCAAGTCCGAGCCGAAGAAGAAGTAAGGCGCTGCCCGCGATGAAAACTTACGACGTGATCGTGGTGGGCGCGGGCATGCTTGGCATCGCCCACGCCTGGGCGGCTGCCAAGCGCGGCCTGTCGGTGGCGGTCATTGAGCGCAGCCGCCAGGCGCACGGCGCCACCATCCGCAACTTCGGCCAGGTCATCGTGACGGGCCAGCCGCCCGGCATGATGCTGTCGCACGCGCAACAGGCACGCGAGCTGTGGCTGGAGCTGGCCGCCAAGGCGGGCTTTCATGTGCGGGCCAACGGCGCGCTGGTGCTGGCGCGCAACGCCGACGAGGCCAGTGTGCTGCAGGAATTCGCCGACATGCGCCTGGCGCAGGAAGGCTATCGCGCCAACCTGCTGTCGGCGCGCGAGGTGGCCGGCCTGTACGGCGGCCAGCTTGCGCACCACTGTCTGGCGCTGCAGGGGCATGACGACCTGCAGATCTATTCGCGCGAGGCCTTGCCGGCCATGACCCGCTACCTGGCCGAGTCGCTGGGCGTGACCTTCATTACCGGCACGCTGGCACGCGCCGTGGAAAACGGCCTGGTAGGCACCACGGCCGGCGACTTCCAGGGCAAGCATGTCTTCGTGTGCCCCGGGCATGATTACCTGACGCTGCTGCCTGAACGCTTCGCGCCGCTGAACCTGGAAGTCTCGCGTTTGCAGATGCTGCGCGCGGCGTTCGAGACCAACGCCATCGCCTTGGACCGCCCGGTGCTGACTGGCCTGTCGTGCGTGCATTACGGCGCCTTCTCGGACCTGCCCACGGCGCAAGCGCTGCGCCAGGTGATCCAGGAACGCACGCCGATGCTGGTTGAAAACGGTATCCACCTGCTGATCAGCCCCACGCCGAATGGCGAGCTGATCATCGGCGATTCGCATCACTACGGGCAGGATGCGTTCCCGTTCAACGATGAGGCGGTCGACAACGCCATGCTGGACCTGGCGTCGCAGGCCTTGGGCGCGCGCTTGCGTGTGCTGGAGCGTTGGCAGGGCGTGTACGGCGCACACGGCCCGGCGCCGTTCTCGGTGATGCCGGTGGACGCGGCCACGACGGTGGCGGTCATGCATTCCGGCGTTGGCATGACGGTGGGGCTGGCGATCGGTGAACGCACGGTGGCGGGCGTGATGGGACATTGACCGGCGACGGGCGACCGGCGACCGGCACCGGCACCGGCAAGCATTTGCCGCGTGCAATGAAAAGGGCCTCGCGAAAAATTCGCGAGGCCCTTTGCTTTACGGATGCAAGCCCGGGTTCAGAGGTCTTGCATGATGCGTCGATACCATTCATGGAAGTGCTGCATGCCGTCTTCCATCGGCGACTGATAAGGACCGGCTTCATTCACGCCGCGCAACATCAGGGCTTTGCGGCCGGCGTCCATGCGTTCGGCGATCTCATCGTCTTCGATGGCCGTCTCCATGTAGGCGGCACGCTGGGCCTCGACGAATTCGCGTTCGAACGCCGAGATTTCCTCGGGGTAGTAGAACTCGACGACGTTCATCGTTTCTTGCGGGCTCTTCGGGTACAGCGTGGACAGCACCAGCACGTGCGGGTAGAGCTCGATCATGTGGGTCGGAAAATACGTGACCCAGACCGCGCCGAAATCGGGCGCATCGCCTTCGCGGAACGACAGCAGGCGGTCGTGCCATTGCTTGTACACGTCTGAACCCGGTTGGGCCAACGCATTGTGCACGCCTACTTTTTGCAGGCTGTACCAGTCGTTGAATTCCCAGGTCAGGTCGTCGCAGGTAACGAAACGGCCCAGGCCCGGGTGGAACGGCCCAACGTGGTAGTCCTCAAGGTAGACCTCGATGAAGGTCTTCCAGTTGTAGTTGCACTGATGCACTTCAACGTGGTCGAGCACGTAGTCGCCGAAGTTGAACTCGGGGCGCGAGAACAAGGGGGCCATGTCCGATGCCGGATCGCGCGGGCCTTCAAACAGCAGGCCGTGGCAATCGCGCAGGCGAAACTTCTGCAAATTCATGCAGGGTGTGGTCTCGAACTGAGGCGCGCCCAACAACTCGCCCTGGTTGTTGTACGTCCAACGGTGCAGCGGGCAGACAATATTGCCGCCGGTTGCCTTCAGATTGCCTTGCGTATTGCAGTTGCCGGCCACATTGCCGGCTTCGCCGCCCAGCATCAATGCCTGACGGTGGCGGCAGACATTTGAGATGAGTTCAACGCCTTGCTGGTTACGAACCAGCACGCGCCCTCCGTTCTCTTGGACCAACGACCGCCAATCCCCAATCTCGGGCACTAATTTCTGGTGTCCGACATACTGCGAGGATTGCTTGAAAATGAGTTCTTGCTCGCGGGCAAAGAGGGCTTCGTCAAAGTAAGCGCTGACGGGTAGCTGGGTGCGAGCTGGCACGACATGTGCCATCCGACCGATGTCGGTCATGATTCCCTCCGCTCGGATAAAAAAGCCAGGACGGTTTGAGCTCTGCCTAGCGTTTTTGTTCAAGCCCAGCGTTTTCAGGAAATTGTTCTGAAAACTGCTTGGAGCTCAACGATGAGCTTGGCTACATACGTGCTGGCGCGAAGAAAAATCGGTGTCTGGCCGATCAAATAAGCCGTGAATTGTACCCCAAGGGCCTCCCTCACGCCCGCGAAGATGGACGAGGGTTCGTCCAGTGTTCACGGGGCTTGCCAGCCTGCTGCCAACGTCCGATTAACCCTTCTCGCCGTAGGTCTTTCAGACGAGCTTGCGGGTAGCGGGATGACGCCTCAGCAGCCAGCAACTGGCGGCCGACAAGGCAAAGACCGCAAGGGTCAGCAAGGGCACTGTCCAGGCGTCGCGCGGGTTGCCCGAAATGGCGCCCGCCCGGCGTGCCACATCCAGGAACACGGGGTGGATCAGGTAGATGCCGAAGGTCAGGGGCGCCAGGGCGGCCAGGCGCGGCAGCCGGGGCGTGTCCACGATCCACTGGAACGCGGCCAGTGACATGAACGGCACGGTCAGGCTGAAGTAGTCGTAGAAGTACGTGTCCAGCTTATGGCCATCGGACATCAGGTTCACGCCCAGGGCGGTGGCGGCCACGCTGGCCAGCAGCACCAGACCCGGCCGGGGAACGCGCATGTCGCCGTCGAAAATCAAGCGGCCGGCCACGAAGTAGCCCAGATATGGCAGGAACCACGTCAGGAAGAATCCGTGCGGCGCGCCCAGCGCGCGCCGGTACAGCGCGTCCAGGATCGCCACGCCCAGAATGCCCACCACCCACAGCGCGCGTCCGCGCGGCGTGCTGCGCGCATACAGCATGCGGGCCAGCGGGGCGAACAGGTACAGGCCCACAATCATGTACAGGTACCAAAGGTGGTAATACGGTTCACCTTGCGCCACCTTGCGCGGCCAGAACGAAAAATCGATACGGCCGTCGTCCCACCAGTCCAGACCGGTGCGCCAGGCCAGGTAGAACAACGTCCAGAACAATAGCGGCGCGCAAATACGTGCCATGCGCCGGCTGTAGAACTGGCGGGCATCCTGCGGCTTGTTCGGGTCCAGCAGCAGAGCGCCGCTGACCATCACGAACACGGGCACGCACCACCGCGCCGCCGAGTCGTAAAGATTGGCGGCCAGCCACGCGCCCTTGCCGTAGGCAGCCGGGTCACTGACGATCAACGCCGCGCTGTGCAACAGGACGACGGCCACGGCCGCCAACCAGCGGGCGGCATCCAGGCGGGCATAACGGTCTTCGGTCAAAGGCATCGGGCTCCCGCTGGGTGTTTGCTGCTTTTCACCTTAGCAGTCGAGCAGGTACGGCTTCTGTATCCAGCGGTTAGGCAAGGCGTAAAAAACCGACAGGCCCCGGGGGGTGCTGTCGGTGTAAAAAGTGGCAGGCGCTTGGCCCGCCGCCGTCTCGCGGGCCGGCGGGGCCGCGAGACGATTTGTCACGAAACCAGTTGCGCGTGTCGTATCGACTTACTGCACGACGATATTGGCTTGCTTGACCAGTTGAGACACGATGGGTTGTTCGGCCTTGATCTGTTTGTCGAGCTCGGCGGCCGTACCCGAACGCGGGTCGATGCCCATGTCCAGCATGCGCTTCTTCACGCCTTCATCCTTCAGCGTTTCGGTCAACGCGGCCTGCAGCTTTTCCAGCACCGGAGCCGGCGTGCCCTTCGGCGCAACAAAGCTGAACCATGCCGTCATGTCGAAGCCTTGATAGCCCTCTTCGGACAAGGTCTTCAGCTTGGGCAGCGTGGCCAGGCGCGACGGGCTGGTAATGGCGAACACCTTGACCTTGCCTGCGTCCGCCTGCGGAATGCCGGTGGCGACCATGTCGAAGAACAGGTCCACGTCGCCGCTGATCAGGGCCGGCAGGGCTTGCGTGGCGCCCTTGAAGGGTACGTGCAGGATGTCGATGCCCGCGCGCGACTTGAACAGTTCACCCGCCAGGTGCGACGAGGTGCCGGGGCCGAAGGTGGCGAACGTCAGCTTGCCCGGGTTCTGCTTGGCATAGGCCACCACGTCCTGCGTGCTGTTGAAGGGCTGCTTGGGGCTGGACAGCAGCACCAGGGGGCCGACGCCCACCATGCCGATACGCGCGAAGCTGTCCGGATCGTAAGGCAGGTCCTTGTACAGATAGCGGTTCGTGACGAGTGTGGAGTTGGTGGCCATCAGGATGGTGTAGCCGTCCGGCTGCTCGCGCGACACATAGGCCGCGCCAATGGACGTGCCGGCGCCCGCCTTGTTTTCCACGATCATGGACTGGCCCAGGGTCTTGGCCATGCGTTCAGCCAGGATGCGGGTCAGCACATCGGTGGCGCCACCGGCCGGGAAGGGCGAGATGATCTTGATGGGTCGGGCCGGATAGGTCTCGGCTTGCGCGCCCAGCGCGGCCGCGCCCAGAACCAAGGTAGCCAGTAGTTTGATGCTCGTGCGAATCATGTTTTCCCCTTGAAATCGCGTGCGTGAGTGGATCGCCGGGCCTGGCTTGGCGGCTGCGCGGTGAAGCGCCTTGTGCTGCTTGCCAGGTCTCCTTGGATGCTTTAAATTCCGATAAATGGAATTTAGTTTTGTCATTCGAAATAAACTATAAAAACGAAGCGTAGTGAAATGCAATCTTTTTCTGACTCCAAGCGCGTCGTCCATGCCGCCGCCAAACCGGATGAACGGCTGGAATTGAGCCAGCCTGCTCGTCGTAAACGCGCGGCCGGCGTGGGCGAGGGCGCAAGTTCGCCGGATTTCATTACGGCCCTGGCGCGTGGCCTGGATGTATTGCGTTGTTTTCGTCATGGCGTGACGGCGCTGGGCAATCTGGACCTGGCGCGCTTGACCGGGCTACCCAAGCCCACCATCAGCCGCATCACGTACACACTGACCGAGCTGGGCTACTTGCGCTATCACCCCGACACCGGCAAGTATTCGCCGGGCTATGGCGTGCTGGCGCTGGGCTTCGGCCTGTTGGCCGGGCTGGAAGTGCGCGAACTGGCCAAGGCGTCGATGAGCGACCTGGCCCGCGACACGGGGGGCGCGGTTGCGCTTGGCGCCTTTGATGGCGACGCCATGACTTACGTCGAAGCGATCCACGGCTCGTCGGCCTTGTACCTGCGCCTGCCCGTGGGCTATCGCGCCAGCCTGGACAGCGCCATGGGCCGGGCGTATCTGGCCAGCCTGCCCGAAGGCGCTTGTGATGACGTGATGGCGCGCCTGGGCCAGGCGGCGCCGCCTGTCGATGCGATTTTGCGCGCGCGTGCCGAACTCCAGGAATCGGGCTGCTGTTTCGCGCTGGGTGAATGGCAGTCGGGCATCAACGCCGTGGCGGTGCCGTTCACCTCGATTACCGGCGAAGGCGTCTTCGTGATGAGTTGCGGCGGCCCGGTCAGCCTGCTGCCGGAGCCGGATTTGCGCGCGCGTGTGGGGCCGGCATTGCGGGCCGCGATCGCTGGCTTGGCGGGGGCGCCGGCCTGATCCTTCCCGTGCGTCAGGGTCTGGTTTGGCTATCTCGTACAATTCACAAATTGATCCACCCCTAGCGCCCTCGGAGACCCGTTTGGCCAAGTCCGCACAAGCCGATCCGCAGATTGATGACCGCCCCCTGCCTCAAGATTTCGAAACGGCCCTGGCCGAGTTGGAGTCCTTGGTGGCGGCCATGGAAGACGGCTCGTTGCCGCTTGAGCAATCACTGACCGCCTACCGGCGCGGTGTGGCGCTGACGCGGGTTTGCCAGGAACGCCTGGCGCAGGCCGAACAGCAGGTCAAGGTTCTGGAAGGCGACCTGCTGCGCCCGCTGGACCCGGCGGCGCTGGATGACGAATAAGAATCAGATGAAGCAAACTCAACTCCCCTTTGCGGAGTGGTTGCAGGGTCGCGTGCGGCACGTCGAAGACGTCCTGGACGACCTGATGCCCCCCGCGGACGTGCTGCCTGTCCGCCTGCATGAAGCCATGCGCTACGCCGTGCTGGGCGGTGGCAAGCGGGTACGCGCCGCCATGGTCTACGCCGCTGGGCAGGCCTGCCCGGTCAGCGGCAGCGTGCTGGCCATCGAGGCATCGCTGGACCGCGCCGCGGCCGCCGTTGAATTGATCCACGCCTATTCGCTGGTGCATGACGACCTGCCCTGCATGGACGACGACACCTTGCGTCGTGGCCGGCCCACCACGCATGTGCAGTTCGACGAAGCCACCGCCATGCTGGCGGGCGACGCCTTGCAGCCGCTGGCTTTCGACTTGCTGGCCTCGATGCCCATTGCGCCCGCGCTGATCGTGCAGGCGACCCAGTCGTTGGCGCGTGCCGCCGGCAGCCAGGGCATGGCGGGTGGTCAGGCCATTGATCTGCTCAGCGTTGGCCATTCGCTGTCGCGCGACGAACTCCAGACCATGCACAGCATGAAGACGGGCGCCATGCTGGCGTGCAGCGTGGCCTTGGGTGGCATCGTGGCGGGCGCCAGTTCGGCCTCGCGCCAGGCGCTGGACGCCTATGCGCAAGCCATGGGCCTGGCGTTCCAGGTGGTGGACGATATTCTGGACGTCACCGCCGACACGGCCAGCCTGGGCAAGACGCCCGGCAAGGACGCGGCGGAAAACAAACCCACCTACGTATCACTGCTGGGCCTGTCCGAGGCGCGCGCGTTTGCCGAGGAATTGCGCGTGGCCGCGCAGGCGGCGCTGGAGCCTTTGGGCGACGCGGGCTTGCGTTTGGCGCAATTGGCTGATTTCATCGTCCTTCGAGACCGCTGATCCGTGATAAGCCCGGCCTGGGTTCAGGCCGGGGCAACGAACCCCATACAAGCATGACGACTGATTTATTGGACCGCATTCAATCCCCGGCCGACCTCAAGCGCCTGGATCGCCGCGAGCTGAAAAAGCTTGCCGACGAACTGCGCGGCTTTGTGCTGGAGTCGGTATCCAAAACGGGCGGACACCTGTCGTCCAACCTGGGCACGGTCGAGCTCACGCTGGCCCTGCATCAGGTGTTCGACACGCCGCATGACCGCATCGTCTGGGACGTGGGGCACCAGTCTTATCCGCACAAGATCCTGACCGGCCGCCGCGCCGGCATGGCCAAGTTGCGGCAGCAGGGCGGCATTTCGGGCTTTCCCAAGCGCAGCGAATCCGAATACGACGCCTTTGGCACCGCGCACTCGTCCACGTCCATCTCGGCGGCGCTGGGCATGGCGGTGGCCTCGCGCAATGCGGGCGTGCAACGCCAGCACATTGCCGTCATCGGCGACGGCGCCATGTCCGCGGGCATGGCGTTCGAAGCCATGAACAACGCGGGTGTCACGCCCAACATCAACCTGCTGGTGATCCTGAACGACAACGACATGTCGATCTCGCCGCCGGTGGGGGCGCTGAACCGCTACCTGGCGCGCCTGATGTCGGGCCGCTTCTATGCCACCGCCAAGAACGTGGGCCGCGCGGTCTTGCAACACGTGCCGCCCGTGCTGGAACTGGCGCGCCGGTTTGAAGAACATGCCAAGGGCATGGTCACGCCGGCCACGCTGTTCGAAGAATTCGGCTTCAACTACGTCGGCCCCATCGATGGGCACGATCTGGACGCGCTGGTGCCCACCTTGCAGAACCTGAAGGCGCTGCAAGGCCTGCAATTCCTGCATGTGGTCACCAAGAAGGGGCAGGGCTACAAGCTGGCCGAGGCCGACCCGGTGCTGTATCACGGCCCGGGCAAGTTCGACCCCGCGGTCGGCATCCAGCAATCCAAGGCGCCCGGCAAGCGCACGTTCACGCAGGTGTTCGGCCAGTGGCTGTGCGACATGGCCGAGCAAGACCCGCATCTGGTCGCCGTCACGCCCGCCATGCGCGAAGGCAGCGGCCTGGTGGAATTCGAAAAGCGCTTTCCGCTGCGCTATTTCGACGTGGGCATCGCTGAGCAGCACGCCGTGACGTTCGCGGCGGGCGTGGCCTGCGAAGGGCAAAAGCCCGTCGTGGCGATCTACTCCACGTTCATGCAGCGCGGCTACGACCAGTTCATCCACGACGTCGCGCTGCAAAACCTGGACGTGACGTTCGCGCTGGACCGCGCCGGCATCGTCGGCGCCGACGGCGCGACCCACGCCGGCAATTACGACATCGCTTTTCTGCGCTGCGTGCCGAACATGGTGGTGGCCACGCCTTCCGACGAAAGCGAAACCCGCCTGCTGCTGTCGACCTGTTATCAGCATCCGGGCCCGGCCTCGGTGCGCTATCCGCGTGGCGCTGGCTGTGGCGCCCCGGAAGGCGCGGGCTTGGACACGGTGCAAGTGGGCCGAGGCGTGGTGCGGCGCGAAGGCAAGAAGATCGCCATCCTGGGCTTTGGCACGCTGGTGCAAGCGGCGCTTGCCGCTGCCGACAAGCTGGACGCCACCGTGGCCGACATGCGTTTCGTCAAGCCGATCGACCTGGACCTGATCCTGGACCTGGCGCGCCGCCACGACGCACTGGTCACGATCGAAGATGCCTCCATCATGGGCGGCGCCGGCAGCGCGGTGCTGGAAGCGCTGAGCGCCGCGGGCGTGCAGATTCCGGTGCTGCAACTGGGTTTGCCGGATGTCTTCATCGACCATGGCGACCAGTCTGCCTTGCTGGCGGGCATCGGACTGGATGCCGCTGGCATCGAGCAGTCGATCCGCAATCGCTACGCCGATCTGCTGGCTTGAAGCTGGCACGGCATCCGGTCGGGGGCGGCGCCCTCGTTCGGATTTGCAACACACTGTTCTACCCCAAGCGACCTACGGAGAGAAGGGTTTTCCCTGGCGGTCCCGGGGCTTTGGGCGATAATGGCCCCCTCTTAAAGTTTCCTAGGCCTTGCGCGAGCGACTGGTTGCCTAGACAGGTAAGCTGAAATGAATTCTCCGATCGACCCCGCCATCGTGATGCCCGACGTCCAGAGCTCGGCGGACACCCGGCACATCCCGATCCAGCGCGTGGGTATCCGTGGCGTGCGCCACCCCATGCTGATTGAAAGCGGCGATGGTTCGCCCCAGGGCACCGTCGCCAACTGGACCTTGACCGTGGCGCTGCCGCCCGAAGAAAAGGGGACGCATATGTCCCGCTTTGTGGCGCTGTTGGAAAAATATCGCAGCACGCCCATGACGCCGGCCTTGTTCCGCGCCATGGCGGCAGACATGCTGCCGCTGCTGCACGCAGAGCGCGGTGACATCACCGCGGCGTTCCCGTACTTCATCAACAAGTCGGCCCCCATTTCCGGCGTGCAAAGCCTGCTGGACTACGAAGTCCAGTGGATCGCGCGCGCCCAGGGCGACAGCGTTGAATTCGAGCTCGTCGTGCAGGTGCCGGTAACCAGCCTGTGCCCGTGTTCGAAGGCCATTTCGGAATACGGCGCGCACAACCAGCGTTCGCACGTGACCGTGTCGGCCATCTTGAACGGCGACATCAGCATGGACGGTGTCATCCGCCTGATCGAAGAAGAAGGCTCGTGCGAACTCTGGGGCCTGCTCAAGCGCCCCGACGAAAAGTACGTGACCGAACGCGCCTACGACAACCCCAAGTTCGTCGAAGACCTGGTGCGTGACGTGGCCGCGCGCCTGACCGCGCACCCCGGCATCGCCCGCTACCGCGTTGAAGCCGAGAACTTTGAATCGATCCACAACCACTCGGCCTACGCCGTCGTGGAAGGCTGAGCGTCCCGTGCACCATCCGGCGGCCAACGACTGGCCGCTCATCGCGGGGCTGCAAGCCTGGGAATCGCGGCTGGCCAATAACTTGGCCGGCCGCGGTCGTTTGGGCGTGGCGCTCTACGAGTTCTTCCGCTTTGGCGTCAAGCAAGCCTGGGCCTGCCTGTTCGGTGGGCTGATGTGCGCGCTGCTGCTGGGCACGCACTGGTGGTATCCCAAGGACGCGCTGCTGGCGCGCTACGACTTTCTGACCATCGCCGCGCTGGGCATCCAGGTCTTGTTGCTGGCCTTGCGTATGGAGACCTGGAGCGAGGCCCGCGTGATCCTGATGTTCCATGTGGTTGGCACCGGCATGGAAATCTTCAAGACGGCGGCGGGGTCATGGATCTACCCCGAGGCCAGCGTGCTGCGCATCGGCGGGGTGCCTCTGTTTACCGGCTTCATGTATGCGGCAGTGGGCAGCTATCTGGCGCGGGTGTGGCGGCTGTTCGATTTCCGGTTTCGCGCCCATCCTCCCATGGTCGCCACGGTGGCCTTGTCGGTGCTGATCTACCTGAACTTCTTCGCGCACCACTTCATCATGGATTTCCGGTGGTTGCTGTTCGCGCTGACGGCCGTGCTGTTCGCGAGAACCTGGGTGTATTTCCGCATATGGCGCGTCTACCGTCGCATGCCCTTGCTGCTGGGCTTCGTGCTGGTGGCCTTGTTCATCTGGTTCGCCGAAAACATCGGCACCTTCGCCAACGCCTGGCGCTATCCCAACCAGTCGCACGCCTGGCAATGGGTGTCCATCGCCAAGCTGGGCTCGTGGTTCCTCTTGATGATCATCAGCTACGTGATGGTCAGCGTGGTCAATCGGCCGCGTGAAATCGCTGTTGCCGATTTGCCGCAAGGGGTCGAGACGGGCGGTGTGAAAGCCCCGTCCCTGATTTCCTGACACCCCAGCCGCTTGCGAAGCGATGCTCAATCGGTAATAATCGAGGGCTTTCTTGCTCGACCGCCCATGGTTTTTGGGTAGCGGGCTGCCCCTTGCGGGCTAGTTGTCTTTTGCGTGTGCGGCTGAAATGTAGCCATGCATGCAACCACCCATGATGGAAAGCGCGGGTGCAAGACGCTTGGCCAGCAAGACATCCTCAAGGAGTTTTACTCATGCGTCACTACGAAGTAGTGTTTATTGTTCACCCCGACCAAAGCGAGCAAGTGCCCGCCATGGTCGAGCGTTACCAAGCGCTGGTCACGGGCCAAGGCGGCTCGGTTCACCGCCTGGAAGACTGGGGTCGCCGTCAACTGGCCTACCCGATCCAGAAGCTCGTCAAGGCTCACTACGTTTGCCTGAACATCGAGTGCGGCCAAGCCACGCTGGATGAGCTGGAACACTCGTTCCGCTACAACGACGCCGTTCTGCGCCACCTGGTCATCAAGACCAAGAAGGCCCAGACCACGCCCTCGATCATGATGAAGTCGGTTGAGCGCGAAGAAGCCCGTAAGGCTTCGGCTGAAGCTGTCGCGGTTCAGCCCGAGTAAGCAGGGCTCACGCAGAGCTCAACTCATGAAGTCCCCTCGGTGCCTGGCAGGATGAATAAGCTGGAACTCAGCGCCCGCGTTCTTGAATGCGAGCCTTTGCGCCACACTCCCGCCGGTCTGCCCGCACTGGAAATGGTGCTGGCGCACGAGTCCGAAGTCATCGAAGCCGGCCACCCGCGCCGTGTTGAATTGACGATCACGGCCGTGGCATTGGGCGATCTGGCGTTGCTGTTGAAAAACACCGCGTTAGGGTCTGAATTGCTGGTGCAGGGGTTTTTGGCTCCCGTCCGCAAAGACTCGGTGAAGATCAAGCTGCATCTGCAGCAGGCGCGCAAGATCAGCGGTAGCGCAGGACGCGATCCGCAGGTGGCTTGAAAGGGTTGAGCAAGAGGTGCGAGAGCGCCTTCTGAATACGGATAGGTTATGGGGTGCTGGGCCCGGTTTTCAAAAAACCCCGGGTAAAACCCGCCCCCTCAAACATAGAGGCACATATCATGGCTTTCTTCGGAAAACGCAAAGAAAAACGCAAATTCACGCAGCAGAACCCGCTCTTCAAGCGTCGTAAGTTCTGCCGCTTTACCGCAGCCGGCGTCGAAGAGATCGACTACAAGGATCTGGACACCCTGCGCGACTTCGTGCAAGAAAACGGCAAGATCATCCCGGCTCGCTTGACCGGCACCAAGGCAATCTACCAGCGCCAGCTGGACACCGCCATCAAGCGCGCGCGCTTCCTGGCCCTGTTGCCTTACACCGACAACCACAACTAATCCGGGGCACTGAAATGCAAGTTATTCTGCTCGAAAAAGTCCTCAACCTGGGCAACCTGGGTGAAGTCGTCCGCGTGCGTGACGGTTACGCCCGCAACTTCCTGATTCCCCAGCGCAAGGCCCGTCGTGCTACCGACGCCGCCCTGAAGGAATTCGAAGCTCGCCGCGCCGAGCTGGAAAAGGCCCAGGCTGAAAAGCTGGCCGCCTCCCAGGCTCTGGGTGAGCGCATTGCCGGCTTCCAACTGAAGATCGCTCAGAAGGCCGGCGTTGACGGTCGTCTGTTCGGCTCGGTGACCAATGCCGACATCGCTGAAGCGCTGAAGAAGGCTGGTTTTGAAGGCGTTGAAAAGGGCCAAGTGCGCCTGCCCAACGGCCAACTGAAGTCGGTTGGCGAGTTCCCGATCCAGGTCGCCCTGCACGCCGACGTGGTTGTCGACGTCACGGTTCAGGTCGAAGGCGAACTGTCCTAAGCCGGTACCCGCAGTAAAAAGAAGCCGGCCCGCGTGCCGGCTTTTTTCTTGTTGTCTGGCTGTCCTATGCTTGTCGTCTTGTCGGCGTCACGCATCAGACGCCACCTTGCTTCGCACAGAGGACCCCTTGACTCAGCCGCCCGTCCATCGCAACGCGCCGCCCGGCCTGCGCGCCTGGCTCGACAGTGTTGACGCCCTGCGTGAACCGTCGGTGCGCGACGTGACAATCGACGGCGTGCGCTGCATCGTCAAGCGCCGACGTCCGAGTTTTGGCCGCGGTGTCAGCTACGCGCTGCGCTATGTGCGCGCGCTTTTCCTGGGCATGGGCTGCAAGGTGTTTCTGGGCGAGTTTCCGCGCCCTGGCGTGCTGCTGCGTAACGGTCTTACGCACGAGGCTCAGCGATTGTCGATGCTGCTGGAGGCAGGCTGCCGCGTGCCGGAGGTGTGGTGGCAGGAGCAGGGCCTGCTGGTGCTGGAATATGTGGGCGACGATCTGGCCGACCTGATCCGCAACGAAGACGCCACCTCGCAGCTTTGGCTGACCCGCGCGGCAGCCGCCGATCTGGCGGCGTTTCACGCGCGTGGCATGTGGCATGGTGGCGCGCAGATCCGCAATGTCACGTTGCGTGATGGCGAGCTGTGGCGCATCGATTTCGAAGAGAACATCGGCGCAACTCTGTCCCGGCCGCTAGCTCAGGCCTACGACCTTTTCCAGATGTTGTCGTCGCTGGTGTCTTTGCGTAAATTGCCCGACGATGTAGCCGTTACGCTGGGTACACTGGCGCTCGACGTGTATCTGGAAAGCAACCCGGACACGGCGGTCAAGGCCCGCCTGAAGCGCCTGGCCCGCGTGCTTTGTGGCGTTGCTGCGCCTTTGCGTCCCCTGTTGCGGCGCCTGCCGTCGCGCGATATCCAGGGTTTTTTCCGCGTTGCCGCTATTTTGCAGCCGTTACTATTGAAGCCATGAACACACCTGCCGATCCCCAGCTTGAATACCTGCGCGTTCCTCCCCATTCCATCGAGGCGGAGCAGTCGGTGCTGGGCGGCCTGTTGCTGGACAACACCGCGTGGGACCGTATTGCCGACGTGCTGGTCGAAGAAGATTTCTACCGCCACGACCACCGGCTGATCTGGCACCACATCGCTCGCCTGATCGGCTTGGCGCGGCCCGCCGACGTCATCACCGTCAATGAATCGCTGATCAGCGCCGGCAAGGCCGAAGACTCGGGCGGCCTGGCGTATCTGAACGCGCTGGCGCACAACACGCCGTCGGCCGCCAACATCCGCCGCTACGCTGAAATCGTGCGCGAGCGCGCCATGCTGCGCAAGCTGGTGTCGATTGCCGACGAGATCTCATCGGCCGCCTTGAACCCGCAGGGCAAGGAAGCGCGCCAACTGCTGGATGAAGCGGAATCCAAGGTCTTCAAGATCGCTCAGGAAGGCTCGCGCGGCGCCGCCGGTTTCCAGGAGATCCAGCCGCTGTTGACCCAGGTGGTCGAACGCATTGACGAGCTCTACCACCGCGAAGGCAGTTCCGACGTTACCGGTGTGCCCACCGGCTTTACCGACCTGGACAAGATGACGTCCGGCATGCAGGGCGGTGACTTGATCATCGTGGCCGGTCGCCCGTCCATGGGCAAGACCTCGTTCTCGATGAACATCGGCGAACACGTGGCCATCGAGCAGGGCCTGCCCGTGGCGGTGTTCTCCATGGAAATGGGCGCCGTGCAGTTGGCGATGCGTATGTTGGGCTCGGTCGGCTTGCTGGACCAGCATCGCATGCGTACCGGCAAGCTCATCGCCGATGACTGGCCGCGCGTGACGCACGCCGTGCAACTGATGCAGGATGCGCAGGTCTACATCGATGAAACCCCGGCCCTGAGCCCGATGGAAGTGCGTGCGCGCACGCGCCGCCTGGCGCGCCAGTGCGGTCAGCTTGGCCTGATCATCATTGACTACCTGCAACTGATGTCGGGTAACGGCTCCGGCGAAAACCGGGCTACCGAAGTGTCGGAAATCAGCCGGTCGCTGAAAGGCCTGGCCAAGGAACTGAACTGCCCGCTGATCGCGCTGTCGCAGTTGAACCGAAGCCTGGAACAGCGCCCCAACAAGCGCCCCGTGATGAGCGATTTGCGCGAATCCGGCGCTATCGAACAGGACGCCGACGTGATCCTGTTCATCTACCGCGATGAAGTCTACAACCCGGATTCGCCCGACAAGGGCACGGCCGAGATCATCATCGGCAAGCAGCGTAACGGCCCCATCGGCACCGTGCGCCTGACGTTCCAGGGTTCCAGCACGCGCTTCCTGAACTTCTCTGGTGCGCAGCCGCGCGACATGTACTGACCCGTCGTCGGCATCGCAAAAAAAACCGCGTCACATCGAATGTGCGCGGTTTTTTTTGTGTGGAAGGGTTCAGTCTTTGACGTCCGGACGCTTGCCGTAGCGCGCGGCCAGCACGCCGCAGACCATCAACTGAATCTGGTGAAACAGCATCAAGGGCAGCACGATGGCGCCCACGGCGTGGCCGGCGAACAGCACCTGCGCCATCGGAATACCGCTGGCCAGGCTCTTCTTCGAACCGCAGAAAAGCAGGGTGATGCGGTCTTCCACGTTGAATCCGAACACCTTGCCCGCCAAGGCCGACAAGCCCAGTGCAAGCGCCAGGATGACCGCGCAGCAAACCACCAGGCCGACCAGCGCGGGGATGGGTGTGGTGCTCCACAGACCTTCGTTGATGGCTTCTGAAAAGGCGGTGTACACGACCAGCAGGATCGAACCCTGGTCAACGAACTTCAGCATGGCCTTGTGCTTGTGGACCCAGGCGCCGATCCAGCGGCGCGCGACCTGGCCCAGCACGAAGGGCAGCAGCAGTTGCAGCATGATCTTGCCGACCGCGTCGAACGAAATCGGTGCGCTGCCGGCGTTGGCCACGACCGTGCCCACCAGCAGCGGGGTCAGGAAAATGCCCAGCAGGCTGGAGGCCGACGCGCTGCATACCGCGGCTGGCACGTTGCCGCGCGCCATGGAGGTGAAGGCAATGGCTGATTGCACCGTGGCGGGCAGGCAGCAAAGGAACAGAATGCCCAGGTACAGCTCAGGCGTGACCAGCGGTTCCAGCACAGGCTTGAGCGCCAGGCCCAGCAAGGGAAACATCAGGAACGTGGCCGAGAAGATCGTCAGGTGCAGTTTCCAGTGCGTCAGGCCGGCGATGATGGCCTCGCGCGACAGGCGCGCACCGTGCAGGAAGAACAGCAGGCCCACCGCAATGTTGGTGATCCAGCCGAAGACCACCACGCCTTGTCCGTGCGCGGGCACGATGCTGGCGATGATGACGGTGCAGATCAGGTAGAGGGTGAAGCGGTCGGGCAGAAGGCGGACTAGGCGTGACATGGACGAACCAAAGGGCGGGCTGAAAGCGGGGATGGCAAACGGGGATGAAAACGGGAATGAAAACGGGAACGGCAGAGGCGGCGGCGCGGCAGCCACGCCTGAAACGGGGCGTATTGTAGTCCTCGTGGGGCGCTTGCCGCGCTAGGGCGTCATTGCCAGGGCCAGATCGAACGCGGCCACCAGCGAAGCGTGGTCGGCCACGCCACGGCCGGCGATGTCGAAGGCGGTGCCGTGGTCGACGCTGGTACGCACGAAAGGCAGGCCCACCGTGACGTTCACGCCGTGGTCCAGCCCCAGGTACTTCACCGGAATCAGTCCCTGGTCGTGGTACTGGGCCACGACGATGTCGAATTCGCCACGGCGCGCGCGCATGAAGATGGTGTCGCCGGGCCAGGGGCCGCTGGCGTCGATGCCTTCGGCGCGTGCGCGGGCGATGGCCGGCTCGATGATGTCGATGTCTTCGCGGCCGAACTTTCCGCCTTCACCGGCGTGGGGGTTCAGGCCCGCCACGGCCACGCGCGGGGCGGCGATGCCCATTTGCCGACAGGCCCGGTCGGCCAGCCGCATGGCAGTGAGTTCGGCTTCGGGCGTGATGCGCGCGATCACGTCCGCCAAGGCCACATGAATGGTCACCAGCAGCACGCGCAATTCGTCGTTGGCCAGCATCATGGCGAAGTCTTGCGTGGCGGAGCGGTCGGCCAGGATCTCGGTGTGTCCGGGGTAGTCGATACCCGCTTCGTGCATGGACTTCTTGTTCAGCGGCGCGGTGACGATGGCGCGGATGCGGCCGGCCTGCGCGTCATCAATGGCGGCGCAGACATAGTCGTAGGCGCCGCGTCCGGCTGCTGCGCTGATCTGGCCGAGTGGCAGATCGGCAGGCAGGGCGGGGCTGCAGGAGATGACATGAATGCGCCCCGCAGTGGGGCTGGCCTGGGTGACGTCGCGGATTTCCACGACCTCCAGGCGCGCGCCCAATTGCGTCACGGCGCGGCGCAGCGCGCCCGCATCACCATAGACCACACAGGGGGCGCTCAAGCCTTGCGCAATCGCCTTGACGACGATTTCAGGGCCGATGCCGGCGGCATCGCCCATGGTGATGCCCACCGGCAATGACGCGTTCACGATGCCTTGTCCTTGGGCGGTTCAATGACGCCGCATTCGAACGTGACCGTGGCGCGCTTGGAACCCAGCCCCGTCGCGTGATTGGAAGTCACTTGCGGCTTTTGCAGCTTGCGACCGATCTCCTGACAATACTGGTCGGCGCGTTGCAGCGTCTGATTCTTCAGTTCAACCCACGTCAGCAATTGCGTGCCCGAACTGTAGGTGACGCTGTAGGTGTCTTTACCGACGGACGTGACCTCGCTCATGCTGGAGCAGGCGGAGAGCAGGGTCAGCAAGGCGGCGGCGGGGGCAAGGCGTGCAAACATGGGTCATCCAGAAATCGCGATATCCGCCATTACAACACCATGTCGGTGCACGAGAAAAGACGCTGGGGTTGCTCGCGCGGCCCTTGGGTGGGCCTCAGGGGGCCGCCACGGCGCTGCGCCGATCCACCTTGCGGCTCAACACGATAGAGGTCTGCGTCTGCTTGACCCCGTCGATCAGGCCGATGCGGTCCAGCAGGTCGTCCAGTTGCTCGTGGGTTTCACAGCGCAGGAAGATCAGGTAGTCGTACGGTCCGCTGACCGATGACACCTCTTCCACCTCCGGCATGCGTTCCAGTTCGCGGATGACGGCGGCCGGCGTCTTGGGCAGCACGCTGATGAAGCAATACGCCCGCACCGCGGCTTCTTCCAGGCGGCGGCCCAGGCGCACGCCATAGCCCGACACGATGTGCTCGCGTTCCAGCCGCGCGATGCGTGCGACAACGGTCGTGCGCGCCAGCCCCAATTTGCGCGCCAGGATGGCCGCGGGTTCACGCGCGTTGGCCGAAAGCAGGCTGAGCAGTTGCCGGTCGATGTCGTCGAGTCGTTCGTTCATGCTGAAAACGTGCGCCAAGTAGCGGAGTGCCGACGGTACAGGCGCGCAGCGGCTTGCGTCAATGCGGGCGAGCCGGGCTAACCGTCTGATTCAGGCGGAATGCCGCCGTGATAGATGCGACCGTCGAACTCGAATCGTGTGATGGTCTTGTGCGCGGCATCGAAAATGCGGTCGCGGCTGGCGTCATCCAAGCCGTCGTGGTCGGCGAAGTGGAAGCGACAAAGGTCGATGTCGCTGTCGTAGAACACGGAATTCACAAAGCGGCTGACGTCGGCTTCATGCGCGAAATGTGCGAATTCCCGCAACTGCTCCATCTCGTGGAAGGCGCCGTTGCGGCTGACCAGCAGCATGCCGAATTTGCGTTCTTCGTCGGCCACCAGTTCCGGCGCTGCTGGCGCGCTGATGGCCAAGGGATCTTCATAGTCGAAGCGGGCGCCCGCTTCATGCATGGCGTCCAACACGGTTTGCCACTGGCGTTCGTCCAGCGCCAGGCGGGCCATCATGTAGAACAGGCGCTGCCGGCCCAGTGTGCGCGGCTCGGGGCCGCCGACGTAGCTGGGCCATGGCGTCGCGGCGTCCAATCCGGCCAGTTCGGCCATGCGTGCATCGCTGAAGCCCAGCTTGTCCTGCAAGCGTTGCAGCGCCTGAGCATTCGGGGGGGCATAGTTCTGGATCGTCTTCATGAGCGCGCTCCCGTGGCCCCGGATGCCGCGGATGGCGCCGGTGGCGTGCGCCGCGCTGGCTCAGCGGCTACGCTTTATGCTAGCGCGGCGCCTGGCGCTTGCCTAGCGCCCGCGCGGCAAGGCGGGCAGGGGCAGGGGGGGGCGGGCGCCATGCTAGGATTTGCGCCGATCATCACTGCCAGGAGGCTTACGCCATGGATATCCAAGAACAAATTGCCGTTATCGTCCACACCATTTCGCACCAGGGCGGCCGCATCGACGCGCTGAATTCGACCTTGTTGTCGATGCTGCACCTGGTCAAGGCATCGCCGGGCCTGCGGGAAGCGATCGAGGCGCAGTTGGAGCAGAACTATTCCAGCCTGTTGGCGCGCTCCGAAAACCCGCAGTACGTGGCGGGCTTCGAAAGCGTGCGTGACATGATCATTGCCGCCCTGAAGTAGGCGTTGCGCGGGCGCTGCACATCAGAAAGTTACCCACATCTTCTGTGGACAAGCCTTGGGATAGTGCGGGCATAGATCTGCATTGTCCTTTAATTACAAGGGCTTGAGGCCGGCGGTCAAAGGTGGCTCCATTTGGGCGTTTCAGACACGCAATTGTGTAATCTCCACAAGCGCGCCAAGCCGGGTAATATGCGGCCCCATGCGGAATCAGTATCGATTGGAACACCCGGGCACCGCCATGTTGGCGCGCGTTTCGGAAGCGGCAAAGCTGGCGGCGTTCGACCCCGGCAAACTCTCGCCTCAAGCGCGCGAAAGCTGGGAGCGCATGGGGCATGGCTTCAAGGCGTGGCACGACTTCGACCAGCGCCACCCCATCCTGCGCCGCTTGGCGTTGTTACCCCTGGTTGGCGGCTGGTATCGCAAGGCGCGACGGCGCCATGTATTGCGCGCCAGTGGCCGCATCGTCTGTTGATGGCGGCTTAGCGCCGCCGTCGGCGGGCAAGCAGGTGATAGGCCAGCCCAATCGCCAAGCCGATCGCCGCGGCGACGGCCAGCTTGGTTTCCACGCCGTGCAGGCGGCCGAGCAGGGTCTCGATGGTTTGGCCAAACGCATAGCCCACCACGCTGAAGCACACGGCCCAGATGACGGCGGCGATGGCGTTGAGCACCAGGAAGCGCAACGGTGGCACGCGCGACATCCCTAGCGCTACGGGCCCCACGGTACGCAGACCATACAGGAATCGCAGGCTGAGGATGAAGCCGTGCGGATAGCGGTCGATGGCGGCCAGCGCTTTTTCAAATGCCGGTTTTTCGCGGATGCGCCGCACGAAGCGGTGGTCGCGATAGCGCCGGCCCAGAAAGAACAGCAGTTGGTCGGCCCCGAAGGAACCGGCGAAGGCGCACAACATCACATACGGCAAGTGCAGAAGATGCTGGTGCGCCAGAAAGCCCGCGAACACCACCACGCTTTCGCCTTCCAGAAAGGTGCCGGCCAGCACCGCCCACAGGCCGTAATCAACGATGAATTGATGTAGCGGTGTGCTCATCCCGCGCGCTCGCCCACGATGCGCGCCAGGGTCAACAAGGCGCGCGAGATCTCCGGGGTGGTGCGCTGGCCGCAACTGATGCGCAGGAAGTGGTTGTAGCGCGTGCCGTTCGAAAACATGGCGCCGGGGGCAACGCGGATGCCTTGCCGCAACGCCGCTTCAAACACGTCCATGCCCGAACGACCATCGGGCATTTCCACCCACAACAGCATTCCGCCTTGCGGCACGCTCAAGCGCGTACCCTGCGGAAAGTGCGCGGCGATGGCCTCGGCCGTTTGGTCGCGCTGTTGCTTCAGGTGCCTGCGCAAGCGCGTCAGGTGGCGGTCGTAGGCGCGTGACCCCATGTACTCGGCCACGGCGATCTGCGCTAAGGGTTCATTCGGCCGGCTTTGTGCGTACTTCAGCATGGCAATGCGCGCCTTCCAGCGCCCGCCCAGCAGCCAACCCAGGCGCATGCCCGGGGCCAGCGTCTTGTGCATGGAAGAACAATAGATCACGTTGCCGGTTGCATCCCAGGACTTGGCCGCGACCAAGGGCGTGTCGTCATCGGTCAGGGCGCCGTAGGTGTCATCTTCAATCAGCGGCACCTGCTGGCGTTCGCACAGCGCCACAAGCCGTGCTTTCTCGGCATCCGGCATGACGCAACCCAGCGGATTCTGGAAGTTCGGCACGACGACCACGGCGCGAATATTGCCGTGCGTCTGGAAGGCCAGGTCCAGCGCCTCGATCGACAAGCCGTGCTGCGGGCTGGTCGGAATTTCCAGCGCGCGCATGCCCAGGCTTTCCAGAATCTGCAGCAGCCCGAAGTAAGTGGGCGACTCGACGGCGATAGTGTCCCCCGGTCGTGCCACGGCGCGCAGCGCCAGATTCAGGGCTTCGATGCAGCCATGCGTGACGATCACGTCATCCGGCGTGGCGTTGATGCCATTGGCCAGCGCCCGGCGCGCCAGCACCGTCCGTAGCTCGGGGTGTCCTTGCGGCGGTACCGGACTCACCAGCACATGGGGCGACGTGCGCAGCGCGCGCGTCATCGCCTGCTTCAGCGCATCCATCGGATAGGCTTCGGGCACTGCCGCCGCCAGGGCGAAATTGGCGCTTACCGGGTGCGCTTCGCATTTGGCGATGAAGTCCGACACGCGATCATGGATGCCGACGTACTGCGCGGCGCCCAGCGTCTGCCGGATGTCTGGCTCATTGACGGGCGGGATTGTGTTGCGGCGGGCCTGCAAAACGAAATAACCCGACCGTGGCCGGGCTTCGATCAAGCCGTCGTCTTCCAGTTGGCGGCAGGCTTGCAACGCGGTAGACAGGCTGACATGGTGCGTGCGCACCAGTGTGCGTACGGAAGGCATGCGCTGGGCGGGCGCCAGGACGCCCGTCTGGATGGCGCGCCGATAGTGGTTCGCCAAGCGTAGGTACAGCGGTTGTGGGTCCATGCGCCGATCATGCTCCCCGAGCTTGGAATGTAGGAAGGCACAGATTGAAGAAAAGTACACCATAACAGCGGCAAAATCGAGCATCTGCATCGGTACAGAAAGCCGGGGATTGTGGCTGTTGCGCAAAGCAGCGCCCGCGTAGCCTGTCAGTGTCCGATTGGAGATCATCATGCATGCCGATAGTTACCCCGAAGGCCCCTCCCGCCGCCTGCAAATCGCGCCTGGCGCCTCTCACACCTTTGTGCTGCGTGCCGGCGCAACCATCATCTGCATGGCCGGCAGCTTGCGCCTGGAAGAAGCGGCGGCAGGCACGGAAGCCACGGGCCGCCTGCCTTTGCCGGTTTCCGTGCGCGTGCATGCAAGCGAGGCGCATGCGGTCGTAGAGGGGGGCGTGGTGCGCGTCACGGCTATCGACGCCGCCGACATCATTTGCCTGGATGTTCCGGACCCAATTAGTCGTATCTTGAGGGCGGCCGCAAAAATATTTCGCCTGAAATCGCCTAAATCTTCGAATAAAAGCCTGGGTGCGCTGCACAAGATTTCATAATGGTGTATGATTCATCACATCAGACGCGGGGTGGAGCAGTCTGGCAGCTCGTCGGGCTCATAACCCGAAGGTCGTAGGTTCAAATCCTGCCCCCGCAACCAGTTTCAAGAAAAGCCGCGATTTCATATCGCGGCTTTTTTTCGTCCGGCGTTTCCTTTTTTTGCCTGGACTTGCCCTGGGTCAACCCAATGTTCCAGCCCGGAGTTTCCCGGATGTTCGTGCCTGCACAGCGCCCCAACCCTGAGCTACCATGGGCCACGCGCGCTAGGTTGCCGCACAGAAGGAGGGGTCATGGGTACAGCAAAATACGATCATCCCGGTTTTGTCGCCGATACCGGCGCTGAAGGCAAGTACCACGTCGGCATCTGGTGCCCGCACGGCTACCCCGCCCACATCCATATCGGCCGGCCCGCGGAACGCGGTGATCCCCAGGCGCTGCTGCGCTTGCGCATTCCGGATGGGGTTTTCCAGTCTTTGCCGGATGATCCCGAAACCCTGTGCCGTCGCGCGCTGGGCCAAGCCATGGGTGCGGGCTTGCTGCGTTCGGTGGCCGTGGATGGCGAGTATCAAGAGTTGCGCTTTGAATTGGACGCGGAGCCTTGGTCTGGGCCCATGCAGGCCGCCGGTAACGCCTGAGCCTGGGAGTTCGGCCGGAAGTTACGGCTGAGAGTTACCCACAGCGACTGTGGACAAGCCTTGGGATAGGCTCTGTGCATGTTGGAATTATTCTTGCAAAACAAAGGCTTGGCGCCTGCGGTCAAACATTGGCCGGCGCCAGGCCTTTTTCATGCCGGCAGGCGGGGCTGGCGCGGATCCCGAGCCCCCGTCCGCCGGGCCCGTGCGACAATCCTCCCCCGACGCCGCATGCCGTTTCGGTAGCCGCCGTCCCCGACGTGCCGCAGCGCTTTTTATCGCTTCGGATCAAACCGAATTGTTCCTCATGTACTGTCCCAAGCCCTTGTACCCGCCCGTCATGACGGAGTTGCCGCGATGACCGCCGCAACGCCGCGCGATGTTCCGTGTGTTGCCGTCATTGGCGGCGGCCCGGCTGGCCTGATGGCAGCTGAGCGCCTGGCCGCGCAAGGCGTGCAGGTTGACGTGTTCGACGCCATGCCGTCGGTAGGCCGAAAATTCCTGATGGCGGGTCGGGGTGGGTTGAACCTGACGCACAGCGAGGCCGCGGCACCGTTCCTGGCACGCTACGGCGCGCGGGCCGCGCAGCTTGCCCCATGGTTGCAAGTGATGGACGCGACCGCGCTGCGGGAATGGGCGCATCAGTTGGGCATCGAGACATTTGTGGGATCGTCGGGCCGCGTCTTTCCGCAGGAAATGAAAGCCGCCCCCTTGTTGCGCGCCTGGCTCGCAAGATTGCGCGCCAGCGGCGTCCGGTTCCACATGCGGCACCGTTGGCTGGGGTGGCCGCAAGGCACGGCCGTGTCGGTAGCTGCGCTGCGCTTCGAGACGCCGGAAGGCGTGCACACGAAGACGGCGGATGCCGTGGTGCTGGCCTTGGGCGGCGGCAGTTGGGCCAAGCTGGGGTCCGATGGCGCGTGGGTCGCGGGGCTGCAGGCGCACGGTATTGACGTGGCGCCGCTACGGCCTGCCAATTGCGGATTTGATGTCGCGTGGTCGCGGCATTTTTCCGAGCGTTACGCGGGTCAGCCGGTCAAGTCCGTCGCCATGTCCTGTGCGGGCGAAACTGGCGACGCTCGAGCTCGCCAGGGCGAATTCGTTGTGTCGGAATCGGGTATCGAGGGTAGCCTGGTGTACGCCTTGTCCGCGTTGTTGCGGGACCGGATTGACGCGGAAGGGCACGCGGTTGCGATGTTGGACCTGGCGCCAGACTGGACGCTGGACAAGGTTATCGCGGCGGTCACGCATCCGCGCGGCGCACGTTCCATGTCCAGCCATTTGCAGAGCCGAATGGGGCTGACGGGGGTCAAGGCGGGGCTGCTACGCGAATGCGCGCCCGCGGAAGACTTCAAGGATCTGGCGCGCCTGGCCTTGCGGATCAAGGCCTTGCCTTTGACGCTGCTGCGCGCGCGGCCGATGGACGAAGCCATCAGCACGGCGGGCGGTGTGTCGTTCAAGTCCGTCACGGACGGGCTGATGCTGCGATCAGCCCCCGGCGTATTCTGCGCCGGCGAGATGCTGGATTGGGAGGCGCCTACGGGCGGCTATTTGCTCACGGCCTGCATGGCCAGCGGTGTGGTGGCGGCTAAGGGCGTGCTGGACTATGTGGCCGGCCAGCGCCAAGGTCGGCCACGATAGTGACGCTCAGGATCCAGACGGGTAGGGCGCCATGCCCAGCGGCGGGCGCGGCGCAAGGTCGCCCACCACATGGCCCACCACGGGGGCGGCGCCAGCCTCTGGCTGAGTAATGATACCGATCACGCGGGTGATGGCGCTGGCGGGAATGCCAGTGCCGTTGGCAGGATCCTGTACCAGTTGCCAAATGGTGGCGTCGGCCGGGCCGGCGTCCGTTAAGGTGACGGAGGAAGAATCCAGGCAACCGCGGGCAAAGCAAGACCAGTCCGAGGCGCTGCAAGGCAAGCCGTGTGCCGTGGCCAAGCGAGCCAGGGCGAGAGGCGCATCCGCTTGGCCCGCGGCATGTTGGGCAGCCGCGCCCAGCGATACGTCCAGGGACAGCAAACGGAGAAACTCTACGACGTTGTCTGAATTCATTGTGGGTCTCCTAAGAGCTGGTCTGGTTCTTGATCGGCCTTCAGCCACGCTGCAGGATCGCGTCAGCCAGGGCTCTGGCCCAGCATCGACACTAGCGATTGCTTGAGGCGGGCGGAAAAGATGGGCACCGTATGGGACACCCCATTGCGGTCTACGCCCTCTTTCAATTCAACCGTCTGGCCCAGGAAAATCTCGGGGGCGGCATTGATCTCGTTATAGCGGGCAAGCAATTCGTCCACCTGCGCTTGGGCGTCAACCAGCGTGCTGCTGTCCGCAAGTCTGCCGGCGGCATGGGCTTGCAGGATTCGGTGCAGATCGTCGATAAACAATGCCAAAGCGGCCTGCCCACGGCATTGTGGCTGCTCCCAGCCCCAGCCCTCAACGGCGGCGCCAGCATGGTGTGATGCGGGTTTTCTGTTCATTTGCGAATCCTAATCCATTGGCGGCAATTACGCGACAGCCCGCGCGGGCTGGGGATGTCACGGTCGTGTAAAGACGGTTACGGGTTTGTGTTTCGGGGTGATGCGCGATCAGCATCCTTTGCGGTATGCTGGCTTCGGTTTCCACGCCCAGACAGGAGATGTTTATGAAAAACAAGGTTGTTTTCGTCATGCTGCTTTCGATCGCCGCGCTTTCGGCGGGCTGCAATACTGTTGCGGGCGCCGGCAAGGACATCCAACGCGGCGGTGAGAAGATCGAAGGCGCTGCGAAGTAAGGCGGCGGCACGCTGATCCGGTCAGCCCGCCTGAGGCCACGCATGAAATGCCCTGGCATTTCATGCGTGGCCTTTTTGCCGCCGCTGGCATAATCGCAGAAGTCTGAATTTCAATGCGGGAAGAATCATGCGCAAGTCAGTATGGGTGGGTGTAACGCTGCTGGGATTGTTGGCCGGCTGCGCGAGCACCGGGGTCTACGAATCCGAGACGGTGCAGAAAGAGACTTTCAGCGTCGATACCCACTATCAAGCCGCCTTCCGCCGTGGTGGTGAATACGTGCGCACCTGCCACGTGAACGTGAAGCATCCCTATGGCGTTGCTTACGCCTGGCGCCACACCTTGGGCGAGAAGGGCGCGCCCGATGAAATCAAGGTCTACAAGGTGGGCCAGCCCGCCACGGTGCTTGAATTGATTTCAGCCGAGCCCGATGGCCCGGCCAAGTCCAAGGTAACGGTGACGGTGCTGGGCGAGGGGCGCTGGGATAAGGCCGAGCTCGCTGCGGCGCGCGCCTCGATCCAAAGCGCAACTCCCACGTGCCGCGCTGGCAACGAAGGCTGATCGCATGGACCCCCGCGCCCAGCAGACCCGGTCGTCGGGGATGTCTTTTGCACCGCTGGTGGGCGGGTTCCGGTTGTTTGCCTGGCTGAATGGGGGCGCCGCGCTGATGCTGGTGGCCTTCTCGCTGGGCATTGTGGGTGGGGATATCGCCGCGCCCGACCTGCAATTGCCGCTAGCCATGTTTCTGGCCGGCTTGCTGTTGTCAGGCCTCGGCTTGCTGTTTGCCTATCTGGCGCAGGTCAGCTTGTTGCGGCAGGGCTACACGGGCCATATGACGCGCGGGCATTGGCCCGCCCAATTGCTGGCCATGATCTGTTATCTGTTAAGCGCCTTGGCGTTTTGCGCTGCATGTTGGTGCACGCTAGGGCAAGCGGTGCCCGAGGCGCAGCAAACCACCTCCTACGCCAGTCGTTAGCGTAAATACCACGGGTAAACCCGTGTACGCAAAAAAGTTGGACTTGAGATTGCGTTGGGAATAATATGCGCCGTGCGTATATAAATCCTCTTTCTCTGAGGCCTGTCATGACCATTTCCCAGCAAGCTTTCCTGCGCGACGCCATGCGCCGCCTGAACCTGACGCGCGACGTGTTCGCCACCCGGATCGGCGTGAAACGCAGGGCGTTGGACACCTGGTTGTTGCCCGAAGGCTCGCAGGAATTCCGCGCCATGCCGGAAGTCGTGCAGCGTTTCGTCAGCGAAATCGTGCAAAACGGTGTGTTGCTGGAAAAATATACGCAAAGCGTACAAGATGGCCCGCTGCGTGAACGTATTGCGGTGGAAGGCAAGAATCAACTGTTGTCGGTGGATCAGTTCACCCGCGAATCGGTCGAAGACCTGTTCCGCGTTGCCGACATGATGCAGCCTATCGCGCGCCGCCAGAAAGTGTCGCGGGTGCTGGAAGGCGCCGTGCTGGGTAACCTGTTCTTCGAAGCCAGCACTCGCACTCGGGTCAGCTTCGGTTCGGCGTTCTGCCGCCTGGGTGGTTCGGTGTGCGACACGACCGGCTTCACGTTTTCGTCCATGGCCAAGGGCGAATCCATCTACGACACCAGCCGCGTCATGAGCGGCTACGTGGACGCCATGGTGATTCGCCACCCCGAGCAGGGCTCGGTTGCGGAATTCGCGCGTGCCACGAATATCCCGGTGGTCAACGGCGGCGACGGCCCGGGTGAGCACCCCAGCCAGGCCTTGCTGGATCTGTACACGATCCTGACCGAGTTTTCGCGCTTGGGCAAATTGCTGGATGGTGCGCACATTGCCATGGTCGGCGACTTGAAATACGGCCGCACCGTGCACTCGCTGATCAAGCTGATGGCGCTGTACAAGAACGTGAAGTTCTCGCTTGTGTCGCCCAAGGGGCTGGAGATGCCCAGTTACATCATTGAGCAGGCAAGCCGCAACGGCAACATCATTGAACAGAAGACATCGCTGGCGGAAGGCCTGGCGGGCGCGGACGTGATCTACGCGACGCGCGTGCAGAAAGAGCGCTTCGCCAACGAAGAAAACGAAGGCTACACGCCCGACTTCCAGATCAACCGCGCCATCATCGACGCGTACTGCAGCCCCGAAACCATCGTGATGCACCCGCTGCCGCGCGACAGCCGCCCGGGCGCCAACGACCTGAGCGTGGACCTGAACCACGATCCACGCCTGGCCATCTTCCGCCAGACCGATAACGGCATTCCGATTCGCATGGCGATCTTTGCCGTGCTTCTGGGCGTTGAAGGCCTGGTGCAGCATTCGCTGCGCGATGTGACCTGGCAACATCCATCGCACGTGGGCCCCGATGACTCGGTGTTTCACGGCCTGGAATAGGCGGCGTTGTTCCCATGCGCGTGGGCCCCGGTAGGGGCCCACATTCTTTTAGCGCATAATCCGCGCTGGTTTTTCCAGCGCGTGCCGTTCCGAGACACGCGCGGCGTCTTTGGGGCGGATGATCTTATGTCTTCAAACAAGAGCGCGTTGCCAGTGTGGGCAAGCCGCGCCGACCAAGCGTGCTACCTCAGCGCATCAAACGCGCAGGCCTGGGAAGCGGTCTATCAATCAGTGGATGCCTATACGCGCGGCCAGGTGGCAGCCGTGGTGGGTGATAGCGCCAAGGAGCTGGTGGATGCCTTCTATTCCACCTTGCTGGCGGACGCTGAAGCCGGGCCGCGACTGTCGCATGAGATCGTGTCGACGCGACTGCACAAGGGCATGAAACACTGGCTTCTGGGTTTGCTTTGCGTGCGTGACCAGGGCGACATCGTGGCCTTGATGGCCACGCAGAAAAAGGTGGGCGAAGTGCACGCTCGCGTCCATATCCCGATTCATCTGGTGATGGCGGGGGCGCGCGTCCTGAAGAATGAAATTGCCGAACGCCTGCGCGCAAGCGATCTGGATGGCACGTCCGCATCCATCGCCACGCAGTACGTCTGTAATCTCTTTGATCTGGCCATCGAGCAGATGAGCCGCGCCTTCATGCGCGACATCAATCGCGGCGCGCGCAACGACGAGGCTTACCGCTTGTTCGCGCTGGGGCAGAACATTTCGACCGAACGTGAACGCCAGCGCGCCGCGCTGCTGGAATGGAGTCAGGCGGTCTTGATTGGGCTGCATTACCGCGCACCCGAACAGGCCTTGCCCAGGCTGGCGGCATCGGAGTTCGGCTTGTGGCTGCAGCACAAGGGCGGCGTGCTGTTCGAGAGCGCGCCCGCGTTGGGCCAGATTACCGAGGCCGTCATGCGGCTGGATGACGTGGTGTTGCCGCGGCTGATGATGGACGATCGCGAACGCCAGCTTTCCATGCCTGACCAGGTGCGCGAACTGCAGGAACTGGTGGCGCGCATCAAGCATCTGCTCAATGGCCTGTTCGACATGGTGGCTGAGATAGAAAGCGGCAGCGACCCGCTGACCAATGTGCTGAACCGGCGGTTTCTACCCTCGGTGATCGGACGCGAGATCTCCATATCCAGCCGGCAGGGCAGCCGCTTTTCGGTGCTGTTGCTGGATATCGATCATTTCAAGGCCATCAACGACGCGCACGGGCACTCCGGTGGCGATCACGTATTGCGCCAGTTTGCCGAAGTGGTGCACCAATCGTGTCGGTCCAGCGACTTCGTGTTCCGCTATGGCGGCGAAGAATTTCTGGTGGTGCTGGTGGATACGGGCGAAGAGGCCGCGCTGGCCGCCGCCCAGAAATTGGGCGCCGAGATCCGCCGCCATGATTTCACGATTCCGGAGGTTGGCGCCCTGCGCATCACGGCCAGCATCGGCGTGGCCACCTTTGATGGCCATCCCGACTATGCCTATCTGATCGACCGCGCCGACAAGGCCCTGTACCAAGCCAAACTAGCCGGCCGCGACCGCAGCGTGCTCGCCTGACAGGCAGCACGCCCGAAGGAGCGTAGGGTGGGTGAAGCGCGCGACACCCACAGCAAGAATGCCAACGCTCCAACGCGCGCAACCCGTCAATCAACCGCCCCCATCAAATCTTCTTCTCGCCCCCCAGCGCGTCCACCAACTCGGCCATCATCTTGGCCAGTTCGCCCGTCATCAGCATCATGTCGGAATCGAACTTTTCATCGTCGTTGGCGGCTACGCCTTCGTTGCCTTCCTTCAGCACGTCCAGCGGCGATACGCGCTTGACGTCCAGGCCTTCGGTCAGCACGAACGAAATGCGGTCAGCCCACGTCATGGCCAGGCGGGTGCATTGCTTGCCCGACTGGATGTGGCGGCGTACGTCGTCGGCGTCGATGGAGTGCTTCACGTAGCGGATGGCCGCGCCGCTTTCGCCCGACGAACGCAATTCGGTGTCTTGGTCGATGCTGAAGTTCGACGGCGCTTCGTCTTCGGCCAGCCAGCCCGTCATGGCGGAGGCGGGCGACTGCGCCACGTACAGGTTTTCAAGCGGGAACGGGTCTACGCATTTGGCCAGCAGGCCGATGACTTCGTCCGCCTTCGCCGACGCCGCGGCGTCGATCACCAGCCAGTGGTTTTGCGGGTCGATCCAGACGCGCGTGTCGCGGTAGACGCTGAAGGCGCGCGGCAGCAGTTCGTCGGTAACGCGTTCCTTGATTTCCTTCATCTGCTTGCGGCCCGGCTTGTAGCCTTGCTGCTCTTCGATTTCCTGGGCACGCGCCTTGGCGACCTGGTTCACGACGGTGCCCGGCAGCAGCTTCTTTTCGGCGCGCAGGCTAAGCAGGATCTGGCCATTCACCACATGGGCCAGGCCGCCGTTTTCGCGCGGCGGCACCCAGCCCAGGCTTTGCATTTCAAGGTTGTTGCCCGCTTGGTAGGCGTGGCGCGCAAGCGTTTCTTCAAGCTGGTCGCCAACGAGAGTCCACGGCGAGGAAAGGCGGTAAATCTTGAGGTTTTTGAACCACATGAGCGTCGGCCAAAAGGGTTGATTCTATACGACGCGGACGGTTTGCCGAAGCGGTGCAATACGCTTGCGACAGGCGACACGTTCTGTCACTGACAGGGGGCGGTCCATGCGTTAACTTCCGCGCACCGACTTAGAACCGGAGAGGAAAAACATGAAAATCATTGGCGCCATCCTGATCGTCCTGGGCATTGCCGCTTTGGCCTACAAAGGCTTTAACTACAAGTCCGAAGAGACCGTTTTACAGATAGGTTCGGTCAAGGCCACGGCTGAAACCGAGAAGTCGGTGCCGATCCCGACCTGGGCCGGCATCGCCGCCATTGTGGCGGGCGTGCTGGTCATCGGCGTGGGCATGCGTCGTTAAGCGCACAAAAAAAAGCGGCCCGGCTCAATAAAGGCCGGGCCGGTACGGGAGCACACAATACCGCGTCATAAAAGGCTCGCGGGGAACGCGGTATCGGTGTCAGAACACTAGCCCTGCAATCGTCTGACAGGGGGATCAATCGTCAGTCGATCTACCGCAAGGCCGTAATCTGAAGCGCCAGTCTAAGCGTGAGGGTCTGACATCGTCCTGAAAGCGGCCGCGCCCGCCGGCTCAGGGCAAAAAAAAAGCTCCATAAGGAGCTTTCAAGGCCGGGCAGGCGCAGCAGTCCCGCCCGGCGGGGGATGGTCGTTTATGCGTTGATGTCGTTGTCCTTGGATTCGCGCACGAACAGCGTGCCGATGACCAGGGTCATGACTGCAATGATGATCGGATACCACAGGCCGTCGTAGATGTTGCCCGTGGCGGCCACTACCGCGAAGGCGACCGGAGGCAGGAAGCCGCCGAACCAGCCGTTGCCGATGTGGTACGGCAAGCTCATCGAGGTGTAGCGGATGCGGGTCGGGAACATTTCAACCAGCATGGCCGCGATCGGGCCGTAGACCATGGTCACGTACAGCACCAGGATCGTCAGCAGCACCACCACCATGACGTAGTTGATTTGCGCTGGATCCGCCTTGGCCGGGTAGCCGTGGCCGCGGATTGCCGTGGTCAGCGCCTTGTCCAGTTCCGCCGCCCGGGCCTTGAAGTCGGCGGGAGCCATGGCCTTGCCGTCGAACGATTGGAACTCGTCGTTGCCGATCTTGACCTTGGCCACCGAACCAGCCGGCGCGGCTTCGTTCTGGTAGTTCACCGAGTTGCGGGCCATGAATGACTTCACGATGTCGCAAGAGCTGGTGAACGCCGAGGTACCCACCGGATTGAACTGGAACGAGCAGGTGCTGGGGTCGGCAATCACCGTGACCGGGGCCGTGGCCTGGGCCTTCTCCAGCGCCGGGTTGGCGAAGTGCGTAAGGCCTTGGAAGATCGGGAAGTACGTCGCCGCGGCGATCAGGCAGCCCGCCATGATGATGGGCTTGCGGCCGATCTTGTCGGACAGCCCGCCGAAAATCACGAAGAACGGTGTGCCGATCAAGAGCGCGATGGCGATCATGATGTTGGCCGTGTTGGCGTCGACCTTCAGCGTTTGCGTCAGGAAGAACAGGGCGTAGAACTGGCCCGTGTACCAGACCACGGCCTGGCCGGCGGTCAGGCCCAGCAGCGCCAGGATCACGACCTTCAGGTTCTTCCATTGACCGAACGATTCAGCGATCGGCGCCTTCGAGCCCTTGCCTTCTTCCTTCATGCGCTTGAAGGTGGGCGATTCGCTCAGTTGCAGACGGATCCACACCGAGATGCCCAGCAGCACCACCGAGATCAGGAACGGAATGCGCCAGCCCTAGGCTTTGAAGTCGTCTTCGCCCATGACCGTGCGGATGCCCAGGATGACCAGCAGCGACAGGAACAGGCCCAGCGTAGCGGTCGTCTGAATCCACGATGTGTAGAAGCCGCGGCGGCCGTGCGGGGCGTGTTCGGCAACGTAGGTTGCCGCGCCGCCGTACTCGCCACCCAGCGCCAGGCCTTGCAGCAGGCGCAGCACGATCAGGATGGCCGGAGCGGCCAGGCCGATGCTGGAGTAGCTGGGCAGCACGCCCACCAGGAACGTGGACAAGCCCATGATCACGATCGTGACCAGGAAGGTGTACTTACGTCCGACCAGGTCGCCTAGCCGACCGAACACCAGTGCGCCGAATGGGCGCACGGCAAAACCGGCGGCGAACGCCAGCAGGGCGAAGATGAAGCCCGCGGTGGGATTCACGCCCGAGAAAAAGTGCAATGCGATGATGGCCGCGAGCGAGCCGTAGAGATAGAAGTCGTACCACTCGAAAACCGTGCCCAAGGATGACGCGAAGATGACGCGGCGTTCTTCCTTGGTCATCGGGCGCGGTTCCGCGGAAGGGCCGCGGCCTGCCATGGTTGTTGTGCTCATGATGTCTCCTCGTTTTATGGCCGGCGGTTTTCCGCCGTGCTTAGCTCTTTGCCGACGCACCGACACCGAGCCTTACGCAACATTGAGGCGCAACCCTGACGAGGTTCTGACGTAACCCTTACTCGAATCTTAAAATTGAAACTAATAGTAACTGTTGCGTGCGCGGCTAGGGATAGTCCCTATCGGGCTGAAGTGCGTAGCAGACCTAGCTTTCGTACGAATCCGGCGCGTCCATGTAAAGCGGGAACACCACGCTGATGCGTGTGCCCGGCAGGTCCGAGTGCGGGTTGGGGTGGTCGTTGATGAGCACGCTGGCCCCGTGCTTTTGCGCAATCTCGCGCACGATCGCCAGCCCCAGGCCGCTACCGTCGGATGCCGTACCCAGCACACGGTAGAAGCGGTCGAATACGCGTTCCCGTTCGTCTGGCGGGATGCCCGGGCCTGAATCCTCCACTTCCAGCAGCGCCTGGTCGCCATGGCGCATCACACGCACGGTGATGTGGCCGCCGAGCGGTGTGTAGCGCAGCGCGTTGTCCACCAGATTGTTCAGCAGCTCGGCAAGCAGCAGGGGGTTGCCGTTGATGTTGACGGGTTCGTCGGATCCTTCAAACCCCAGGTCGGTACTCAGCGACAGCGCCTGCGGCACCCAGTGCATGGCCTGCTCGTAGGCAATGGCGTTGAGGTCCGTGCGCGTCAGCCCGATCGCGCTGGGGTTTTCAGCGCGGGCCAGCAGCAGCAACTGGTTGACCAGTCGGGTAGCGCGTTCGGATCCCGTCACCAACTGCCGCAGGCTCGACTGCATTTCTTCGGGGCTGGCGTCGCGCAAGGCCAGTTCGGCCTGCGTGCGCAGGCCGGCAAGCGGTGTCTTCAACTGGTGCGCGGCGTCCGCCACGAAACGGCGTTGGGCCTGGACGTTGGCCGACAGCCGGTCCAGCAGGTCATTCATGGCGGCCACCAACGGCGCGATTTCGGACGGCGCCGCCCGCTCGTCAATGGGCGACAGGTCGTCGGGCCGGCGCGCGCGCAACCGTTGCTGCAGCGCGTTCAGTGGAGCCACCCCACGCGACAGGCCGAACCACACCAGCAGCACCGCGATCGGCAGCACCACGAACTGCGGAATGATCACGCCCTTGATGATGTCGTTGGCCAACTGCGTGCGCTTTTCCACGGTCTCGGCCACGAGCAGCAGCGCGGGCTGCGTGTTGGCCAGGTTCAGGTCCACCCACGTGAACGCCAGGCGGATGCCGAAGCCACGCAAGGTGTCGTCTTCGTACTGGACTTCGCCCGGGCGCGGTTGGCCCACGGTGGCCGGCAGCGGCAGGGCGCGGTCGCCCCCCAGGTATTCACCGCGGCTACCCAGCACCAGCCAGAACACGCTGTCGGTCTCGTCCGCGCGCAACACGTCACGCGCGGCGTCCGTCATCTTGAGCACCGCGCGGCCGTCCTGCGCATGGACCTGCCGGGTCAAGACATGCAGATTATTGGCCAAGGCGCGGTCATACGGCACGTTGGCGATATTCTGGGCAACCACATAAGTGATGGCGACGCTCATGGGCCACAGCAGGAACAGCGGCGCCAGCATCCAGTCCAGGATTTCGCCCAGCAGCGAGCGCTGCGGAGGTGCAAAGCTTGGGCCCTTGGACCCCGCTTGCATGATATCCAGCGCTTCCTGATTCAGTGGCTCTGGCCGGGCATCAACTGGCGAGGTACGCGGCACCCTGGTCCCGCTCCAGACAATAGCCCAGGCCGCGCACCGTCACGATCTTTACGCCGCTGGGCTCCAGCTTCTTGCGCAGGCGGTGCACGTAGACTTCGATGGCGTTGGTGCTGACTTCCTCGCCCCATTCGCACAGGTGGTCCACCAACTGCGTCTTGCTGACCATGCGACCGCTGCGCGTCAGCAGGATTTCCAGCAGGCTGACTTCGCGCGCGGACAGGTCCAGCGTCTGATCGTCGACGATGGCCACGCGACCGGTCTGGTCAAAAAGCAGCCGGCCGTGCTTGAGCATCGTGGCGCCGCCGCCCGCGCCGCGCCGGGTCAAGGCGCGCACCCGTGCCTCGAGTTCGGACAGGGCGAAGGGCTTGGCCATGTAGTCGTCCGCGCCCAGGTCCAGGCCCTTCACGCGCTGCTCGATGCTGTCGGCCGCCGTGAGGATCAGGACGGGCAGGGCAGAGTTGCGGGCGCGCAGGCGGCGCAGTACTTCCAGACCGGCCAACTGAGGCAGGCCCAAGTCAAGGATAAGCAGATCGAACGCTTGAGCGGCCAGCGCCGAATCGGCGGCAAGCCCGTCGCGCACGGCGTCAACGGCGTAGCCGTTGTGGCGCAGTGACCGGGATAGGCCATCGGCCAGAATGCTGTCGTCTTCGGCGATCAGGATACGCATGAGGCTGCAATGGGAAGCGGCAAGGGAAGCGGCAAAAGGGATCGCTGCAAAATGCAGAGGGGAACGCCGGGGTCGGCTTCGATTCTGTCATACGGGACTGGAGTTGCCCACTCAGGGAATACGTGAAAACTCTGGCACACTGGTTTTTTGTACAGTACAATCCGATGCAATAATCTGAACCTGATTCGAAACAGCACGCTGCGGTTCAAGTTTCAGGCTCTTGACGCCGCAACCACCAGATACGTTACAGACAGGACTCTACATGGACGACAAAACCACCAAGGCCGCCGCTTCGGAAAAGGCCAAGGCGCTTGCCGCCGCGCTTTCCCAGATCGAAAAGCAGTTCGGCAAGGGCTCGATCATGCGCTACGGCGATAACGAGGTCTCGCACGACATCCAGGTGGTTTCCACGGGCTCGTTGGGTCTGGATATCGCGCTGGGCGTCGGCGGCTTGCCGCGCGGCCGCGTGATTGAAATCTACGGCCCGGAATCGTCCGGTAAAACGACGCTGACCCTGCAAGTCATTGCCGAAATGCAGAAAATCGGCGGCACCTGCGCCTTTGTCGACGCCGAACACGCGCTTGACGTCCAATACGCCAACAAGCTGGGCGTGAACCTGACCGATCTGCTGATCTCGCAGCCGGACACGGGCGAACAGGCTCTGGAAATCACCGACGCGCTGGTGCGCTCGGGTTCGGTTGACCTGATCGTCATCGACTCGGTGGCGGCGCTGGTGCCCAAGGCTGAAATCGAAGGCGAAATGGGCGATTCCCTGCCGGGCCTGCAAGCCCGTCTGATGAGCCAGGCGCTGCGCAAACTGACGGCCACGATCAAGCGCACCAACTGCATGGTCATCTTCATCAACCAGATCCGCATGAAGATCGGCGTCATGTTCGGCAATCCCGAAACCACCACCGGCGGTAACGCGCTGAAGTTCTACGCCTCGGTGCGCCTGGACATCCGCCGCATTGGCTCCATCAAGAAGGGTGACGAGGTCGTCGGCAACGAAACCCGCGTCAAGGTCGTGAAGAACAAGGTTGCGCCGCCGTTCAAGCAGGCCGAATTCGACATCATGTATGGCGCCGGCATTTCGCGTGAAGGCGAAATCATTGATTTGGGCGTGGCTGCCAGCGTGGTCGACAAGTCCGGCGCCTGGTACAGCTACAACGGCAACCGCATCGGCCAGGGCAAGGACAATGTCCGCGAATACCTGAAAGAGCACCGCGACATGGCCATCGAAATCGAAAACCGGGTTCGCGAGAACCAGGGCATCGTCAGCCGTGCCGCCGAGTTCGTGCCCACGGCGGAAGACACCGCCGAATAAGCCAGCCTTCGTCCGCCAGCCAGGTTGTGCTGGCGGCTTTGGCAGCTTGGCAGCTTTGGCAGATTTTGTGCCGGCTAGCTAGCCGGCTACACGCGGCAGGCGCCATGATGGGCCTGCCGTTTTGCATAGCAGGAAGCGCATGAGCTGGAAACCGACCCCCGCGTCAGCCGACCGCCTTCGCGCCAAGTTGGATGACGAATTTGAAACCGTCGCCAAGCCGGAAGGTTTGCGGCGCAGCTCGGACGCGCGCCGCGAACGAGAGGCGGCGGCATCCTCGGTCGAGCCAGACACCTGGCAGCGCAGTTCCGAACAGCGGGGCAACGCGCGTGGCGGATCGCGTATGGGCTCCGCATCTGGTCGTGCATCTGGTCGTGCATCTGGGCGAGCCGCGGATCGTGCCTCTGGCAGTGCCTCCGGCGCGGAAGACGAAGCCGCCGCCCCTGAAGGCGGCAAGCCAGCCCGCAAAGGGCCATCGCTGAAGATGCGCGCCGTGGGCTTTCTGTCGCGGCGCGAGCACGCGCGCGAGGAATTGGCGCGCAAGTTGGCTGCCTACGCCGAAGACGCCGATGAAATTGAAGGCGTGCTGGATGCGCTGGAAAAAGAGGGTTGGCTGTCTACCGAACGGTTTGCGCAAAGTCTGGTGCATCGCCGCGCATCCCGCCAGGGCGCGGCGCGCATCGTGCAGGAATTGCGCCAGCATGGCGTGGACGACACGCAAGTCGCTGAACTACGAGAACAGCTGCGCGCCACGGAATACGACCGCGCGCTGGAAGTATGGAAAAAGCGCTTCGACGCCAAGCCGGAAGACCGCGCCATATACGCCAAGCAGGCGCGGTTTCTGGCCAGCCGGGGGTTCGCGCACGACGTGATCCGGCGCATTTTGGGCGAAGGCGAGGACGATTGATCCACTGCGCAATTGATCGACTGATCGGATCCTCCCGACCCCTGGCATACCCCGCCGCCCACCCAGGCGGCTTTTTTACGCCTTTGCCGACTTGATGCCCGACAGCGTCTTGAAGCAGACGTCTCGCGTGATGGTCAGGAATTCATCAATGTAGGAGGCGTCCGTGTCTTCGCTGCGCACGGTGGCGTACAGCGTGCGCCAGACGCCCTGCGGCCCTAGTCGGCACAGCCGCAACCACCCCTGATTCATGTATTCGGTCAGCGCCCAATTCGGTAGCGCCGCCACGCCACGGTTGCTGGCCACCAGTTGCGCAATGATGGGCGTCAATTCGGCCTTGCGGACGGCGGCCGGCTCAACGTCGGCGGGGTCCAGAAAGGCGGTGAATACGTCCAGCCGCTGCTTGTCCACTGGATAGGTGATGAGCGTCTGATCCGCCAACTGCTCGGGCGTGATGAATTTGTTGGCGGCCAAGGGGTTCGATTCCGACACGGCCAGCACCAGTTCGTACTTGAACAGCGGCAGGTACTCCACCGAGTCCAAAGGCTGCGGGTCGGATGTGATGACCAGATCCAGGTCGCCGCGCACCAAGGCGGGCAGGGGCGCGAACGAGAATGCCGCCGACAGATCCAGCGCCACGTCGGGCCACTGCATCCGAAAGGCATCCAGCGCCGGCATCAACCACTGAAAGCAGGAATGGCAGTCGATGGCCAGATGCAGCCGGCCGCTGCGGCCGGCCGCCAACCGTTGCAGATCGCGTTCGGTGGCGCGGATGCGGGGCAACACTTCATCGGCCAGCGCCAGTACGCGCAAGCCCGCCGTCGTCAGCCGGGCGGGGCGGGTGCGGCGGTTCAGCAAGGGCGTGCCCAGCCGCGTTTCCAGGTCACGCAACTGATGCGACAAGGCGGACTGGGTCAGGTGCAGCCGTTCGGCGGCTTCCTGCAGGCTGCCGCCGTCACGGATGGCGGTCAGCGTTTCAAGATGGCGGATTTCTAGCATGAGGCCCCAGCATGGCGGATACGAACGCGCATTATATGAAAAGTACTCATCTTATGAATGTAGAGATTGATTTTGATTCATTTAACTTTGCCTGCACAATAGCCGTCACTTGAACAAATTTTGTCTAACGGCGGTGTTCTCATGACTACTATTCATAATTTGGGGTTCCCCCGTATCGGTGCGCAGCGCGAATTGAAGCGTGCTGTCGAGGCTTATTGGGCGGGCAAGCAAACTGCCAAAGCGCTGGAAGAATCGGGTCGCGAACTGCGCGCCAAGCACTGGAAGCTGCAGGCGGCGGCCGGCCTGCAATTCGTGCCCGTGGGCGACTTCGCCTGGTATGACCAGATTCTGGAATGGAGCACGTTGCTGGGCGCCGTGCCCGCCCGCTTCGGCCAGAAAGACAACGAGCCGGTGACGCTGGACACGCTGTTCCGCATGGGGCGTGGCCGCGCGCCGTCGGGCAAGCCCGCCGCCGCTTGCGAAATGACCAAATGGTTCGATACCAACTACCACTACATCGTGCCGGAGCTGGTGCCGGGCCAGACCTTTCGTATTGCCCGCGAGTCCCTGTTCGAGCAGATCCAGGAAGCCCAGGCGCTGGGCCACGCTGTGAAGCCGGTGATCCCGGGTCCGCTGACCTGGCTGTATCTAGGCAAGGGCGACGCCTTTGCGGGTGGCCCGGCCGACGAAGGCAAGCTGCAACTGCTGGCCGCGTTGCTGCCGGTGTACCAAGAAGTGTTTGCCCGCTTTGCCAAGCAAGGCGTGCAATGGGTGCAGATTGATGAGCCGATCCTGGTGCTGGACCTGCCGCAAGCGTGGCGTGATGCATTCAAACAGGTGTATGACACGCTGGCTGCAAGCCCGGTCAAGCTGCTGGTCGCCACGTACTTCGACGGTTTGAAGGACAACCTGGCTACCGCGCAGGCGCTGTCCGTGGCCGGCCTGCATGTGGATCTGGTGCGCGCGCCGGAACAACTGGCCGACGTCGTGGCCGGCCTGCGAGCCGACCAGGTGCTGTCCGCGGGCGTCATCAACGGCCGCAATATCTGGCGCACCGATCTGGACGCGGCCATCGCGGCGCTGGTGCCCGTCAAGCAGCAATTGGGCGACCGCCTGTGGCTGGCCCCGTCGTGCTCGCTGTTGCACGTGCCGGTGGACCTGACCAACGAGACGGAACTGGACGCCGAGATCAAGAGCTGGCTGTCGTTTGCCGCGCAAAAGCTGCAAGAACTGAGCCTGTTGGGTCGCGCACTGGAAAACGCGACGGATGCGTCCGTGCAAGACGGCCTGATCAAGCAACGCGCCGCCCTGGCTGCCCGCCGCTCGTCGCCTCGCATCCATAACCCGGTGGTGGGCCAACGGATGGCCAGTGCCGCCGCCGTGTCGCGCGACCGCGCGCCGTTTGCCGGCCGCATCGCCCGCCAGCAAGAACACTTGGGCTTGCCCGCCTACCCGACGACCACGATCGGTTCCTTCCCGCAAACCGCCGAAATCCGTGCACTGCGCCGTGATTGGAAGGCGGGCGCGTTGACGGATTCCGGCTACGAAACCGCCATCCGCAAGGAAATCGAGGAAGTCATCCGCTTTCAGGAAAAGGTCGGCCTGGACGTCCTGGTGCACGGTGAGCCCGAACGCAACGACATGGTGGAATACTTCGGCGAACTGCTGGCCGGTTTTGCCTTCACCAAGAACGGCTGGGTGCAAAGCTACGGCTCGCGCTGCGTCAAGCCGCCGATCATTTTTGGCGACGTGGCGCGCCCCGCGCCGATGACGGTGGGCTGGTCGTCGTATGCGCAATCGCTGACCGACAAGCCCGTCAAGGGCATGTTGACGGGTCCGGTCACCATCCTGCAATGGTCGTTTGTGCGTGACGATCAGCCGCGCGAGCAGACCTGCCGTCAACTGGCGCTGGCCCTGCGCGACGAAGTCGTGGACCTGGAAGCGGCTGGCATCAGCGTCATCCAGATCGATGAGCCGGCCATCCGCGAAGGCCTGCCGCTGCGCCGCGCCGATTGGAAGACCTATCTGGACTGGGCGGTGGATTGCTTCCGCCTGTCGACGGCCGGCGTGCGCGACGAAACCCAGATTCATACGCACATGTGCTATTCGGAGTTCAACGACATCATTGAATCCATCGCAGCCATGGACGCGGACGTGATCACCATCGAAACGTCGCGCTCCAATATGGAATTGTTGAAGGCGTTTGAAGATTTCGACTATCCCAATGACATCGGTCCGGGCGTGTACGACATCCACTCGCCGAACGTGCCGGAGGTGGACTGGATGGTGGGCCTGATGGAAAAGGCGGCCGCCCGCCTGCCCAAGGAACGCCTGTGGGTGAACCCGGACTGCGGCCTGAAGACCCGCGCCTGGCCGGAAACCGAAGCCGCGCTGCTCGGCATGGTGCAAGCCGCTCGCGCACTGCGCCAGTCCGCCTGACGCCGCCGCGCTCAGGTCCGTCTGTGTAAACCCCATGGAAGGCGCCCGGCAGCGCCTTCCATGGGTTTTTTTCGTGCCCGCCGCCCCGGGGGCAGGGCAAAAGCCGGTGGTGGGCGTAGGCCCGGGCCGCAAACCCGGCATTTGATCCAAGGCCGGCTGCGCTATACTTTCAAGGTTTTGTTGCCGCGCACCATGCGCAGGCCATCTTCGCCCCGCAGGCCCCCAGCATGCCCTTGCCACCGCCGGATTACCCTCGCCAACCGCTGCACACGCGTTCCATACGTGTGCAGTCGTATGCGCGCGAGGACGGTAATTGGGACCTGGAAGCCGAACTGATCGACGTCAAGGCGTACGATTTCCCCAAGAGCGACGGCAAGATGTTCAAGGCCGGGCAGCCCATCCACCATATGCATCTGCGCATCACCATCGACGAGGAATACTCGATCCTGGACGCGCGGGCTGTCTATGATGCGGCTCCTTATGGCGGTCATTGCATGGCCATCGAGCCGGCTTACACTGATTTGATCGGCATGAATCTGCTCAAGGGATTCCGCCGCCAGGTCAAGGAGCGGTTCGGGCATGTAGAGGGCTGTACGCACATGACCGAGCTGTCGCAGGTGCTTCCCACCGCGGCGGTCCAGACCATGGCCAACCGCCGGCGGCAGGATCCCAACCCGAACCGGCGTCCTTTCCAATTGGACGGCTGTCATGCGTTGAGCACTGACGGTCCGGTGGTGGCTGAGCACTATCCCAAGTGGTACACGGGGGGCAGCGCTGAGGCATCGGCCGATTCGTCCTCCGATTCACCTTCTCTTTCTCATACGTCCTGACAGGTAACACATGAAAATCCACGAGTATCAAGGCAAGGAACTGCTGAAGCAATTTGGCATCCCGGTGCCGCGCGGGATCCCCGCTCTTTCCGTCGACGAGGCCGTGGCTGCCGCTGAAAAGCTGGGTGGACCGGTGTGGGTCGTCAAGGCACAAATTCACGCGGGCGGCCGCGGCAAGGGCGGTGGCGTCAAGCTGGCGCGCTCGCTGGACGACGTGCGCAAGCTGGCCTCGGAAATCCTGGGCATGCAGCTGATCACGCACCAGACCGGCCCGGAAGGCCAGAAGGTTCGTCGCCTGTACATCGAAGACGGCGCCGACATCCAGAAGGAATACTACGTGTCGCTGGTCACTGACCGCGCCACGCAGAAGGTTGCCTTCATTGCCTCCAGCGAAGGCGGCATGGACATCGAGGAAGTGGCTCACTCCACGCCCGAGAAGATCATCACCGAATACATCGACCCGCTGACCGGCTTGTCCGCCGAGCAAGCCACCAAGATCGCCAACGCGATCGGCCTGCCCGCCGACTCCACCGCCCAAGCCGTGGACGTGTTCCAGAAGCTGTATCAGTGCTACATGGACACCGACGCGTCGCTGGTTGAAATCAACCCGCTGAACCGCGACAGCAAGGGCAACATCATCGCCCTGGACGCCAAGTTCAACTTCGACTCCAACGCCCTGTTCCGCCATCCGGAAATCGTCGCCTACCGCGACCTGGACGAAGAAGATCCCGCTGAAATCGAAGCCAGCAAGTTCGACCTGGCCTACATCCAGCTCGACGGCAACATCGGCTGCCTGGTGAACGGCGCCGGTCTGGCCATGGCCACGATGGACACCATCAAGCTGTTCGGCGGCGAGCCGGCCAACTTCCTGGACGTCGGCGGCGGCGCAACGGCCGAGAAGGTCACCGAAGCGTTCAAGATCATGCTCGCGAACAAGAGCGTGAAGGCCATTCTGGTCAACATCTTTGGCGGCATCATGCGCTGCGACGTCATCGCCGAAGGCGTGATCGCGGCTTGCAAGGCCGTCAACCTGAACGTGCCGCTGGTCGTGCGCATGAAGGGTACCAACGAAGAACTCGGCAAGAAGATGCTGGCCGACTCCGGTCTGCCGATCATCAGCGCCGACACGATGGCCGAAGCGGCCACCCGCGTCGTAGCCGCCGTCAAGTAAATATGCCCCCTCGCCGCGCCCCTTCGTGGCTAGCTGCCCCCCAAGGGGGCGCTTTCCACCTAGGGTCGGCCCGGCGGTAAAAGAAATTGCCAAGGATTCACAAATGTCGATTCTGATCAACAAGGACACCAAAGTCATCACCCAGGGCATCACGGGCAAGACGGGCCAGTTCCACACCCGTATGTGCCGTGAGTATGCCAATGGCAAAGCCGCCTTCGTGGCCGGCGTGAACCCCAAGAAAGCGGGTGAAGACTTTGAAGGCGTGCCGATCTTCGCTTCGGTGAAGGAAGCCAAGGCCGACACCGGCGCAACCGTGTCCGTCATCTACGTGCCGCCCGCCGGCGCCGCCGCCGCCATCTGGGAAGCTGTCGAAGCCGAACTGGATCTGGTGATCTGCATCACCGAAGGCATCCCCGTTCGCGACATGCTGGACGTCAAGAACCGCATGAAGGCCAAGGGCAGCAAGACGCTGCTGCTGGGCCCGAACTGCCCCGGCCTGATCACGCCGGACGAAATCAAGATCGGCATCATGCCCGGTCACATCCACCGCAAGGGCCGCATCGGCATCGTCAGCCGTTCGGGCACCCTGACGTACGAAGCCGTGGCGCAAGTCACCGAACTGGGCCTGGGTCAATCCAGCGCCGTCGGTATCGGTGGCGACCCCATCAACGGCCTGAAGCACGTCGACGTTCTGAAGATGTTCAATGACGATCCCGACACCGACGCCGTCATCATGATTGGCGAAATCGGCGGCCCCGACGAAGTCAACGCCGCCGAATGGGCGAAGGACAACATGAAGAAGCCGGTCGTCGGCTTCATCGCTGGTGTCACCGCTCCTCCTGGAAAGCGCATGGGCCACGCTGGCGCCCTGATCTCCGGTGGCGCCGACACGGCCGACGCCAAGCTGGAAGTCATGGAAGCTTGCGGCATCCGCACCACGCGCAACCCCTCCGAAATGGGCAAGCTGCTCAAGTCGGTGCTGTAAGTCTTTCAGCATTGCGTTCGA